>NZ_JACVBS010000090.1:0-264 GCF_014852545.1 Variovorax sp. VRV01
CCCAACGGCCGCAGCGCCTTCTCCCAAGCCGTCAATGGCGTGCGAGATTGATTCAACCAAGGGTCGCTGGAGTCTTCCTTGCGCATGCCGTCAAATGTCTGCCATCGGTGAGCCGCCAGGGTCTTTTGTTGCACAAATGCCTGCGTGTTCGTGAATTTATTCACGGCTCCGGGATGCCAGATTGCAAGTCGCAACTCAATCCGGTCCGGGCGGCGAGCGTCTGGTTGTGGCCGAGCTTTGCCCTAAGCGGCATGCGGTTCAAAT
>NZ_JACVBS010000091.1:0-263 GCF_014852545.1 Variovorax sp. VRV01
CGGCCAGACCGCCAGGGCCATTGCGGCGCAGATCGAGAAGACCGAAGCCGAGCTTGCCAAGAGCGACAGCAGCGCGGCCGCGGCGGCGGTGCTCAAGCGCCTGAAGGCCGCGCGCGAGGCTTTTGTGCAGGTGGTCGATTTCGTGGCGGGCCAGACCAAGGCCTCGCCCAACGCGGTGTTCGCGGGCAGCGTGCCCTACCTGATGCTCGCGGGCAACCTCGTGGCCGGCTGGCAGCTGGCGCGCTCGCTGATCATTGCGCAGG
>NZ_JACVBS010000092.1:0-261 GCF_014852545.1 Variovorax sp. VRV01
GTTCCTTGCCGCCGCGCAGCTGGTAGTTGGCGGTGATGACGGCCACGGCGCCGGCGTCGATGATGCGCTCCTGCAGGGCCTTGGCGGAGAAGCCGCCGAACACGACGCTGTGGGTGGCGCCGATGCGGGCGCACGCCTGCATGGCGACCACGCCCTCGATGGTCATGGGCATGTAGATGATGACGCGGTCGCCCTTCTCGATGCCGGCGGCCTTCAGGGCGTTGGCGAACTGGCTCACGCGCGCGAGCAGTTCCTTGTAGC
>NZ_JACVBS010000093.1:0-255 GCF_014852545.1 Variovorax sp. VRV01
GGCACTGATATTCGTCGGCCTTCGCGACGTAGATGAAGTCGCTCTTGTCGAAGCGACCCTCGGCCTTGGCGTTCGAGGTCATCGGCTTGGGCACGTAGGTCGTGATGCCCACCTCCTCGCAGGTCTTTAGCTCCATGCCATTAAAGTAGCCGCGGTCGGCGAGCGCCTGCAGCCTGGTCTTGCCCATCGCCTCGCGTGCTGCCTTGGCCATGTTGCTGAGCTGCGCGCGGTCGTTGCCCTCGTTGGTGACCTCGT
>NZ_JACVBS010000094.1:0-255 GCF_014852545.1 Variovorax sp. VRV01
TTTCGAATAGTTCAAACTTCATTGCTCGAGGTGCTGCAAAGCACGTCGATCAGTGAACGGGTTGACTCGCCACCGCGCAGCCTGGGTCTCCTGCGAGCCCGAGCTCGACCTACAGCACAGGGCGCGCAGTGGTGGTCTCTTTGTTCTGCTGCATCCCGAATGGTTGATCGAACACATTTCGTATTCATAAGGCTGGGAGCCGGAGAACTGTCATGAGTGAACCTGTCTACGTAGGCATCGACATCGCCAAGGCCA
>NZ_JACVBS010000095.1:0-255 GCF_014852545.1 Variovorax sp. VRV01
GTCGAAGCGACCCTCGGCCTTGGCGTTCGAGGTCATCGGCTTGGGCACGTAGGTCGTGATGCCCACCTCCTCGCAGGTCTTGAGCTCCATGCCATTAAAGTAGCCGCGGTCGGCGAGCGCCTGCAGCCTGGTCTTGCCCATCGCCTCGCGTGCTGCCTTGGCCATGTTGCTGAGCTGCGCGCGGTCGTTGCCCTCGTTGGTGACCTCGTGCGCCACGATCAGGTGGTGCCTGGCGTCGACCGCCGCCTGGACGTT
>NZ_JACVBS010000096.1:0-255 GCF_014852545.1 Variovorax sp. VRV01
GGCCTGCGCTGTCGCGGTTGGCAAAGGCGCTGCGCAGGCTGTTGAGCACGGCGTTGTGGCGGCCGATGGGCTGGCCCACGATGAGGCCGCGCGCATCTTCGAGGGTCTGGCGGATCTTCTCGCCGCCTGGCACTTCGCCCACGCCGGTGTGGCCCGCGCTGTCGGTCAGGATCAGCAGGTTGCGCGTGAAGAACGGGCCGTGCGCGCCGCTCAGGTTCATGAGCATGCTGTCGTGGCCTGCGACGGGCACCACGC
>NZ_JACVBS010000097.1:0-255 GCF_014852545.1 Variovorax sp. VRV01
GTGGTGGACGAGCTGCTCTTCAGCTTCACGCACACCACCGAGATTCCGTGGATGCTGCCGGGCGTGGCGCCGACCGGCCGGCGCGTGGAGATTCCGCTGCTGGCGGTGGTCAAGTTCCGCGGCGACAAGCTCTACCACGAGCACATCTACTGGGACCAGGCCAGCGTGCTGGTGCAGGTGGGCCTGCTCGACCCGAAGCTGCTGCCGGTGGCGGGCGTGGAGACGGCGCGCAAGCTGCTGGACGAAACGCTGCCG
>NZ_JACVBS010000098.1:0-255 GCF_014852545.1 Variovorax sp. VRV01
CGCCCTTGGGCTTGCCGGTGGAGCCGGAGGTGTAGAGGATGAAGAGGGGGTGCTCGGCGTTCACGGGGACGGGGGCGCACTCGGTGCTCTGGCCGGCCAGCGCCTCGGCGAAGGTCTTGTCGCGGCCTTCGACGCGGCGCCAGGCGCTGGGGGTGCGCTCGTAGACGAAGACGGTCTGGATCGACTCGCAGCCGCCCAGGGCGATGCCGTCGTCGACGATGGCCTTCAGGGGCAGTTCCTTGCCGCCGCGCAGCT
>NZ_JACVBS010000099.1:0-255 GCF_014852545.1 Variovorax sp. VRV01
TGCAACGATCATTCCAATCATCGCGATAGCAGCACCAAGCCGAATGAGAGCGAAATAAAACGCTACTGTCATTCCGAAGGTCACGATGTAGCCGCCAATCGAAAACCAGCGCCAGCCCGACAGACGCTCTGCTGGCAACCGATCTTTGATGAAACGTGTGACAAAGAAGAAAACGGTCAACCAGAGTGGTGGCAAACCAAACTGTACGAGCGGATGAAGTGTGTTTTCCATTTCTTGTTACCTAATGAGCGTCTG
>NZ_JACVBS010000009.1:0-292188 GCF_014852545.1 Variovorax sp. VRV01
GCCCAATAAACATCCTCAAGGTTCTCGTGTGTTCGGTCGAAGTCGTAGACGACTTGCATGTCCCGCACCTCCAACACTTCGACAACCTCGTCGTCTTTCAACTGACGCCCAAGCAGCGACTCGAAATCCATAGCACTTCCCTTGCTAGAAACAGGAAACCTTGCTCGTTAACCTAGGGCCCCACGGGACCGGATTTGACCGCGCGGTGAAGGACCGGTTCTGGCCGACAAGAGTCAAGTGTCCCCTGTAGCATCACGCAAATCGGCTAAGAGTTCCTCAAATATGTCTTCGGTCACACCCCGAACTTCTTCGGGCAGAAGATGCATGCTCATGGCATCGAGATGCGCAATGAGGGCCTCAGAAATTCCTTCCTGAAGCTTGCGCTCTGACCACGCCCGATAGCTTGGCAAGCTCACAAGTGGAAAATCCTTCGCGCGAGCTTGGAAGTCGAGGGCGCGCCTCGCAATATCAGCGTCTGTGGTCATGCCCAAATCTCTCTGTGGTGTGGCTTGTTGCCGAACGTCGGGTTTTGGCCGAGGCCGTGCCCCGCCTACGAGGCCGGACTGAAGTCTTCGCCAATCGTAGCCAGGGTCGCGCCGTCCTCGTCATAGACGTCGAAACGAGCGCGAAACCCCGCCTCATGCAAGACGTTGTACAGCTCCCTTGTGAACTGGCATGTGGATTCAGCCTCTCCGGCCACCGATCCATTGAAGAGAAACTCGCTATCGAGGCTCTTGTACGCATGGAATGACGAACCGGGGGTGTCCATGCGAATGCTCTGCGCTCCGTCGAACTCGGAGATCTTTAGCCGAACCTCAGCGCCACGAATGCGCTGCAAGGCCGCGGCGAACTCCTTCATGCGGCCGCCGCAATCGATGAGCCCATACACATTGTTGGATTCAGGAATCTCCATGCCGAGAAACTTTCCGAGCGTCCGCTTACGGGTGAATCTGTGGTCGTTGACGACCGTCTGGTCTTAGCCGATTGTTGCCGGACCCGAGGTCAGTGCGCACGCGCTTCGAATGCAGTGGTCAACCGCTTCCTTGTGGCCGCCGACAGCCGACGGTAGCCCTTGGCCGTTTTAGTGCCGCGGAGCGGCCTGCGCCGCGGCTATCCGCGCCTTCGCGAGCTCGAAGCTGTCGCCTTCCCAGACATCTACGCGGCTGCCGTCTGCCACAAATTGCTGGTGAAAGTCCCTGGCAAAGCTCCACGGGTGGTAGAGCCAGCCTTCTGCGCTTGCCTCCGCGCTCTTACCAAACCAGAGGTCAAGAATCGCAATGTCGATGGTCACGGACAACTGAAGCGCCTTCCTGGTCCCTGTCCGCCAGTCACCTCTAGTGTCGGCAAAGAAGACCGGATGCTTGACTACGAGTGCGTCGATTGATTCCTGAGTCGCAGCCGGGAGCTGACCAATCACGTCGAGAACAAGGAACTCGAAAAACAGGTCCATCCAACGCTTTTCGCGGTGGTAGGGTGCCATGGTCGCATACAGGGCGTCCAGCGAGAGCGGGAGGCTCGGTTCTGACGGATTTGCTGGAGCAACGGTGTCGGTCTGCTGGGAAGGTGCAGCAGCAGGGCGAAACAGGTTTAGGCCGCGCTTGAACATAAGCAATGGTGATACTCCGGGCGCGTAGCGCCGCGAATCCTGAGTTGAGTTCGAAGGACTGCTGTTGGCCGACTGCCGCCGGTGGGGCAAGCGTCAGGTGCCGAGGGCAGCCTCACGCTGGAAGCCTCGGGCAAGCCCGGGAAAGTCATCAGCTACTTTGATGGCAACGTCTGGTGCCATTCCAATCATAGGCAGCATGAAGACGGCGCCGGCCTCGTCAAAGGCGTAGATATCACCACCACCGTTCCCGGCGAACGCCACGAAGCCCGGAGCGTATGCGCCAACTTCCATTTCAACGTTGGCCGTAGTCACCTCGTCCTCGCCCCAAAGGATGATGTACTGCTCCTCGTCACCCATGACGACGAAGCCCTCGAACACGCCGTTCGCGTTGATGAATGCTCGGTAGGCAGTAGGCAGGTGACTGGTCATCGTGGGTGTCTGGTCTTGGCCGACTGTAGCCGGTTGGGAGGGCGCTTCGGCGCCGCTCCAAGGTCGCCGAGTCCGGCGCATCGCGGTCACTCGGCGGCCACGGACGAGAGTGCTGCGCAGAAGTCGTCGAACGAATCCGCTACATGCTCGTATGACGGCTCGTCTTCTACGGACCGCTCGTTGCTCCAGAGGACGACCGGCGACTCGCCCGAGCCGCAGTCGAAGCAAAGCGCATCGTTGTTTGCCAGCACGGCAAACGGCAGAAGCGTCCCGAGACGATTTTCCAGAGCGGACCAGAAGACATTGGCGTTTAAGAATCCGAGCTGATGGTCCTTAAGGTCATGACCGGCCGTGTAGTGGAGGAAGCGTTCTATCGGTGGAGCAAGCTGACCATTGCGCGTGTGAAAGTATCTCGTTGAGGGCCTGCCACCGTTGAACTCCTAGACGACCTGCAGGTAGGCAGGGTCGAACTCGAAGGAAGGAGAATCGGCGCGAACCATTTCCCTCATCTCATCGAGCTCGCGCTTCGAGGTGGGGCAGACCAGGGATGCGTCGAAGAACTGAAGTGGCATCGGTACTTTTGGGGAGAGGGGCGAACGACTGCAAATCGGCAAATTGTGGTGCTCGCCGAATGACGGGTCTTGGCCGATTGCGTAGGTTGCTGGGATGCTCACTGAACGCTAGCGTTCGCTGAACATGAACGCCTTCTTGGCCTCATCGTCGACGAATACATAGGCCGTACCGCCTCCGAAATTCGCCCACTCGAAGAACCATTCACCGGTCTCCCGCACCAAAACTTGCGATGGCCTTCCGGGAAGGTCCACCTGACCTCTTGACCATGCGCCGTAGTGGCGTCTCTCGTTCGGCGGTGCCTCTGCCCTCATGTGGTCCTGACCGAACTCCCCGCCCCAGTAGTGCAGATGCTCTGCCCCTGTTTCGACGGGGGATGGAGGAGGTCCCTCGGGCGCCACCGTTCCGACCAACTGAACCAAGAATCGACCAGGTGGTTCCGAACCTTCTTGGTGATTCGGCCCATACGAAGGCAGGGCGCCCAGGTAAGAGTCCCACGGCGAGGGCTCAGTAGCATCCCACCCAACAATGATGGCTTCGGGCTCCACTTCTGCGCCCTCCGGCGATGGCGCGCTGACGTCGGTCTGCTCATCCCTATTCAGGATCACCGCCGCGTTCGCGCCAGAAAGATAGTCCCAATCCCCGCACAAAGCCCCGTCCGGACATTGGAATAGGTAGAGCGCGCGCCCCTCCTGACCCATATTGAGAACATCCGAGTGGTGAAATTGGCCTATGAAGTTTTGCGGACGACCGCATACGAAACATGTGGGCCAACGCTCGGCAGGGAAACCGAAAGCCAGTCCGCCGAGCTTGTCCTCGCGGCCATTTCGGACTTTGTAGAACAGGCCGAGCTGGAATTTGGGCTTGAGATTCATAGGCCAGGTTTCCCCTCGCGACATGATGATTTAAAAGCCAGATGAAGGGCCTCGCCGCCCTCGCCCGAAAGCAGCTTCTGCACGATTGTTGAGGGACCCTCCGTTAGTACGCACGCGCTCACAAGGAATACAGATTGCGACCGTTGTGCGGCAGCGACGAAGTTCCGGTATTGGCCGAACTGTGCCATAGCTGTGTGAGTACGCCGCGCTGCTATTCGCCGTCGAGTCGCAAGAGCTTCTCGTCGAACCAGATGTCTTCGTAGGCCCACGGCATCCGTCACATCCTGATCGAGCCGGGACGGCCCATGCAGAACGGCTACATCGAGAGCTTCAACGGCAAGTTCAGGGACGAGTGCCTGAACGAACAGTGGTTCGAGACGCTGCAGCAGGCCCGATCGGCCATCACGCTCTGGCGCCAGGACTACAACGAGGTCAGGCCGCACAGCAGTTGCCAGCGAATGCCTCCGTCGAAGTTCGCCGAGCTGCATCGCCAGCGCGCTGGCGATGCAGCTCGATCCAGCTCAACAACCACCGAGATCAATTAATCTTGCAACCCGGACTTCCTCGTTATGAATGGCACGGCAGAAGGGGCAGGTCAGTCACCTGCTCCTACTTCGCGATGCTGGCTTCGTCCAGGGCGTTCACTTCGACTCCCTCGGTGGGCCTGGCATTGCATCTCCCGAGTTGACTTGGGATGCACGAGCCTCTGGACATCCTTCGATCCAGGACGGTCTGGACCAAGGTCAAGTCGATGTGGGATCAGTTCGCGGGTGCCCGGAATCTGTCCTGCCCGTCCTAGCAGGGGCGCTCGGCCAACCGGCCGACGGCTGCCGAGAAAGTCTCATCCATGCGCATCTGCTATGCAATCCCGCCGATAACCTGGTCCAGCGCCACCTTGCCCGGGGCCTTAACGGCATCGAACGACAACTCCAGCCCCTTGTCCTTGGCCACGAGAGCTATCGGCTGGTCTATGAGGTGCGGGCCAACGCCCACCGCAATGCGCGTGCGATTAAAGCCAGGCATACCTCAAAGGATGGTTTTGATACGCGTCGCCCCCAAATCGATCGCCAACTTGCCCATCGAGAGAACCGTCAACGCAGCTGCGAACGCCTGCTGCCGATGGCGAGTTTTGACTCGTGGGAGGCCTGATTCACTCGACGCTTTCTGCTTTGCTCACCCATGGATGGCTCAACGACATACGTATTGCCTTGCAATAGATCCGGGACTGTCGTTCTTAACGCGAATGCCAGTGTGCCAAGAGTCCACAGCGATGGATTCGCTAGTCCTCGCTCGATGAGCGATATGTAGGTCCGATCAAGTTCGCAGTCGAAGGCGAGTTCGGTCTGAGATCTATCTGCTTTTATCCGAAGTTCTTTGAGACGTTTGCCGAGTGCGATCGAAATGGGCTCTCTGTGCGTTGGAGCCTGCAGGTTCGATCTCTTGGCGGCAATGGGCATACATGCTGACGATCTTTCTTTGCAGCCCTAGAATCGACGGCATATACACTGCATAGAAAAACCGGTCATGGCTATCTATCAAGCGTCACCGTTGCCAACCGCGCGACCAGTACGAATCCCCACGTCCGCATTGCCCGCAAAGGCGCGCCGATCGACGCATGCGGCGCGCAGCCCGTCGGCGACGCGCATTGGGGCGCAGGTGAGGGCGCTGCGCATGGCCGCCGAGGTGTCTGGCGGCGAACTGGCCAAGACCTCGGGGATTTCTGCCTCGATGCTCTCGCGCATCGAGCGCGGTCTGGTCTCGCCTTCGGTGGAGACCTTGGAGCGCCTCGCGCAGGGGCTGCATGTGCCGACCTCCCGCTTCTTCAGTGATCAGGCGCGGCGCACGGACTTTTGCCATGTGCGTGCAGGACAGGGTGTCTTGGTCGATCGCATCGGCGCCGTGGCGGACTACCGCTACGAGCTGCTGGGTCACCTGCTGTCGGGCAACCTGTTCGTCGAGCCGTACCTGGTCACGCTGCTGCCCGGCGCCGATCCCTACGTGACCTTCCAGCACCCGGGTCTCAAGTTCCTGTACTTCCTGTCCGGGGAGGTCAGCTACCGTTACGGCGGCAGGACTGCGGAGGTGAGGGCGGGGGACTCGCTGCTGTTCGATGCGACCGCACTGCATGGGATCGAGGCCATTCGGACCCAGCCGGTCTCTTACCTGTCGGTGGTGTTCACGCTGCGAGAGTAGGCTGGCCGCGGCAGCCCTGCCGCGCTACGCGGGCAACGCGAATACCCATTCGATGGTTCCCCCCGAATTCGCTGCGTGTCGAATTCACCCTTCCGTCTGGTTCTGTTTCTCGGTGTTCGGCATGCCGAACACCGAGAAAGTCTCGAACGGTAGCAACAGCTGAGGTCTTCCGCTTGATGGAGCCGTGAGGAAATTTATGCAGCGGCCGGGCGGGCTTGCTCCGCGAGCGGAACAAATTTTCGGTTTCGGTAGCCTGGACGCAGCGGACGCAGCGGACGCAGGACGACGTCGAAACTTCGAAGGCAACGTCTTTGTGCGGCTACGAGGGCGGGATCGTTCCGTCTACCTCCGCAATGTTCGGCATGCCGAACATCGATGGACGGCTCCGAACTGCCGATCGACCGCAACGCGCCGGGAGCGGTGAAACGGCGAGGGGAGTTCGACGCTGGAATTCCGAGGGCAAAGTCCTTGTGCGGCCATGAGGGCAGGATAGACTGCCGTCAGACATTGTTAACAGCCATGGCGTTGCAATGACCCAGTCCTCTCGACCTAGCCGCGTGATTGGAACCCGGGTGTCGCCCGAGACGAGGGCGCGCTTCGTCGCGCTGGCCGCGCGGCATCACCTCAGTGCGTCGAGCCTGCTTGCGAAGATGGTCGACGAGGTCCTCAAGACCAACGGCGACATCTCGCTGGGCTCTGGCGCACAGCGACCCCTGTGCGAATCCGAAAACGACTCTGGCGTGGTGGATCGCATCACGCTGCGGCTTCGCAGGGGCGATCGCGCACTGGCGGCCGGACGAGCCCGTGTCCGTGGAATGAAGACAGCCAGCTACCTCGCCCTGCTGATCCACAACCATGTGCGTGACGCGGCCGTGCTGCCGCCGAACGAACTGGACCAGATCAAAGCGACCAGCGCCCAACTGGCCGCGCTGGGGCGGCAGCTCCGAATGTTCGGCATGCCGAACACTCTGTCTCAGCCTGCATCGGACCTGAGTGAAACGATCGCGCGGGTCCGGCGGGAAGTCGACGAGGCCCGCGAAGCCACGGCCGCCATCGTGCGCCGCAACCTGGTCAGCTGGGAGACCGGCGCCGGGAGTGCCCGTGCCTGAACAGACGGGGCGCTTGGGCCGAAGCGGCCGCGGCGCGGCCGATGCGCCGCGCGACATGACGCTCGACATCGTGAGCTACGGCCGGCGGGGACCGGGCGGCACGCTGCGCTTCGGCGCCGACCAGATCGCCCAGATCCAGCGCACGGTGGGGCGCACGCCCGAGGTGATGGTGAAAGTCTCCGGCGGCGGACGGGACATCGGCGGCGTCGAGGCCCATCTGCGCTACATCGGCCGGCACGGCAAGCTGCAGCTGGAAACCGACGAGGGACTGGCGCCGCAGGGCCGGGGTGCCGCCAAGGAGATCACGGCCGACTGGCAGCTGGCGCTTTGCAGAAGCCAGTACAAGCCGAAACCCGCGCCGGGGCAGAAAGACACGCGTGCGAAGCTGGTGCACAACATCGTCTTGTCCATGCCTGCCGGCACGCCACCGGACAAGATACGGGCTGCCGCCCGCGTCTTTGCGCGCGAGAACTTCGCGCTGCAATATCGCTACGCCATGGTGCTGCATACGGACCAGCCGCACCCGCATGTGCACCTGGTCGTCAAGTGCGAGCACGAGTTCGAGCCTGGCAAGCGCCTCTACATCCGAAAGGACACGCTGCGCCAGTGGCGCGAGCAGTTCGCCGCACTGATGCGGGAGCAAGGTGTGGCGGCCAATGCCACACCGCGCCAGGTGCGAGGGCAGACCCGCAAGCCGTACAGGGATGCGATTCATCACCGGCTGCGCGCGCTTCGGGCATTCGGGCAACTGCCGCCGAGCGACCGGTCCAGGCATCGACCGCCAAAGACCTCGACCTTCATGCGCGCCAAGCTGGCGAGCCTGCTCCAGGTCCTCCGCTCGGGGCCGGGCGCGTTGGATGCTGGCCAGGAGGCGATGCGGAGCACCCGGCGGGAGGTGGTGGTGGACTGGCGCGCAACGGCGGATGCACTTCGAAGACAGGGGGAAGGTGATCTGGCCGCACAGGCGGAGCGCTTCGTCGCGCGCATGCCAGGTGTACAGACCGATGCGCAGAGGATCGCCGATCGCTGGCGAGGGACCGAGAAGCGCCGTGCGCCGGAGCACGCGCCCACCGGGCCGCCTCCGCCGCGTGTCCGGTGATCGGCCGTCCCGCACCCCTGTCAGAAGTGACAGTTGACCGCCCGCGGGCTTGATTGCACGCTCGCCGAACTCCCTGCCTGAAACCCCACCCGCGGGACGGGAGGGCAGGGGACTTCTGGTGACGTGTGGCGGGCTGGTGCTGCTGCGCTGCCCTCTCTGTCCGAGTTCTCCAAGGAAGGCATTCCTCTTCCAACGCAAGCCGCCTTGAAGGCCGGGCTCCATTTCGAGGATTTGTCATGCATATCGAACACCATGCCAACCGCGGCGATGTTGACTTTCAGTCGGCGGCCGGCCCTGCGTTCTTTCGCATGGCCGATGTGATCCGGATCACCGCGCTGAGTCGTACCACCGTGTATCGACGGATCGCCGACGGCAAGTTCCCGCCTCCCGTGCACCTGGGAGGACGCGCCTGCGGATGGCCGCGCGCAGCGATTCAGCGGTGGATCGATGATCCGGACGGCTACTCGAACTTGCCCGTCGCGCACCTGCGCCGAATGAACTGAGTGGAGCGGGGCGTTCCGGGGCCTTCGGGCGGGGTCCGGATGCCTTGCTTTCTCGCCCTGTTGGATTCCCCGACTCCGGCGCCTTCAACAGAGACGCGGCAGGTTGGACTTCAGGGTTGCGTTCGTCGAGATGAGCGTCACAGGACGGCGGTCCGGGATGAAGAGGGGCAACGTCGCTGCGCCCCGCTGGACGGGAGCGCTTCGCCCCGGAAAAACCAGGGGAGCTGACACACGCGGGCCATCCCTTGCGCGCGTCGGCGCTCGCGGCCGCCGCGGATGGCCGCCAGAGGTGCGGCAGCAGCAGGTCGATGTCACCTGATCGTTGCCGACGGGGCCGCGCCGGCTCGTCGGAGTCACGCAGCTGCCACCCAGCGCTTCAGGCTGCAGTCGATGGCCTGGCCATGGCGCGCACCGTCCGGTCGCTCACGAGGGGCACCGGCGCGAACGCGAGCATCTCGGCAGGTGAAGCGCCCGGGGTGCACGGCGGCCGTCCGATCGCGTCGTGCCATCCATCCGGAATGACTTGACTCACGGCTGCCGATGGCAGCTTGCCTCGGCTCGTACGGGCCGTGCGGCTGCTGGGTCGGACAGGCGCTGGTGAATGTCGGTTCCCGAGAACGGCGCCTCCCGCCGCCGGACGGCTGTGCCGGTGGATGGTGTTTTTCCCGAGGCGCCAGGGAATGCGCGTGCCGTTGGCGCCGCTCGTCGAGTTCGGTCCGTTGCACTCATCCAACGCCGGGCACTCAAAAGTAATGCTCACGAATTACACGCGGCGGTGGTGATTCTTAAGTCTGCAGGATTCGTGAACAAGTACCGCACGAACCAGAGGGCCCCCTCCCATAATCGGCCCGCCGAAGCATCCTGTCACAAATAACGATGCCCGGCAGCCAATCCTAGAGGGAGCACCAGAACATGAATCGCCATTTGCACCGCATCGTTTTCAATGCCAAACGTGGGCTGCGCATGGTGGTTCAGGAGACCGCGAAGAGCACCGGCAAGGGATCGTCGAAGGCGACCGCCGTTGCAAGCGGCGCGTTCGCCGGTGCGGCGGCCTTTGCGCCGATGCTCGTGGGAGCCGCCCTTGCAGGCATGCTGATGGCCCCGTCTGCGCATGCCCAGATCGTCGGGGCGCCCAATGTTCCCGGCAACCTGCGCCCCACGGTGCTCGTTGCGCCGAACGGGGTCCCGTTGATCAACGTGCAGACCCCGAGTGCGGCGGGTGTGTCCCGCAACGTCTACAACCAGTTCAACGTGGCCCCGAACGGGGCCATCTTCAACAACAGCCGCGTCAATGCAGCCACACAGCTCGGCGGCATCGTTCAAAGCAATCCCTACCTCGCGGGCGGGCCGGCACGCATCATCCTGAACGAAGTCAACGGCGGGAATCCCAGCCAGCTTCGCGGGTACATGGAAGTGGCGGGACAGCGCGCGGAGATCATCATTGCCAACCCCGCCGGCATCAGCGTCGACGGTGCCGGCTTCATCAACGCCAGCCGTGCCACGCTCACGACCGGGACGCCACAGCTCAATGCGTTCGGTGGCCTCGACAGCTTCCTCGTGCGGGGCGGCACCATCACGATCAACGGTGCAGGCCTGGATGCGAGCAAGACGGATTACGCCGCGATTCTTGCGCGTGCCGTGGAAGCCAATGCAGGCATCTGGGCCAGCGAACTGAAGGTGGTGACCGGCGCGAACACGGTCAGCGCCGACCACGGCCAGGTCACGCCGACGACAGGCACCGGTGCGGCCCCCACCTTTGCCTTGGACGTGGCCGCCCTCGGCGGCATGTATGCCGGAAAAATCGTGCTGGTGGGCACCGAAGCCGGCCTCGGCGTGCGCAATGCCGGCACCATCCAGGCTGCACCGGGCACCAGTGCGTTGGCAGGCGCGGGCCAGCTCGTGGTCACCAGCGCCGGACGCCTGGAGAACATCGGCACGATCCAGGGCACGGCCGATGTGAACCTCGCGGCCGCGAGTCTGGGCAACAGCGGCCGCATCAGCAGCGGCGGCAATCTGAAGATCGCTTCGCAGGGCGACCTGGCGAATTCGCTCGACGGCAAGGGCGGCACGCTCGAAGGCGCGCGGCAGGAACTCGCCAGCACGGCCGGCAACATCGACAACCGCGGCGGCACCCTCCGCCAGACCAGCAGCACGGGGCTGACGATCTCGGCACCGGTGCTGAGCAACACGGCCGGCGGTGTGGTCGGGCCGGAGCCGGCCCCGGACACCCCGTCGCAGCCCGGTGGTGGCACGGGTCCGAGCACAGGTGGCGGTACCGATGGCGGCATCACCCCCCCGAGCGCGCCCACCACAGGTGGAACGGCGGGAACCGGCGGCACCGTCACCCCCGCGCCGTATGTGGCGCCATCGCCCGGGACCGTCACGGCAGCGGGCGTGATTCTCAATGACGGCGGCCGCATCTATGCAGGCGGCCCCATCGACCTGCAAAGCGCCAACATCAATAACAAGGGCGGCACCCTGAGCGTCGCCAGCATGACGGTCAACCAGCCGACCTTCAACAATCAAGGGGGCACGCTGAATGTCAGCAATGGCTTTACGGCCACCGTCGGCCAGTTCGACAATTCGGGCGGCCGGCTGAATGCCGGCTCGCTGAACATCGCCACCAGCGGCGACCTGCTCAACGTCGACGGCGTACTGACGAGCGCGACCGACGCCCACCTCGTGGTCGGCGGCAAGGCGGACAACACGCGTGGATCGATTTCGGGTGCGAACGCGCTGACCGCGAGCGTGGGCGGAGCCACCCTCAACAGCGGCGGCACCCTGGCTTCCAACCAGGCGCTGACGCTGAGCAGCGGCTCGCTGGAGAACACCAGCGGCAGCATCCAGTCGGCCCAGGCCGGCGTGCAGCTCGCAGTGACCAACCAGATGGTGAACGGCAGCGGCGGCAGCATCAACGCGGCCACGGATCTGGGTATCCAGGCCGGCGCATTGAGCAACAGCGGCAGCCTGCGCGGCGCGAACGATATCCATGTCGGGATCGGCGGCGCGATGGTAAATGACGGCAGCGTCACCGCCGGCCGCCACACCACGATCACGGCCGGCAGCCTGCAAGGCGGCAGCACCGGGGTGCAGGGCGCGGGCATCCAGAGCGACGGCACGCTCGGCGGGGCGGGCAACCTGGACGTGACGAGCACCGGCGCATTGGTCGCCCACGGCACCAACCTGGCGGCCGGCAATGCCGCGCTGCAAGGCGCAAGCGTCGATCTGTCGGGCAGCCAGACCAGCGCGGCCAACATCGCGGTCACGGCGACTCAGGGCAACGTGACTACCGACAAGGCCGTGATCACGACACCAGGCACCTTGAATGTCAAGGCCGCCGGGGTGGTGTCCAACGTCGAAGGAACGCTGGCCGGCAATGGCGACACCACGATCGACGCCTCCAGCCTGGACAATTCCGCAGGCACCCTCGCTTCGGTGACCGGCGATCTGCGCGTCACGACCAGCGGCACCACCGTCAACACGGCAGGCCGCATGCTGGCGTCCGGCGCGGTCGCGCTTGCGAACAGTGGCCTCACCAACACCGACGGGACGGCCAGCGGCGCCAGCCTCTCCATCGACACGCGTGGTGGCACTCTCGACAGCACGCGCGGCACGTTGAGCGCTAGCGGCACGATAGGCCTGAACACGGGCGCGCTGGTGAACGACGCTGGCCTGATCCAGTCCGGCGGCGCGATGGCCATCGACACGAACGGCCAGGCACTGACGAACACCAATGCGGAAGGCTACAGCACGGGGCAGGGTGGGATCGTCAGCGCGGATACGCTGACGCTGAACACGGGCGCGGTGAACAACGCGGCAGGCTTCATCGGCGCGGCCAAAGCATTGGTCGCCACGACCCAATTCTTCACCAACACCGATGCAGGCCTGGTGCTCGGCCAGGCCGCGGTGGCGATCAACACCCAGGGCGCAGGCTACGACAACAGCCACGGTCAAACCCTTGCCATGGGCGACCTGGGCGTCAACGCCGGCAGCGTTACGAATGTCGGTGGCCTGATCCGCTCGACCGCCACGACCACCCTGAATGCGGGCGGCATCGACAACCGCCTCACCTCCGGCGCCGAACAAGGCATCGAGGGCCAGAACGTCGCCATCGCCGCCACGACCGTCGAGAACACCGCGGGTGCGATTCGGGCGGATGTGAACACCACCCTCACGAGCAGCGGTCGCATCGACAACGGCACCGGCGGTCTGATCTACGCCGGCGACACGCTGGCCATCGTCGACCCCAATGCGGCCAATCCCGGCGCCAAGACCCTGAGCGCGGCCAACGGCGGCACCTTGCTCGCCGGCAAGGAACTCGTGGTCGATGCGGCTTCGCTCGCCAACGCCGGCCGGCTGCTCTCCCAGCAGGACATGCGCCTGGCCCTGACGCAGGACGCCGTATTCGCCGCAGGCAGCGAGACCATCGCCAACCGCGACCTGAGCATCGCCACCAGCGGCAACATCAGCAACAGCGGCCGGATCGCCGCCGGCAACGCCCTGTCGCTTTCGGCAGCCAACATCGACAACGCCGCCACCGGTGACATCCAGGGCACCATCACGCGGCTCAGTGCCACCGGCACGGTGACCAACCGCGGCGTGATCGATGGCAGTTTGACGCGCATCGATGCCGGTACCCTCAACAACATCGGCACCGGCCGCATCTACGGTGACCAGATCTCCATCGGCGTCGGCACACTCAACAACCTGGCCGAAACCCTCAACGGCACCACCAGCGCCGCGACCATTGCCGCGCGTCGCCGCCTGGACATCGGTGCGGACATCGTCAACAACCGCGACGGGTCGTTGATCTTCAGCGACGGCGACCTCTTCATCGGTGGCCGCCTCGATGCGGCAGGCTACGCCACCGGCTCGGCCGGTACCGTCAACAACCATGCTGCGACCATCGAGGCCACCCGCAACGTCGACATCAAGACGGGCGTGCTCAACAACACCAATGGCGGCGTGAGCTGGACGATGGAGCCGGGATCGAGCCAGCACATCGTCGAATATTCGCTCCCCGGCAGCAGCGTGCGCTATGCAGCGAGCGAGGTGCTCTTCAGCATCGGCGGCTTCCAACAGTTCCCGGACACTGGCTGGAACGGCTGGGCCGCCGTTCCAGCCACCGACCCGCAAGGGCCCGGCAGCAACGCCAACATGCGTCTGCTGATCCCGTCGCCCGACTATCCGCTGGAGCAGTTCCGCGCGTACTACATGCGAAGCCCGGCCAGCAGCCACGATCGGACCATCCAGGAATGCACTGTCGGGGAGGACAGCACCTGCACTGCAGTGACCGTCCCCGGCGCCTGGTACCCGCGCACCGATCCGATCTGGGCGACCTTCGGCGTCGCGCCGCCGGCCGAGGACCTGCCCGCTGACTTCGTCGGCTGGCGCTATCCGGACATCACGGTGGGGCAGACAGGCATCACAAGCTGGGACACCAGCGAGCCTCCGCACGAGGTGTTCACGCCTTTCGACCACCCGGTCACGCAGGCCGAATACGACCGGTGGCAGGCCTATCGCGCGGCACACAAGAAGCTGGACGAGGCCACGCTGAAATTTATCTACACCATGACGGGGCACACGTCGCTCACCAATCCCGACGACTACAAGCCCACGCGCATGTCGTCGATCTACGACGCGTACGACTACACCGTGACCTCGTCCACGCCGGTGCTGCAAAGCTCCAAGCCGGCCAAGATACTCGCGGGCGGCACGATGAACATCAACGTGGCCAGCGGCGTCAACGACATGAGCCAGATCCTCGCCGGTGGCGCGCTGACGGTCACTGGCGGGACCATCGTCAACAAGGGCCTGACGGTCGATGCGCCCACCGTGCAGACCGGCATCGCCATTCACAGCTACATCAACGAGCACGACTCCGGGAGCGACGAGCGGGTCTACCAGTTGGCTCCGTACAACCTCACGACCAACGACAGCGTCACGCTCGCGGCGGCACGCCAGCAAGGCAATGTGGCCGTCACCGGGAGTGGCACGGGTACCGGCATCCTGGCGCCGGGCCAGACCAGCACCGGCGCTCAAGGCACTGGCGGTGTCTCGGCGGGGGCACGCGTCAACCCCATCATTCAGGTTCCAACGGCCACG
The DNA here is from genome assembly GCF_014852545.1 of Variovorax sp. VRV01. Lineage (NCBI taxonomy): Bacteria > Pseudomonadati > Pseudomonadota > Betaproteobacteria > Burkholderiales > Comamonadaceae > Variovorax > Variovorax sp. VRV01. Next base: position 14,490 of record NZ_JACVBS010000009.1, read on the forward strand.
GGGCCCAATGGAACCGGCGCCGCCTCCGGGACCGCGCCCACCGTCGTTCGCACCAGCGTGCCCAACGCCACGGTACCGACCGCCAGCCTGTTCACCACGCATCCTGGCTCGTCCAGCCGCTACCTGATCGAGACGGACCCGCGCTTTGCCAACTACCGCACCTGGCTGTCCAGCGACTACCTGCTGAGCAACCTCGGGCTGGATCCCAATAACACCCTGAAGCGCCTGGGTGACGGGTTCTACGAGCAACGGCTGGTCCGCGAACAGGTGGCCCAGTTGACGGGCTTCCGCTACCTCGACGGCTTCGAGAGCGACGAGGCGCAGTACACGGCGCTGATGAACGCCGGGGCGACCTTTGCCAAGCAATACGGGTTGCGTCCGGGAATCGCCCTGACAGACGCCCAGATGGCCCAGCTCACCAGCGACATCGTCTGGCTGGTCGAGCAGACCGTCACCTTGCCGGACGGCAGCACCCAACGCGTGTTGGTGCCGCAGGTCTATGTGCGTGTGAAGGAAGGCGACATCGACGGCTCGGGCGCGCTGCTGTCGGGCCGCAGCGTGAACATGCAGTTCACAGGAGACATCACGAACGACGCCGGCACGATTGCCGGACGCAACGCCGTGGTTCTTACGGGCCAGAACATCAACAATCTGGGCGGCCGCATCACCGGCGACGACGTTAGCCTCACGGCCAGGAACGACCTGAACGTCATCGGCGGCATCGTCGACGCCCGCAGCCGCCTGGCCGCGGTGGCCGGACGCGACATCAATGTGGTGACAACCACCCGCGACTCGAGAAACACCGCCGGCGCACTCGCGCGCTCGGACGCCTCGAGCGGCGTCGCCCTGTCCGCTGTCACGCTCGATCGGGTCGCCGGCCTGTACGTGACCAACCCGGGAGGCAGCCTGGTGGCTGTGGCCGGGCGCGACATGAACCTGGTCGGCGCAGAAGTCCGAAGCGCGGGCGATGCCACCCTCGCAGCGGGACGCGACGTCAACCTCGATACGGTCACCACCGGCCGTAGTGAGGACATCCGCTGGAGCAGCAGGAACACGCGCAAGGAAGAGCGCAGCCAGGAAACCGGCACCACCGTCAGCGGTGCGGGCAATGTGAGCATCTCGGCCGGAGGCAACATCACCGGGCGGGCCGCCACCTTGAGCGCGGGCCAGACCCTCAGCCTCGACGCGGGCGACAAGCTCACTCTGTACGCGGGCGAGAACCAGGCGTCGGCCGAAACCACCCATTCCACCCGGAAAGGCATGAGCCACTACAGCCTGGATGCCGACAGCCAGCAAACCACCTTGGCGCGCACCACGCTCGCGGGCAAGGACGTGCAGCTGCGAAGCGGTGGCGACATGACGCTCGGCGCCATCCAGGCCAATGCCGAGAACCTCGATATCCAGTCCGGCGGCAAGCTCAATCTGCTCACACAGAGTACCACCAGTGCCGCCAGCCGCACGGAAAACGGCGGCGATGGCGCGTGGGTTTCGGCCAAGGGCAGCGGTCGCACTGACGAGACCAGCCGGTACAACCTGTTCAATGTGCAGAACCTGCGCATCCAGGCCGCTGGCGGCGTGACGGCGCAAGTGGGCCAGAACGACAGTCTGGCAGCGCTGGGCCAGCAGCCGGGCATGGCCTGGGTGAATCAGCTCACGTCCGACCCCGCCTTCGCGAACAGCGTCGAATGGCAGCGCGTGCAGGAGGAGCACAAGAAGTGGGCCTACAGCCAGACCAGCATGGGGCCTGTGGCCGCCCTTGTCGTCAGCGTGGTGGTCGGTATGGTAGCCGGGCCTGTGGCCGCCCAGGCAGGAACCGCCGCGGGCGGCGCCGCGGCAGGGGCAGGCATGGGCACGACCGTCTCCGCCGGTGTGGGCAGCGCGGTTCAAGCCGGCGTCACCGCCCTGGCCAGCCGGGCCGCGGTGAGCTTCGTCAACAACAACGGTGACATCGGCAAAGTGCTTGAGGAACTGGGCAGCAGTGAAGGCGTGAAGAACATCGCCACGGCCATGGTGACCGCGGGCGTACTTCAGGGGCTGAGCGAAGTGCTGCCGGACCGCCTTGCCCATGCGACGAACGGCTCGGCGCTGTTCACCGACCAATTGCAGCGTCAGTTGATCGACGGGGCGGCCAGCGCGGTGGTGCGCAGTGCGATCAATGGCACCAGCTTGGAAGACGAGCTGCGCTCGGGGTTGACGGATGCGCTTCTGAACACGATCGCTGCGCAGAGCGCCGATGGCATTGGGAAATTGACGTACGACGGGGACATCAACGCCTTCACGCAGAACGTCCTGCACGCCATCGCAGGGTGCGCAGTCGGTGCCGTGCGTGCAGACAGTTCGAGCGGCTGCGGCGCAGGAGCCCTGGGCGCCGTCATCGGCGAACTCACGGCCGGCGCATTCGGCCGGGACGAGTACGGCAATGTGATGCCCGGAGCGGTGGAGATGACGCAAGTGCTTGCCGCGATCGGGGGCGCGGTGGCCGGACTCGATGCCGAGGGCATCTACATCGCCGCGGCCTCCAGTGCGAATGCCGCCACCAACAACGCTTTGAGCTTGCGCGGTTCGGACAAGTTGAAGGGCGACCTTCGCGCGTGCTCAGAGGGGACGGGCAAGAGTTGCAATGTCGACAAGTTGCGGGACGAAATGACGGGCGACAGCGACAGGCAATCTGCGCGTATCAAGAGTGCCTGCGATGGCTCGGGAAGTCTTGCAAACTGCACTGCGCTTGCCAACAGCGCGAACCAGACATTGAACAACCTCGTTGAGGCGTATTTCTATGCCGATACGCCGGAGAAGAGGGCGCTGGTGGACGACCTGCTTAGCCGGCAAGTGACGGATATGACCCAGATGTACGAAGCGCTGGCGACGCAACAGTCCACAGCCGGCTTTGCTGATCTGTTGAAAACTGCAATCACTGGAGCGCTACCAATCGTGGGGACGGGCGTCGGCGCCACGATTGGCACAAGGTTGGGAGCAACCGGAAACGGGTCCAAGGCGCCAAGTGGGACTGCAAGTGCCCCTAACAATACTAATGGGGAAAAGGGGGGAATTTCCGCACAAGGAACAGCAAACGCAACTACTTATGCTGGATTGAAGTTGGATCTAAAGACGACCCAGGCCGCAAACGAGGTAGTCGAAAGTCTCCAGACTACTGGGAAACTGCCGCCGAACTATGTCGATAAAACGCAAGCAGCTCAACAAGGATGGCAACCGGGCAAGGCATTGAACAACTCAGTTCCTGGTGGACAATTGGGTGGTGACGTTTTCAACAATGTTCCGCCAGTCAACGGACTACCGCAGGCTGCAAACAGGACTTGGCAGGAAGTGGATATTGGACTGAGCAACACCATGTCCAGAAGCAATCAACCTGGTACACGGTTGCTTTATTCCAATGATGGTCTTCTGTACATAACAACTGACCACTACAAAACGGTTGCGCCAATCGGTACTTGGAAAAAATAGGGGTGAACATGGAAATACTCATTGATGGTGACTCCATTGAAGCAGCGAGTGATTTTCACCGCGCATTTTCGTCTGCGCTTGGAATAGAAAGTTTTTATGGTGGAAATCTTCATGCGTTATGGGATGTCTTAAGCGCGAGCGTTGAAAGACCTGTGACGCTGATTTGGAAGCGGTCTGGCAAGTCAAAACAAGCGTTGGGGGCTGACTTTGATGCAATTGTTGATGTGCTCCGGCGAGTTGAATTGCAGGATGAGAAATTCGGATGGGCGGATAGGTTTTCTTTTGTTCTTGAATAGTTGGGGCAAATGGGGAATGACCACAATTGATGCGGCGGTACCCGCCGGCTCCCCGATCATCACCCGTTTCATGAACGGCGTGACAGCTGATCTTCAACTAACCTTTGATCGAATTGCTGCCGGCGCAACTGGTAGCCCAACTACTCCTGCTGCACTTCAAGATTGGTTATCCAAATATCCAATTCTAGGCCTTAAAAAGATAATCGCTATCGATAAAACGGGTGCTCTTACTGAGTTCAATTTCGTTCAGGAATAAAGATGGCGATCGATTTGTTTTGTTACTGCTCGCTAGACGCCGACATGGTTCGCGAAGAGCTTGCGTTGCTGGTGGAAGGAAATCCAAACGTGTTCCCGAGCAAATTTTTAATCTCTGTCGTCACTGATTTGACAAACGCCAAGAACCACTACGACCTAGTGGAGATTGAAATTGCCCGGGAGAATGGCCTCGCTGCGCTGAGTTCATTCATAGTTGGCCTTAATGACAAGAAGGCTGTCGATTTGTTGTCGGCGGTTAAAAAAATGATAAAAAAATCACTGGGAGAGGAGAGGGTTCTGATTTTTCTAAATAACGAAGAAAGGCGATAGGTTAAATTTCGCCGCGGAATATTGTCATCGGCCAAGAGAACCGAGTTGCGCTTTTCCAAAATCAGAGCGAGCTTTGTCGCTCGCTTCTCGATTAGGTCCTTGCCTCTTGGCAGCGGCATGGTTTGTGCAGGCTTTTGTATTTTTCCTGAGTGTGTAGATCTGGGCCATTAATGTCCGCTAGGCGAAAGTCCGAGAGAGCGCCTAGTACCGAATACCGTCTCTTTCAAATGAGAGAAGTCGGTAGAACCGTCGCCAAAAAAACAAAGAGGGATTCTGGCTTGAAACGCAACTTGCTCGCGGCCGCCATGGCCGCCGGTCCGCTGCTGGCATTTGGTCAGCAATCGCCCACCACGCCCCAACCCTTCGTCGAACAACAACGCCAGCAGGAACGCGAACGCGCCCTGCGCGAGCAGAACGAGCGCACGGTCGACCAGCGCCTGCAGGCGGCACCGCCTGCACCAGTAGCACGCATCCCCGAATCCGAAGCCCCATGCTTCCGCATCGACCGCGTGCTCCTGGTCGGCGAGCAATCCGAGGCATTCCAGTGGGCGGTCTCTGATCTTTCAGGTCCTGAAGGCAACAATTCACCCCTCGGCCGGTGCCTGGGCACCGCCGGCGTGAACGTGGTGCTCGCCCGCGCCCAGCAGGCGGCCATCGCGCGCGGCTTCGTCACCACCCGCGTGCTGGCCGCGCCGCAGGACCTGTCCACCGGCACCCTGACCCTCTCGCTGGTGCCCGGCCGCATCGCGGCCATCCGCCTGACGCCGGATTCTTCCTCCACGCTGTTCGGCAGTTCCGCCTTGCTGGCTACCGCCATTCCCGCGCGGGTCGGCGACCTGCTGAACCTGCGCGACATCGAGCAGGGCCTGGAGAACCTCAAGCGCGCGCCCACGGCCGAGGCTGACATCCAGATCGAGCCCTCGACCGCACCCGATGCCAAGCCCGGCGACAGCGACTTGGTGGTCAAGTACGTCCAAGCCAAGAAATGGCGCGTCACCCTGAGCCTGGACGACAGCGGCACCGAGGCCACGGGCCGCTACCAGGCCGGCGCCACGGTGTCGGTGGACAACCCCTTCGGGCTGAACGACCTGTTCTACGTCAGCGCCAACCACAACCTCAACGGCCATGTGTTCAGCGACCCGGCCAAGGGCACCGAAGGCCAGACGGTGCACTACTCGCTGCCGTATGGCTACTGGATGCTGGGCTTCACGGCCTCCAACAGCCAGTACCACCAGCGCGTGGCCGGGCTGAACCAGGACTATGTGTATGCCGGCAAGACGAACAGCGCCGAGGTCAAGCTCTCGCGCCTGATCTACCGCGACCAGCGCCGCAAGACCACGCTGGCGCTGAAGGGCTTCCGGCGCGAATCGCGCAGCTTTGTAGACGACACCGAGGTCGAGGTGCAGCACCGGGTGGTGGGCGGCTGGGAGCTGGGCCTGAACCACAAGGAATTCATCGGCGAAGCGACGCTGGAGGGCACGCTCGCCTACAAGCACGGCACGGGCGGCTTCGGCGCCATCGCGGCGCCGGAGGAGGCGTTCGGCGAGGGCACCTCGCGCATGCGGCTGTACACGGCGGACATCAGCCTGAACGCGCCGTTCAAGCTCGGCGAGCAGAAGCTGCGCTATTCGGGCCTGATCCGCGCGCAGTGGAACCGCACGCCGCTCACGCCGCAGGACCGCTTCGCCATCGGCGGGCGCTACACAGTGCGCGGCTTCGATGGCGAGACCAGCCTGATGGGCGAGCGCGGCTGGCTGATCCGCAACGACATCGGCTGGGCCATGGGGCAGAGCGGGGCGGAGCTGTATGTCGGCGCCGACTACGGGCATGTCGGCGGGCGCTCGACCGCGGACCTGCTGGGCCGCAGCCTGGCGGGCGCGGTCATCGGGGTGCGGGGGCAGTGGAGCAAGCTGAGCTATGACTTCTTCATGGGGGCGCCGATCCGCAAGCCGGAGGGGTATCGGACCGCACGGGTCACGCTGGGGCTCAACCTGAATGCGAGTTTCTGACCAGCACACCCCCATCAGCAATTCGCTTTCCAGGGAGGATATTCATGTCGATCAAGACAATCGCAACGCTGATCGCAGCGACCGCGCTGACGGCCTGCGTGGGCCCGACGCCGTACCGAGCGGCGGGTGCCGAAGGCAACAACTTCGGTTATTCAAGCAGCAAGCTTTCCGATCAACTCTATCGCGTGCGCTTCGTGGGATCAAAAGCGACACCGCAGCGCTGGGTCGAAGCATTCATGCTCTACCGTAGCGCACAAGTCGCGAAGGAAGCCGGCGCACCTGCGTTCAAGATCGTCGAGGGCAACGTCGACACTACCGTGCTCACGGGCGACGACGTTTTTGGGCAAGGGAGACCACTCGCGGATGTGGGGGTAAGCCAGATGGGTCAAGAGCCGCAGATCGATGGCGACCGCATTGTCAGCGCCCGTGTGCCTTTCATGCAGCGAACCGCAGGTGCCATGCCTGTCTTTCGGGCTCCTCCCGCGCCGAGAATCAGCCAACCGCCGTTGTTCATCTACACGCCTGTTCCGTCTTCGCCGATCGTGCGAGGCGCGACGATCCTGATCGAGCTGCGCCCCGATTTCCAGAGCATGGACGAGCGGACCTTCGTCGCCGATGACGTGATCGCCCGAATCGGACCGCGCGTCAAGCTGGCGCAGCCATCTCCGGACAGGCCCCGTCCCGCTACAACCATTTGATCCAAGGCTTGCGCGATCAACGTTCGAGTCCACATCCCGCGCAAGGCCAAGGTCCAACCATCACAAGCAAACATTCATGACCTTAAGGACTCCATCTCTACGGACATGATGTGCATGATCAGCTTGATGCACACCATTCCGGCGCGCATGCTCACTCGAGCATGCCTGCCGTCGACCGTCTATGAAAGATGGGTGGTGAGAACGCGCTTACAGATCAGATCCCGTTGCCGGGAGATCTCGGTGAGCACCTGGCTTGATGAGGGGGATCGGCGCTATAACGACCTGCGGTGGTTGTCGGTCGAGATCCTGCCGGTACCGAGGCAGGAGCCGCGCTTCGCGCTCAAGGCGGCATGACCGTTGATCCTGCGAGCATGACCTTCCGCGGTCGTTGGTAGGCATCGACTTGGCTTGGCTGCCCGTGCACGACTTCGCTGAGAATACGAAGCTGGTCGCAGAGGCGCTTGGGCGCGGAACTGGCTATGCCACCCGGAGCGTCGGGACTTGTGCGCTTCTGGCGAGTTGATACAGATAGTCCGCCCAGCGCTGCATCATGTCCTTGCGCATGTCCATGAATTGCGCACGATCGTAGGCTGCGCCCAGCGGCCCGCTCTTGCCATGTGCAAGTTGTGCCTCGATGACATCGGGCGAAATGCCGTGCAGCTGCTCTGCCATGACTGTGCGGGCCATCGCGCGGAATCCGTGGGCGGTCATTTCGTCGTTGGTATAGCCGAGCCTTCGCAATGCCGCGTTCACGGTGTTCTCGCTCATGGGGCGCTCGCCGGTGCGGATACTTGGAAAGACATACCGGCCGTGCCCGGTCAATGGCTGAATATCTTCAAGTGCCTGCTTCGCCTGCCTTGCCAGCGGCACGAAGTGAGGGCGGCCGTTGAGCTTTTCATGCAGCCTTCGCTTCATGTCCTGCGCCGGGATGGTGAGCATCGAGTTGTCGAGATCGATCCATGCCCATTCCATCGCGCGGATGTTGCCGGGGCGCTGGAAGAGCAGGGCGGACAGGAGGAGGGCAGCGCGGGTGAGCGGCTGCCCGCTGTAGCCGTAGATGGCGCGCATCAGTTCTCCGACCTTCTGCGGCTCCAGAACGGCGGCCATGCTCTTGGTGAGCACCGGCCGGAGCGCCCCGTGCAGGTCGGGCGCCGGATTGCTCGCGCACCGGCCTGTCTGAACCCCGTAGCGGAACACCTGTCCGGCGCACTGGCGCAGGGTGTGGGCCGTCTCGATGACGCCTCGGCTCTCGGTGCGCTTGAGCGCGTGCAGAAGGTCCTTGGCCTGGATCGTGGCGATCGGCAGCTTGCCGATGTAGGGGAACAGGTCCTTATCCATGATGCGCAGCCAGCGCTCCGAATAGGATGCGCTCCAACTGCTGGCCTTGGTGGCGTGGAATTCCCGCGCCAACGCCTCGAAGGTGTTGGCTGCTTCCACTGCCCGGGACAGCTTCTCTGCGCGCTTCGCGAGGCCGGGGTCGACGTTGTCGGCAAGCAGTTCGCGGGCCTTGTCGCGCCGCTGCCGCGCCTTCGCGAGCGAGACCGCGGGGTAGACGCCCAAGGCCAGCGTCTTCGCCTTGCCGTTGAACCGGTAGTCCATGCGCCAGTACTTGCCCGCGGCTTTGACGCGCAGGTACATGCCGCCGCCGTCCGCGTAGCGCTCGCCGATCTCACTGCCCTTGTGCTTCACTTGCCTCACGAAAGTGTCCGTCAGCATTGGGTTTTTCTCCTTGCTGTCGGTACCTGGCTTTGGCGGCCGGGCAGATACCTGCAGAAGTACCGACAAAGTACCGACAAGACATGCTATGCCCCGATCCGTCTCGGAGCAAAGAAAAACCCGCTTCTCCTCGAAGGAGAGCGGGTTTCAGGATGGTTCTGAGCTAATTGAAACTGGAAATTGGCCTGCCCGGAGGGGATCGAACCCCCGACAACCTGCTTAGAAGGCAGGTGCTCTATCCAACTGAGCTACGGGCAGATTCCGGGCCGAACGGAGCCCCGGATTCTACCCACATCCACCTTGGAGTCCGGGGCGCCGGAGAGCACTCAGATCTGGACGAAATCGCCGACCGGCTCGAAGTTCTCTGTGGCCCAGGCGCGCAGCAGATCGAGCGTCTGCGCTTCCGAGGGCCCGTAAGTCTGGTGCTGCGCCAGCGGCGTGGAATTGATCTCTTCCGTGGCGCGCAAGGGGCGGCGGCGGGGCATCCAGTACAGGGTGGCGGTGTGGGAGACGAGGTCCTGCGTGACCTGGACCAGGCCTGTCTGGTTGCCAATCTTCAGTTCGTAGTAGGACACGGCCAACCCCGGTCAGTGATGATGTGAATTCGACTGTACGCGAGGAATTCACCGTGGGGATTGTTTTTGGCGCGCTGCCATGGGCCCGAAAAACAAGATGCCTGCAACAACGTGAGTCATTGCAGGCATTCGTATTTTTCTTGGTCGGGGCGAAAGGATTCGAACCTTCGACCCTCTGGTCCCAAACCAGATGCGCTACCAGGCTGCGCTACACCCCGACAAGCCTTCTATTCTAGCCCGGATATCGGGGCTCTCAGCGTTTCTCGTATTGGGTCTTGCCGAAAAGGATCTCGCGCTCCTTGTCGCCGGTGATCGGCTGGCGCAGGTCGGCCAGCACTTTCACGCCGCGCTGCACGGCGGGGCGGGCGGCAATGCCGTCGAACCAGGCCTTCAGGTGCGGGTAGTCGGTGAGGGTGATGCCCTGGTTTTCCCAGCTGCGCAGCCACGGGAAGATCGCGATGTCGGCAATCGAATAGGTCTTGCCGGCAATGAATTTGTTCTTCGACAGCTGCTTGTCGATCACGCCATAGAGGCGCTTGGCTTCGTTGCTGTAGCGCTCGATGGCGTAGCCGATCTTTTCAGGGGCATACATGCGGAAATGATGCGCCTGGCCGAGCATGGGACCGACGCTGCCCATCTGGAACATGAGCCACTGCAGGACGTCGTAGCGTTCGCGGTCGGTGCTGGGCAACAGTTTGCCGGTCTTGCCGGCTAGGTAGACGAGGATGGCGCCCGATTCGAACAGCGAGATCGGCTTGCCGTCCGGACCATCGGGGTCGGTGATGGCGGGGATCTTGTTGTTGGGGCTGATCTGCAGGAACTCGGGCGCGAACTGGTCGCCCTTGCCGATGTTGATCGGACGGGCGTTGTACGGCAGGCCGCACTCCTCCAGCATGATGTGAATCTTGTGGCCGTTGGGCGTGGGCCAGGAATAGACCTCGATGGGCGATGCAGGCATGTCGCGGGCTCCGGTGTTGGGGTTGGTTGTGATGCGAGGCAGGCAGCATATACGCGGCCATCCGCACGTGTGCAGCGCCGGGAATTACGGGCGGAGCACGCTCAGGCAACGGCCGAGTTGGACGACAGGTGCTGGTGGATCAGCGCGACCACGGCCGCGCCTTCGCCGATGGCCCCGCCCACGCGCTTGACCGAACCCGAGCGCACGTCGCCCACGGCGAAGACGCCCTGCACGCTGGATTCGAGCGCAGTGGAGGGCCGCGCCGGAAAGCCGCTGCTGGCGGCATCGCCCGTCAGCACGAAGCCATGCTTGTCGACCGAGACGCCGCAGCCGTCGAGCCAACTTGTCTCGGGCTCGGCGCCAACGAAGAGGAAGATGTTGCGCGCGTCGCAGTCGTGCTCGTTGCCCGTGGTCTGGCAGCGCCAGGTTGCACCCGTCAGTCCTTCGCCGGAACCGCCGTTGAGCTTCACCAGCTGGGTGTGGGGGTGCAGTTCGATGTTGGGCGTGGCCTCGATGCGATCGATCAGGTAGCGCGACATGCTGGCCGCGAGCGAGGGGCCGCGCACCAGCACATTGACCTTGGCCGCGTGGCGCGACAGGAACACCGCGGCCTGTCCGGCCGAATTGCCGCCGCCGACCAGCGCAACCTCCTGCTGCGCGCAGAGCTTGGCCTCGATGGCCGAAGCCCAATACCAGATGCCGCGGCCCTCGAACTCCGACAGCCTCGGCACGTCAGGCCGCCGGTAGCGTGCGCCGCTTGCAATCACCACCGTGCGCGCATGGATGGCACGGCCGTCGGCCAGCGTGATGCGCAGGGCGTCCATGGGGTTGTCGCGCGAGCAGTCCAGCGACGTCACCTTGGCAGGAATCAGCATTTCCACACCGAACTTCTGGGCCTGCACGAAGGCCCGGCCCGCGAGCGCCTGGCCCGAGATGCCGGTGGGAAAACCAAGGTAGTTCTCGATGCGCGCACTCGCCCCGGCCTGGCCGCCGAAGGCGCGGCAGTCGAGCACGATCACGCGCAGCCCTTCGGAGGCCGCATACACCGCGGTCGCAAGGCCGGCGGGGCCCGCCCCGACCACCGCCACGTCGAACAGTTCGTTGTGCTCCGCGGTGTCGACCATGCCCAGGCAGCGGGCCAGCGCCTCTTCGGCGGGGTTGACCAGCACCGAGCCGTCGGGGCACACGGCAAGCAGCTTGCAGGTGCCGTACTGCTCCAGCAGCGCGGCGGCGCCGGGATCTTCGGCCGCGTCGACCAGGTGGTAGGGATGCCCGTTGCGGCGCAGGAAATTCTCCAGGCGCGCCATGTCGGGCGACTCCGGCCGGCCGATCAGCACCGGCCCGCTGGCGCCGGATTCGATCAGCGCCACGCGCCGCAGGATCAGCGCGCGGGTGATGCGCTCGCCCAGGTCGGCTTCTGCCACCAGCAACGCGCGCAGTTGCGCGGGCGGCACGATCAGCGCTTCCACCTCTTCCTCGGCATGGCCGTCGACCAGGGCAGGGCGGCCGCTCAGCTGGCCGACTTCGGCAAGGAACTCGCCGGGGCCCTGGCGCACGATCGGCACCACGTGCCCGAGCCCGTCGCGCTGCGTGACCGCCACCACGCCCTTGAGCAGGACGAACATGCCGGGGCCGGTTTCGCCGGCGGTGAACAGCCGTTCCCCGCGGGCGAAGCGCTGCACGGTTCCGAAGTGCGCGATGCGCGCGATTTCGGTATCGCTCAGGACAGGAAAGGTCTGGTGAAGGCGGTTGTCGAAATTGCTGCTTGCGGCTGTGGCCATTGAGAAAACTCCATGTCGCGGACCCACCGCATTAGACATCCAGGAAGCCCCAAAACACGCGGTAACACCGTCATGCAACTGCAATGGCGCTGACATACCCGTTTCACTGCGGGTGCCGAGACTCCTTCAGCAGAAAGGGTCCCCATGAAAGAACTGCCCAACCCGACGTTCCCGCTGTCGCAGCTCGGACTGCGCGCCGCCCTGTGGCCCGTCCCTGCAGCCGCGCCCGCGTCGGTGCCCGCTGCCGTTGCGGTGCCGCCGGTCGTCATCGACGCCAGGCAAGGCATCACCGTGGGCTGGGCCCGCCACCTGGACGACGTGCGCGCCGCGCAGCGCCTGCGCCATGAGGTGTTCGTCGGCGAAATGGGCGCCCGCGTGAGCACGCCGCTGGCCGGCCACGACATCGATTTGTTCGACGACTTCTGCGAGCACCTGCTGGTGCGCGAAGAACGCACCGGGCAGGTGATCGGCACCTACCGCGTGCTCACGCCGGCCCAGGCCCGGCGCGTGGGCAGCACCTACAGCGACACCGAGTTCGACCTGACCCGCCTGCGCGACCTGCGCGAGCGCATGGTCGAGCTGGGCCGCAGCTGCGTGCATCCCGACCACCGGCAGGGCGGCGTGATCCTCGCGCTGTGGGGTGCGCTCGCTGGCTTCATGCACCGCAACAAGCTCGACACCATGATCGGCTGCGCGAGCATTCCGATGTCGCACAACGGCGTGACCAGCGGCGACGCGGCCGCCAGCATCTGGCGGCAGCTGTCGGCCAGCCACATGGCGCCGATCCAGTACCAGGTGCAGCCGCGCCTGCCGCTGCCGGTGGAGCGGCTCGACGGTGCGCTCGACGTCGAGCCTCCCGCGCTCATCAAGGGCTACCTGCGCCTGGGTGCCAAGGTGCTGGGCGCGCCGGCCTGGGACCCGGACTTCAACACGGCGGACCTGCCGATGCTGATGCGCATCGACGACCTGCCGCCGCGCTACCGCAAGCACTTTCTGGGCGCATGAAGCCAGCGGCCGCCCGGCCCGGTGCCGGGCCGTCCGCCCCTTCGCCCGGCACGGGGCTGCCCAAGGGCGGCCCGCAGGCGTCACACGGCGGTCACGAAAACGTCACAAACGAGGGTGACACTGTCATATTTCAGCCTACATGTGCTCCCGTGCCGCTTGCTCCAGAATCAGTGCCCATGCAACCTGCTCCCGCTGACCGCACGCCCGCGGTCGCGGCAACGGCCCTCACGCTGCTCGACCGCGATCACAGCATCCTGTCGTTCAACGAGCGCGTGCTCGACTGGGCCCGCAGGCCTGAAGTGCCGCTGGTCGAGCGCCTTCGCTACCTTTGCATCGTTTCATCGAATCTCGACGAATTCTTCGAAGTGCGCGCCGCGCCGCACCTGATTGCCAGCAGCGCCGGCGACCAGAAGGGCGCCTACACGATCGAATCGTTCGAGCGCCTTGCCGAGGCCGCCCATGCGCTGGTGGCGCGCCAGTACGCGCTCTACAACGACGATCTGATGCCGACCTTCGCCAAGCACGGCATCCACATCATTTCGCACGGCGAACGCAATCCGGCGCAGCGCAAGTGGGTCAGCGAATATTTCGAGCGCGAAGTGCGCCCGCTGCTGATCCCGGTCGGGCTGGACCCGGCGCACCCGTTTCCGCAGGTGGCCAACAAGTCGCTCAACTTCATCGTGCGGCTCGGCGGCAAGGACGCCTTCGGGCGGGAGAACCCGATCCAGATCGTGAAGGTGCCGCGCGTGCTGCCGCGCGTGATCCGCATGCCGGCCAAGGTGTCGGACGGCAAGACGCTGTTCGTGGCGCTGTCGAGCGTGGTGCGCGCCCATCTTTCGAGCATGTTCCCGGGGCGCGAGGTGGGCGATTTCTCGCAGTTCCGCGTCACGCGGCATTCCGACCTGGCAGTGGACGAGGAAGACGTCAAGAACCTGCGCACCGCATTGCGCCAGGGGCTGCAGCACCGGCACTACGGACAGGCCGTGCGGCTCGAGGTGTCGGCCAGTTGCGCGGAGTCGCTCGCGAGTTTCCTGCTGGCGCAATTCAACCTGCCGGCGCAGGCGCTCTACCGGGTGCACGGCCCCGTCAACCTGGCCCGCCTGACCCAGCTGATCGATCTGCTGGAGGAGCCGCAGCTGCTGTTTCCGCCGTACTCGGCCTCCTACCCGGTCACGCTGTCGCCGGCGCAGTCGTTCTTCGAGCGGCTGCAGCATGGCGACGTGCTGATCCACCAGCCCTTCGAGAGCTTCGACGGCGTGCTCGCATTCCTGCGCGAGGCCGTGCAGGATCCGCAGGTGCTGGCCATCAAGCAGACCATCTACCGCACGGGCACCGATTCGGAGCTGATGGACCTGCTGCGCGAAGCCGTGCGCCGCGGCAAGGAAGTGACGGTGGTGGTGGAGCTCAAGGCCCGCTTCGACGAAGAGGCCAACATCAACTGGGCCGAAATGCTCGAGTCGATCGGCGCGCAGGTGGTGTATGGCGTGGTGGGCCTGAAGACGCACGCCAAGATGCTGCTGGTGACGCGCCGCGAGGGCAAGCAGATGCGCCGCTACGGCCACCTGTCCACCGGCAACTACAACCCGCGCACCGCCAGGCTCTACACCGACATCAGCCACCTGACGGCCGACCCGCTGCTCACGGCGGACATGGAAGCCGTGTTCGTGCACCTGGCAAGCCAGAGCCGCCTGCCCAAGCTCAACCGCATGTGGCTCGCGCCGTTCGACCTGCACCGGAACCTCATCGCGCAGATCGACGCGCTGAGCCTGGCCGCTGCCACCGGCGAGCCGACCCGCATCGTTGCCAAGATGAATGCGCTGACCGACGATGCCCTGGTGGCCGCGCTGATGCGCGCCGGCCAGAATGGCGTGAAGATCGACCTCATCGTGCGCGGCGCCTGCACGCTGCCCGCGCAGGTGCCGGGGCTCACCGACAACATCCGCGTGCGCTCGGTGATCGGGCGTTTTCTCGAGCACTCGCGCGTCTTCTACTTTCGCAATGGCGAGGACGAGTCGCTCTACCTGTCGAGCGCCGACTGGATGAACCGCAACATGATGCGGCGCATCGAGCTGGCCTGGCCGGTGACCGACCCCAGCCTTCGCCAGCGCCTGATCGACGAATGCCTGGTCGCCTACCTGCACGACGGCCGCGACGCCTGGGACCTGGGCGGCGACGGCATCTACACGCGCGTCGACCACGACACCCATGCCGGCGAGGCGGGCGCGTCGCGCGCCATCGAGGCGCACGGTGCCCAGGCTGCACTCATGAACCGGTATGCATCGCGAGGCCATCACCCCGATGCACCCAGCAACTGACGACCGAAAGACGACAACCATGGACTTGATCTTCTGGCGCCATGCCGAAGCCGAGGACTGGACCGAAGGCTGCGACGACCTGCAGCGTTCCCTGACCGCGCGCGGCGAAAAGCAGGCCAAGCGCATGGCCAGCTGGCTCGACCGGCAGTTGCCGGATGGCACGCGCATCATCTGCAGCCCCGCGCGGCGCTGCGAGCAGACCGCGCTCGCGCTCGGCCGCAAATACAAGCTGCGCGCCGAACTCGCCCCCGACACCACCGCCGAGGCCATGCTGGCTGCGGCCGGCTGGCCCAACGGCAAGTCGGTGGTGCTGATGGTCGGGCACCAGCCTTCGGTGGGGCAGGCCATCTCGCTGCTTCTCGGCCTGAAGCAGGACAGCTGTCCGGTGCGCAAGGGTTCGCTCTGGTGGATCCGCACGCGCGAACGCGACGGCGACGTGCAGACCGTCGTGGTGACTGTGCAGTCGCCCGAGCTGCTCTGACGGGCGATCCGCAGGCTGAAAATCTGCCCGGATCTGTAAACTAATTGACGAAATCCGATGGGGTGCGATAGCGGTCTGTAGGCACAATAGTTGCATCTGATGCATTTAGATGCAAATTGAAACTATGGCTTACGTTTACGCCTCCGTGAGGACGCTTGTATCGCTGCTGATCTCTGCGGCCCTGCTGGCCGGCTGCGCGACGGGCGCGCCCGAGCCGGCGCCGCAAGTTCGCCACGATGCGACCCGGTCGATCACGAAGATCGAACTCGTCTACAACGAGCCGGACCAGCTGTCCGTGATGGATGGCGGTGGGTCCGCGATCATGGGCTGGGCCGGGGTTTTCGGCCCTGTCGGCACGCTGGTGGCCCTTGGCGTCGAGGTCGGTACCCGGATGACGCTGGCCAGCCGCATCGAGCGGCGCAGCAAGGAGTTCACGGCCGTCGTGAAAAGCAGCGGCGCGATGCCTCTCAACAGGCAGTTCGCGGAGCAACTGGCGGCGCGCCTGCGGGCCGGCGGCCGCGAAGTGAAGCTGACACCCGCCGCGCGCATGGACGGCGAGCTCGCCCAGATGAAGGCGCCTGGATTCGAACCCACCCCGGGCTACAGCACCTTGCTCGTGCGGGTCACCACGACCTACGGGGCACCCGACATGACGTCGAGCTTCAAGCCCTTCGTGGCAATCGAGCAGTCGCTGCGGGACGAGCAGCAGGCCGTTCTCCATCAGACCACCCATACCTCCGACCTGGAGGAGCCGGCCTACCTGGCGTACGACGGCCTGCTGCAGGACCCGGCCAGGGCGCAGGACGGCCTGCGGCAAGGCCTTGCCCGGATCGTCCAGCCTGCCTATGCCGGCATGTTCGGCGAAGACGGGCCGCCGCGCCTCGCCGGTTCGGAAACCACCCGGACCGCCAGCTTCCACGCCAGGTGAAACGGCTCGGATAGCCGCATCCGGGGCCGGCGCAGGCGCTTTGTCATGGCCGCGGGCAGAGGTGGCGGGGCGCTTGTCTCCCCGGAGAAAGTGCGCACCGCTCATGTGCGCGGGCGGCGCGATTCCTACAGTGGCTTCACATCGGCCATACCACTGGGGAATACGCATGAAACTGCTCAACCCGCTGCCAAGAAGCTTCATGGATCTGCTGCGCCTGGACGCGGGCATGTCGTTGCAGAAGCTGACGTCCCTGCTCGTCGCCACCGCCCTCCTGGCGGGGTGCGCGGCCGAAGCGTCCAAACCCGCGCTGCAGGCGCGCCAGGATGCCGCCACCCGTTCGGCCGCGAAGGTCGAGCTCATCTACAACGAGGAAGACCAGCTGATCGTCACCGATGGCGGCGGTTCGGGACTCACGGGCTTTGCCGGGCTGCTCCTGGGACCCATCGGCGCACTGCTGGCCCTGAGCATCGACACCAACAGCCGCATGACCATGGCCGCCCGGACCGATCAGCGCAGCAAGGAATTCACGGCCGCGGTGAAGAACAGTGGCGCGGCCATGACGCTCAACCGGCAGTTCGCGGAGCAGCTGGCGGCGCGCCTGCGCGAGAGCGGCCGCGAAGTGAAGCTGACGCCTTTCATGCGCGCCACCGGACCGGCCAGCGAGATGAAGGTGCCGGAGCTCCAGCCCACGCCCGGCTACAGCACATTGATCCTGCGGATCACCACGGCGTACGGCGCGGCCGACGCGACCTCGAGCTTCAAGCCCTTCATTTCGGTGGAGCAGCTGCTCAGGGACGAGCGGCAGTCCGTCGTGCACCAGACGGCCCATACCGCCGACGTGAGCGAGCCCACCTATTTCAGCTATGACGGCCTGCTCAAGGACACCGCGGTGGCCCATGGGGGGCTGAAGCAGGGGCTGGACCGGGTCGTGCAGCCCGCCTATGCCGGCATGTTCGGGGGCGACCAGCCGCGCGTGCTGTCTGCGGAAAGCACCCGCACCGCCGGCCTCGACGCGAAGTGAGGCGGCTCAGGCCCCGCTGAGCTCCACGCGCCAGCTGCTGGTCTTCTGCCAGGCCAGCACTTCCTCGCGCAGCAGGTGCGCGGACTGCGGATAGGCCTCGGCCCAGTCGGGCGCGCAGGCGATCGTGAAGGCCCTGGCGCCCAGTGCCGCAAGGTGCAGCGCCCGCGGATCGGGATCGCGGCGCGCATGGCACAGGATCACCGACAGGCGCAGCGACAGCAGCTGCATCACGAAGGTCTCGTCCTCGAGCGCGGCGTCGAGCTTGCGCAGCTTTCCGCGCTGGCCCAGCACCAGCTGGCCGAGCGCATGCAGTTCATTGACGGCAAAGCCGGGGGCGTCGGTGTTGTCGAGGATGTAGGCGCCGTGCTTGTGATAGTCGCTGTGCGAGACCAGCGTGCCGATCTCGTGCAGCTGCGCTGCCCAGCCGAGCTTGCGCAGCGCCCGCCCGGCACGGCTGCCGGGGCTGCCGCCGCGCGCCGCCGGAGTGAGCTGCACGAACAGGGCGGCCGCGGTTTCGCCCACCCGCCTGGCCTGCGCCGCATCGACCGCGAACCGGCTCGCCAGCCGCGCCACGGTGGCGGTGCGCATGTCGGCCACGCTTTCGTCGCGCTCCAGCAGCTCATAGAGCACGCCGTGGCGCAGCGCACCCTGGGCCACCCTCATTTCCTCGATGTCCAGCAGGTCGAACACCGCGCGCAGCACGCTCACGCCGCCACCGATGACAGGCTTGCGGTCTTCGCGCATGCCGTCGACGCGCAGCTTGTCGGTGCTGCCGGCCTTCAGGAGGCGGTCGACCAGCCAGTCGAGGCCGTCGCGGGTGATGAGCCCCGGCTCGCCGCCCGCCGCGGCCAGCACGTCGCCGACGGCACCGATGGTGCCGGAGGCGCCATAGGCCACGTCCCACTGGTCGCGGGTGTAGCTGGACAGTGCGTCGTCGAGCACCGCCTTGGCGGCCACCTCGGCGGCGCGGAAGGCGCTCTGGGTGAAAAGGCCTTCCCCAAAGTGCTTCATCGACCAGGCGACGCTGCCGACGCGGTAGGACTCCATCAGTTCGGCGTCGAGCGCGCGGCCGATGATCATTTCGGTGGAGCGCCCGCCGATGTCCACCACCAGGCGGCGCTCGCGGTCGGAGGCGTCGGTGTGGGGCAGCATGTGCGCCACGCCCTGGTAGATGAGGCGGGCTTCTTCCCGGCCCGGGATCACGTCGATGCCGAAGCCCAGGATGGTGCGCGCGCGCAGCAGGAATTCCTCGCGGTTGCGTGCCTCGCGCAGTGTCTGGGTGGCGACGGCGCGCACCTGCGAGCGCTTGAAACCGGCCAGCCGCTCGCCAAAGCGGGCAAGCGCGTCCCAACCCCGCTGCATGGCCTCGGCCGTGAGGTTGCGGGCGCTGTCCAGGCCGTTGCCCTGGCGCACCGTTTCCTTCAGGTACTCGGTGCGGTGGATCTGGCCGTGGTCGACCTGTCCGATTTCGAGCCTGAAGCTGTTCGAGCCGAGATCGACGGCGGCGAGGCGGGTGCCGTTTTGCATGTAGTTGTCGTGGAAGAAGGCGGGTGGCTTCGATCGTAGCGCCGTGGCGGGCGCGCGGCCTTCCAAATCGCCGGTGGCGAGGTTCGCAAGGCTAGGTGCGGCGCATGACGGTTGTGTGACAGCGTCACACGATCCGAAGGGGAAAGAGCGGCATTTTCCCTCGACAGCGGGGTGTCACACCGATGTCACACAAGCTTTCTAGAGTCCGTTCCAAGCCCGAAAGGGACTACTTCTTACTTCTAAAAGGAAGCCTCCATGAAAACGACTTTCAAATTTGCAGCTGCCGGCCTCGTGGCCGCGGTCTTCGCCCAGGTTCCCGCCTTCGCACAAGACGTGACCGGCGCCGGCGCCAGCTTCCCGGCACCGCTGTATGCCAAGTGGGCCTCCGATTTCAACAAGGCCACCGGCGTCAAGATCAACTACCAGTCGGTCGGCTCGGGCGCCGGCCTCAAGCAGATCGAAGCCAAGACGGTCGATTTCGGCGCTTCCGATGCGCCCCTCAAGGACGACGAGCTCCAGGCCAAGGGCCTGATGCAGTTCCCCACCGTCATCGGCGGCGTGATTCCCGTGGTGAACATCCCCGGCATCAAGCCCGGCGAGCTGAAGCTCAACGGCCAGGTCCTGGGCGACATCTACCTAGGCAAGATCACCAAGTGGAACGACCCCGCCATCAAGGCGCTCAATGGTTCGCTGGCCCTGCCTGACGCCGCCATTGCACCGGTTCGCCGCGCCGACGGCTCGGGCACCAGCTTCCTGTTCACCAACTACCTGAGCAAGGTCAACGCCGAGTGGAAGACCAAGGTCGGCGAAGGCACGGCCGTGAACTGGCCCACCGGCGCGGGCGGCAAGGGCAACGAAGGCGTCGCCGCTTTCGTGAACCGCCTGCCCAACTCGATCGGCTACGTCGAGTACGCCTACGTCAAGCAGAACAAAATGACCTACGCCCAGCTGCAGAACGCGGCCGGCAACTTCGTCTCGCCGGACGACAGCGCCTTCAAGGCCGCCGCTGCCGCCGCCGACTGGAACAAGAGCTTCTACCAGGTGCTGACCAACCAGGCCGACAAGGGCGCGTGGCCCATCACCGGTGCCACCTTCATCCTGATGCACAAGATGCAGGACAAGCCCGCCAACGCCACGACCGTGCTCAAGTTCTTCGACTGGGCCTACAAGGGCGGCGACAAGACGGCCGATGAGCTCGACTACGTGCCGATGCCCGACGGCGTGAAGGCCACGATCGCCAAGGCATGGGGCGAAGTCAAGGACGCATCGGGCAAGCCGGTCGCGTTCAAGTAAGCAACCCCCTCAAGCCCAGGACGGCGCAGCCATGAGCAGCACTTCGCTCGAGGATGCGCCGCTTTCGTCATTGCCGGAGCGACCCGTGTCATCCACCTATCCTGCCTCCGCATCCTCGCTCGACCTCGCGGCCGAACGCGGCCGCGTCACCGCACCACCGCCCGCCAAGGCGCCGCGTTCGGGCCCGATGGCCGACCGCCTGTTCGGCTGGGCCGCCAAGGGCGCCGCGCTGCTCACGCTCGCGATGCTGATCGGCATCCTGCTGTCGCTGATTGCCGGCGCATGGCCCGCCATCTCGAAGTACGGCCTCGGCTTTCTGACCAGCAGCGTCTGGGACCCGGTGCAGAACGAGTACGGCGGCCTGGTCATGATCTACGGCACGCTGGCCACCTCGATCATCGCGCTGGTGATCGCGGTGCCGGTGAGCTTCGGCATTGCGCTGTTCCTGACCGAGCTCTCGCCCAGCTGGCTCAAGCGCCCGCTGGGCACGGCCATCGAACTGCTCGCCGCCGTGCCGTCGATCGTGTACGGCATGTGGGGCCTGCTGGTGTTCGGCCCGATCCTTTCCACCTGGGTGCAGCAGCCGCTGCAGAAGCTGCTGGCCGGCGTGCCGTACCTTGGCGCGCTGGTATCGGGCCCGCCCGTGGGCATCGGCATTCTCTCGGCCGGCATCATTCTCGCGATCATGATCATTCCGTTCATCGCCTCGGTGATGCGCGACGTGTTCGAAGTGACGCCGCCGCTGCTCAAGGAGTCGGCCTACGGCCTGGGCTCCACCACCTGGGAAGTGGTGTCGAAGGTCGTGCTGCCCTACACCAAGGCCGGCGTGATCGGCGGCATCATGCTCGGCCTGGGCCGTGCGCTGGGCGAGACGATGGCGGTCACCTTCGTGATCGGCAACATGAACCAGCTCAACTCGCTTTCCGTGTTCGAGGCGGCCAACAGCATCACTTCGGCACTTGCCAACGAATTCGCCGAAGCCGGCGCGGGCCTACACCAGGCTGCGCTGATGTATCTCGGCCTGGTGCTGTTCTTCATCACCTTCGTCGTGCTGACGCTGTCGAAGGTGCTGCTGGCCCAGATGAAGAAGAGCGAAGGAACCAAGTCATGAGTACGGCTCAAAACCTGCTGAATGCGAAGGCGCTCGCCGAAACGCGCCAGGCCAAGTTTGCCGCGCGCAACCGCGTCAACAAGATCGCGCTCACGCTGTCGCTCGCGGCGATGGTGTTCGGCGTGTTCTGGCTTATCTGGATCCTGTGGGAAACCCTGCGCCTGGGCCTGGGCGGCCTGGCGCTCGCCACCTTCACCGAGATGACGCCGCCGCCGAACGAGGCGGGTGGTATCGCCAACGCGATCTTTGGTTCGTTCGTGATGGTGATGCTCGCGACCTTCGTGGGCACGCCGATCGGCATCATGGCCGGCATCTACCTGGCGGAGTACAACCCCAAGGGCTGGCTGTCGTCGGTGACGCGCTTCGTCAACGACATCCTGCTGTCGGCGCCGTCGATCGTGATCGGCCTGTTCGTCTATGCCGTGGTGGTGGCGTACTTCAAGACCTTCTCGGGCCTGGCGGGTGCGCTGTCGCTTGCGCTGATCGTGATTCCGGTGGTCATCCGCACCACCGAGAACATGCTGCAGCTGGTGCCGCCGGGGCTGCGCGAAGCGGCCTATGCGCTCGGCACGCCGAAGTGGAAGGTCATTTTGAGCATCACGCTGCGCGCCGCGCGCGCCGGGGTGGTCACAGGCGTGCTGCTGGCCGTGGCGCGCATCGCGGGCGAAACCGCGCCGCTGCTCTTCACCGCGCTCAACAACCAGTTCTGGACCGCCGACATCAGCCAGCCGATGGCCAGCCTGCCGGTGACGATCTTCAAGTTCGCGATGAGCCCGTACGAGAACTGGCAACAGCTGGCCTGGGCCGGCGTGTTCCTGATCACCGTGGCCGTGCTTGCCCTCAACATCCTGGCGCGGGTCCTCACGCGCAACAAACTCTGATTCAAGAAGAAGTAGCAACCATGCCAAACACCGTCGCACAACCGTCGCGCTCGAAGATCTCGGTCAAGGACCTGAACTTCTACTATGGCAAGTTCCATGCGCTCAAGGGCATCAACCTCGAGATCCCCGAGAACAAGGTGACGGCCTTCATCGGCCCGTCGGGCTGCGGCAAGTCGACCCTGCTGCGCACCTTCAACCGCATGTTCGAGCTCTACCCCGAGCAGCGCGCCGAGGGCACCATCGCCCTGGACGGCGAGAACCTGCTCACCTCCAAGCAGGATGTGGCACTGATCCGCGCCAAGGTCGGCATGGTGTTCCAGAAGCCCACGCCGTTCCCGATGTCGATCTACGACAACATCGCCTTCGGCGTGAAGCTGTTCGAAAATCTCAGTGCGAGCGAGATGGACGACCGCGTCGAGTGGGCGCTCAAGAAGGCGGCGCTCTGGACCGAAGTGCGCGACAAGCTGCAGCAAAGCGGCTCGGGCCTTTCGGGCGGCCAGCAGCAGCGCCTGTGCATCGCACGCGGCATTGCCATCAAGCCTGAAGTGCTGCTGCTCGACGAACCCTGCTCTGCGCTCGACCCGATCTCGACCGCAAAGATCGAAGAGTTGATCGCCGAGCTCAAAAACGAGTACACCGTGGTCATCGTGACGCACAACATGCAGCAGGCTGCACGCTGCAGCGACTACACCGCCTACATGTACCTGGGCGACCTGATCGAGTTCGGCGCGACGGAACAGATGTTCTT
Organism: Variovorax sp. VRV01; assembly: GCF_014852545.1. NCBI lineage: Bacteria > Pseudomonadati > Pseudomonadota > Betaproteobacteria > Burkholderiales > Comamonadaceae > Variovorax > Variovorax sp. VRV01. The sequence continues at coordinate 37,880 of NZ_JACVBS010000009.1, forward strand.
CAAGCCGCAGCGCAAGGAGACCGAGGACTACATTACCGGCCGTTTCGGCTGATGCCAAGGAGGCACACATGACTGAAAAACATCTCTCCAGCCAGTTCGACAGCGAACTCAACGGCGTCTCGTCGCGCGTGATGGAACTCGGCGGCATGGTCGAGGCGCAGATCCACCAGGCGGTGTACGCACTGCTGCAGTTCGATCCCGACGCTGCCGACCGCGTGATGGAAACCGAGACGCGCGTCAACGCCATGGAGATCGAGATCGACCGCGAGCTGTCGTCGATCATCGCGCGGCGCCAGCCGACCGCGCGCGACCTGCGCCTCCTGATCGCCATCTCCAAGACCACGGCCAACCTGGAGCGCGTGGGCGACGAGGCCAACAAGATCGCGCGCATGGTCAAGTCGATCATCGAGAGCGGCTCGGCCCGCGCGCTGCCCTCGAACGAGCTGCGCATCGCGGCCGACCTGGCCTCGGGCCTGCTGCGCACCGCGCTCGACGCGTTCGCGCGCCTGGACACGGCCGCGGCGCTGTCGATCCTGAAGGACGACGACCTGATCGACAAGGAGTTCGACGGTTTCGTGCGCAAGCTGGTCACCTACATGATGGAAGACCCGCGCACGATCTCGGCCAGCCTCGACCTGCTGTTCCTGGCCAAGGCCATCGAACGCATCGGCGACCACGCCAAGAACATCGCCGAATTCATCATCTACATCGTCAAGGGCGCCGATGTGCGGCACACTTCGATGCAAGAGATCGAATCGGCGCTGCAGTAACAGAGCGAGCCCAAGTCTCCCAAGAAAGCATGAAGAAACCCCGAGTCCTGATCGTCGAAGACGAGTCCTCGATCGCCGAGCTGATCGCCGTCAACCTGCGCCACAACGGCTTCGAGCCGATCTGGTCGGAAGACGGCGCGGCGGCGCAACGCGAGATCGACGCCTTCCTGCCGGACCTGATCCTGCTCGACTGGATGCTGCCCGGACAGAGCGGCCTGCAGCTCGCGCGCCAATGGCGCAAGGACCCGCGCACCAAGGCCATCCCGATCCTGATGCTCACCGCGCGCGGCGACGAGCCCGACAAGGTGGCCGGCCTCGACGCAGGTGCCGACGACTACATCACCAAGCCGTTCTCGACGCAGGAAATGCTCGCGCGCATCCGCGCCGTGCTGCGCCGCCGGGCGCCTGAAGTGGTGACCGAACGCGTGGAGATCGGCGAGCTCGCACTCGACACCGCCACGCACCGCGTCACCTGGCAGGGCAATGCGCTCAAGGTGGGGCCGACCGAATTCAAACTGCTGGCCTACCTGATGCAGCATGCCGAGCGCGTGCACAGCCGTGCGCAACTGCTCGACAAGGTCTGGGGCGACCACGTCTACATCGAGGAGCGTACGGTCGACGTGCACGTCAAGCGCCTGCGCGAATCGCTGGGCGCCGCCTCGCCCATGGTCGAGACGGTGCGCGGCGCCGGCTATCGCCTGACGGCCCAAGTCACGGTTTGAGCTCCGCTGCTTTCACGGGCCGCGGGCGCGGATAATCGCCCGCCATGCCTTTCCGTATCGCTACATTTCTAATAGCGTCTCTCCTAATGGGAGCGGGCGCTGCAGCCATTTTTGGCTGGAAATTCGGATGGCTGGGCGCCTGGCTGGGCGCGGTGCTGTGGCTCGCGCTCGACGCGTGGCGCGCCGAGCGCCTGCTCAAGGTGCTGCGCAACAACGCGGCGGGCCTGCCGACCCGCGGCGCCGGTGTCTGGGGCGAACTTTCTGAACGCATTCGCAAGCTGCTGCGCGACCGCGAACAGCAGACCCGCCAGGCCGAGGACCGCCTGCAGGAATTCCTGGCCGCCATCCAGGCGTCGCCCAACGGCGTGATCCTGCTCGACGAACAGGGCCGCATCGAATGGTGCAACCAGACGGCGGCCAGCCAGTTCGGCATCGATGCCGAGCGGGATCTGCTGCAGCATCTTGCGAACCTGGTCCGCGACCCCGCCTTCGTGGCCTACCTGGCCTCGTGGAACTACAGCCGCGATGTGGTCATCGATGCTTCCGGCCCGGGGCAGGGGCACCAGCGCAGCCATCCGGTGCGCCTGTCGGTGCAGGTGCATCCCTATGCGGGCAACCGCCGCATGCTGCTGACGCGCGACATCACGGCGGTTGAGCAGGCCGAAGCCATGCGGCGCGACTTCGTCGCCAACGTTTCGCACGAGATCCGTACGCCGCTCACCGTGCTGGCGGGCTTCGTGGAGACCCTGCAGAACCTGCCGCTCGATGCGGACGAGCGCGCGCGCTATCTCTCGCTCATGAGCCAGCAGTCGCACCGCATGGAAACCCTGGTCAACGACCTGCTGACGCTCTCGCGGCTCGAGGGCAGCGCGGCGCCCTCGGGCAACCAGTGGATCCGCATCCGTGCGCTGCTCGCGCAGTGCGAAGACGAGGGACGGGGCCTGTCGGGCCGGCTCACGCCGCAGGGCCACCGCCTTTCCTTCACGATCGAGGCTGAATCCGAGATTTCGGGCGCGCCGACCGAACTGCAAAGCGCCATGTCGAACCTGCTGAGCAACGCCATCCGCTATACGCCCGGCGGCGGCGAGGTGGCGGTGAGCTGGCGGCTGCTGCCCGACGGGCGCGGCGAATACGCGGTGCGCGACACCGGCCCCGGCATTGCCGCCGAGCACATTCCACGCTTGACCGAACGCTTTTATCGCATCGATCGCAGCCGCTCCCGCGAAACCGGCGGCACCGGCCTGGGCCTGGCCATCGTGAAGCACATCGCGCAGCGGCATGGCGCTGAACTGCGGATCCAGAGCACGGTGGGCAAGGGCTCGCGTTTCGCGCTGGTGTTCCCGGCAACCCGTGTGCGGGAAGCGCGGCTGCTAGCGAAGTGAGCGGCGCATCGTCCAACGCAGCAGCGCGCCGAACAGCAGGGCCGTGACTGCGAGCGCTCCGGCGCTCATGATCCAGAAGGCGAGCGGCGACTGCATCGCAGGCCAGGGCCCCAGCCCGCGGTAGGCCAGCAGGTAGCTGCCACCCAGGCCCACTCCCCAGAGCAGCGTGCAATAGACGACCAGCGGCACCAGCGTGACGCGGTAGCTGCGCAGCACGAACACGCACAGCGTCTGCAGCGCATCGGCAAAGTGATAAGCCGCCACCACCAGCAGCAGCGCCGCGGCCACTGCGATGACGGCCGGGTTGTCGGAATACACGTGGGCCAGCCTGAAGCGCAGCGCCACCATGGCGCCCGCGAAGAACAGCGCGCAAAGGGCGGTGAGTTCGAAGCCCATGCGGCAGGCGCGGCGAGCCTTGGCGGCCTTTCCGGCGCCGAGCCAGAAGCTCACGCGCGCGCTGGTGGCAATGGCCAGCGAGAGCGGCACCATGTAGGCCACCGCCAGCAGGTTCGAGGCGATCTGGTGCGCGGCCGCCGCGGCCGTGCCCAGGCGCGCAATGAACAGCGCCATCAGGGTGAACGAAGTCACTTCCACCAGCACGGCCAGGCCGCCGGGAATGCCCAGGCTCGCGAACTGGCGGATCTGGCGCCAGTCGGGCGCTTCGATGCGTTCCCAGAGCCGGTAGTCGCGGTAGAAGGTGCTGCTGCGCAGCAGCCACACGGCGCAGGCCAGCATGGCCCAGTTCACGCACAGCGTGGCCCAGGCGCAGCCCACCAGGCCCATGGCCGGCAGGCCCGCGCCGCCGAAGGCGAACCAGATCGACAGTGGCAGTTTCACGCACAGCGAGCCCAGCTGGAGCCAGGTCACGACCTGCGGCTTGCCCAGGCTCTGGTTCAGGGTGCTGAACAGGCGGAACAGCAGGGCCGGTGGCAATGCGAAGGCGAGCACCCCAAGATAGGTTTCCACCTCGCCGCGCATCGCGGGCGGCACCTGGGTCCAGCGCAGCACCGCACCGGGCAGCAGCAGCACGGCCATGCCGACGGCAATGGCGATGGCAGCCAGGTAGAGCGACTGCCGCACCGAGCGGCCGACTTCGCTTCTACGGTCCGCGCCGTGCAGTTCCGCCCAGACCGGCAGCAGCGCCTGCAGCACGCCCATCAGCGAGACGAACACGCTGATGAAGACGGCCGCGCCCACAGAGAGCGCGGCGAGCGCGTTCTCCGAATAGCGGCCGGCCACGATGGTGTCGGTCACGCCGAACGCCATCACGGCCAGCTGGCCCACCAGCACCGTGCCGGCGTGCCGCGCAATCAGGCCTCGTTCGCCGCTCACTTGCTAGGGCGCGATCTTCTGGTAGAGCAGCAGGTCGTCGGTCGCGCTGCTGGGCCGGCGCAGCGTGCCGCTGAAACGCCAGTGCTCCAGGCGAATGATGGTGTGCAGCCGCTCGATGGTTTCGGGGCTGACCAGCAGCCAGGGGCAATCGGTGCCGAGCAGCAGCGGTTGCAGGTTGAACTGGCCGTGGTGCCGCAGCGCCGCGATGTGCGCGCGGCTCAGCGCAAGCTCGGCAATGCAGCTCGGCTGCCCGACGCGCTCGGCCACCGCCCGCACCTGGGGGGCATAGCTGCGCGCATAGTCGATGGGAGGCAGCCACAACGTCATCAGCAGCATCCAGCACAGCGCGGTGCCGCCGGCCGGCAGCACCAGCGTTTTCCAGAGCGCCGCGCGGTGGCGCCCGGTGCGCCAGCGCACCACCCAGCACCAGGTGATGGTGGCGGCCAGCGCCAGGACGAACGGGATGGCCGAGAACTCCGGCACGAACCCCGGCACCAGCCGCGCCACGCTGGCCGCCGGCTTGGGCGGCACGCCGGTCTGCATCGCGATCCAGTAGATCCATCCCAGCACGGCCAGTCCGCTGAAGAACAGCACGTTGAACCAGTCGATCAGCGCCGCCGCGCTGCGCCGGAAGGTGGGCAGGGCGAAGGCGGCCAGCGTGGCGAGTGCGGGCAGCGCCAGCAGCAGCGAACGGTCGGAATAGTCGGTGGTCCAGGTCGCGGCCAGCGGCACCAGTGCAAACCAGAACGGCAGCGCCACATGGCGCGCCGTGAGCTGGCGGCGCCAGCGCCACAGCGTCCAGATCGCGAGCGGCCAGACCGGCCAGGTGAACCACACCAGCAGCTTGGCCTGGCTGCGCACGTCGCTCAGCGCCGAGGTGCTGCTCGGATGATGGCCCGGCAACTGGATCTTCCATTGCAAAAGGCCCAGCCCGAGCGCCAGTGCGGCGGCCGCCAGCGCGGCCGCGATCATCGTGGCCAGCGCGCCCCGGGTATAGCCGGGGCTTTCGTCGGAGGCGGCGCCGGCGGTGCGCCGCTCGTAGGCGATGAACAGCGCGCTGCCCACCGCCAGCGCCAGGCCGACCGTGGGACCGCCACTCAAGGTCATGCCGATGGTGCCGACCAGCAATGCGATGACCGGGCCGACGCGGCGGTAGGGCAGTGCCGCCACGCCGTAGAACAGATGCGACGCGAAATACAGCTGCGCCAGCGCCGGCGTGGTTTCATGGCCCAGCTGGGCCAGGCCCAGGCAGGCGATCAGCGCCAGCAGTCCGCCATCGGCAATGGCGCGGGCGTAGTCGGTGGGCCGTGCTTCGCCTCCGAAGGCGAAGGCCACCGGCTGGGCCCGCGAAGTGCGCGCGAGGTAGTAGACGGCGTACCAGGTGGCGGTGAAGGTGCCCCAGAGCAGCAGCGCGAAGGCGATGCGCACCGCCAGGTCGGGGTTCACCCAGGATGGCGCGATCTTGATGGCCCAGGCGCCGATCCAGTAGGGAAGCAGCGCCGGCGTTTCAGGGCGCAGGCCCAGCAGCAGGGGATCGAACCAGCGGGCGATGCCTTCGGTGTTGCGCGCCAGTTCGGCCATGTAGCCGAAGGAGGTGATGTCGGCGCTCTTCCAGGGGCCGCGCCCCAACAGGCCCGGCAGGAGATAGGCGGCACACAGCAGCAGCAGTGCCAGGCGCGGCAGCCGGCGCACGGCGCTCTGGGCAACGATCGCGGGAGTGGGCTGATTCACAGGGTGGAAACGAACGTCGGTCTTGGGAAAGAAAAAAAGGGCAGCGCGGTAAACCGGGCTGCCCTCGATGCGAAAGCGCGTGCTTTACTTGGAAGCAGCGCCGGTGGTCTTGCCGAAGCGGTTGCGGAACTTCTCGACGCGACCGCCCATGTTGTCGACCGACTTTTGCGTGCCCGTGTAGAACGGATGCGATTCGCTCGTGGTGTCGAGCTTGAACAGCGGCAGCTCGCGGCCGTCGTCGGTCTTGCCCATTTCCTTGGTGTTCGCGCACGAACGGGTCACGAACTTGAAGCCGTTCGACATGTCGACGAACAGGATTTCGCGGTAGTTCGGGTGGATGCCTTCTTTTGCCATGGTCTTTCCTTTGGGGTCGATGCGAGAGCCACAAGCGCGCCCAAGGGGACACGCCGTTCCGGGGAGGGAAATCGCAGGGCAAGACGCCCGGCTGCACTTTTCGCGGAGCCGCCGATTATCGCATACTGTCCCGATTTGAGCGAAGGACGGCCCTCCAGATGACCTCCAGAACCCTGCGCGCCGGCCTCGTCGGCTATGGCTTTGCCGGCCAGACCTTCCATGCGCCGGTGCTTTCGGCCGTGCCGGGGCTCGAACTGGCGGCCGTGGCGAGCTCCCGCCCGCACAAGGTCCACGCCGACTGGCCCGGCGTGGCCGTGGTGCCCGATGCGGCCGCGCTCGTGGGCCGGCCGGACATCGACCTGGTGGTGGTGGCGACCCCCAACGCCCAGCACCATCCGGTGGCCAAGGCCGCCCTGGAGGCCGGCAAGCACGTGGTGGTGGACAAGCCGTTCACGCTCGACGTGGCCGAGGCCAGAGAGCTCGAATTGTTGGCTCGGCGCAACAATCGCCTGCTGGCGGTCTATCAGAACCGGCGCTTCGATGCCGATTTCCTCACGCTCAAGGACGTGCTGGCGAGCGGAGAACTCGGCCGGCTCGTGTACCTGGAATCGCACTTCGACCGCTTCCGCCCCGAGGTGCGCGACCGCTGGCGCGAACAGAAGGTGCCGGGCGCGGGCCTCTGGGTCGACCTGGGCTCCCATCTGGCCGACCAGGCGGTCCAACTGTTCGGAACGCCCGACACGCTGCAGCTCGACACCGCGGCCTTGCGCGAGGGCGCGCAGGTCGAGGACTATTTCCACGCCGTGCTGCGCTACGAAAGCGGCCCGCATGCGCCGCTGCGCGTGGTGCTGCACGCCACCACGCTCGCGGCCCATGCCGCGCCGCGCTACATCGTGCACGGCACGCGCGGCAGCTACATCAAGCATGGCGTCGATCCGCAGGAAGACGCGCTGCGCGCCGGCCAGCGGCCCCCGATGGCGGGGTGGGGCGCCGATCCGAAGGACGGCGAACTCGTGGTGCCCGCCAGCGACGGCGGCGAGCCGCAGCGCCGGACCTGGCCCACGCGGGCCGGCAACTACGTCGAGTACTACGCCGCAGTGCGCGATGCGATCCTCGGCAACGGCCCGAACCCGGTGCCGCCCGAGCAGGCCGTCGCACTGATGGAACTGCTCGACATCGGCCAGCAGAGCGCGGCCGAGGGCCGGGCGATCCGCCTCATCGGTCGCCCATGAAAAAAGCGCGTTGGCCAGGGGGCCAACGCGCTTTTTTTGCGGCGAGCGTGGTGCTCAGCCGCCGCGACGCATCATGTCGAAAAATTCGACATTGGTCTTGGTCGCCTTCATGTTCTTGAGCATGAGCTCCATCGACTCGATCTCGTCCATGTTGTACATGAGCTGGCGCAGGATCCGGGTCTTCTGCAGGATCTCGGGTGCCAGCAGCAGCTCTTCGCGGCGGGTGCCGCTGCGGTTGAGCTGGATCGAGGGGAACACGCGCTTTTCGTAGAGGCGGCGGTCCAGGTGGATTTCGGAGTTGCCGGTGCCCTTGAACTCTTCGAAGATCACTTCGTCCATGCGGCTGCCGGTGTCGATCAGCGCGGTGCCGATGATGGTCAGCGAGCCGCCTTCTTCCACGTTGCGCGCCGCGCCCAGGAAGCGCTTGGGACGCTGCAGCGCGTTGGAGTCGACACCGCCGGTCAGCACCTTGCCCGACGAGGGTACGACGTTGTTGTAGGCGCGGGCGAGGCGGGTGATCGAGTCGAGCAGGATCACCACGTCCTTCTTGAGCTCGACCAGGCGCTTGGCGCGCTCGATCACCATCTCGGCCACGTGCACGTGGCGCGCCGCGGGTTCGTCGAAGGTCGAGGCAATGACCTCGCCCTTCACGGTGCGCTGCATTTCGGTCACTTCTTCAGGCCGCTCGTCCACCAGCAGCACCATCATGTGCACTTCGGGGTAGTTGGCGCTGATGGCGTGGGCAATGTGCTGCATCATCACCGTCTTGCCGCTCTTGGGCGGCGCCACCAGCAGGGCGCGCTGGCCCTTGCCGATGGGGGCGATGATGTCGATGATCCGGCCCGTGATGTTCTCGTCGCTCTTGACGCCGTCGCGTTCCAGCTTCATCTGTTCCTTGGGGAACAGCGGCGTCAGGTTCTCGAACATCACCTTGTGCTTGTTCTGCTCGGGCGGACCGTCGTTGACCTTGTCGAGCTTGGTCAGCGCGAAGTAGCGCTCGCCGTCCTTGGGCGTGCGCACTTCGCCTTCGATCATGTCGCCGGTGTGCAGGTTGAAGCGGCGCACCTGGCTCGGCGAGATGTAGATGTCGTCCGTGCTGGCCGTGAAGCTGGTGTCGGGGCTGCGCAGGAAGCCGAAGCCGTCGGGCAGGATTTCGAGCACGCCGTCGGCAAAGACCTGTTCGCCGGCCTTGGCGCGCTTCTTGATGATCGCGAACATCAGCTCCTGCTTGCGCATGCGGCCGACGTTTTCGATCTCAAGCGCTTCAGCCTGCTTGAGGACTTCAGACACGTGGAGTGCCTTGAGTTCGTTTAAGTGCATGGAATGACCCCTTGCGGGGCAATCGATCGGAAAAACGGGGGGAGGTTTGATGTGAGGCGAGAGCTGCCTCACAAACCGGGGAACTCGAACCGGTTACCTCGAAGGGGCCGGTGATCTGTGGGAGATTATGACAGCAAAAATCCGTCCGGCCAACGCATTGCGCGCTGGCCGGGTGAAATGCCTTACGCGAGCTGCTGGTCGATGAAGGCCGTGAGCTGCGCCTTGCTCATGGCGCCGACCTTGGTGGCGGCCAGCTGGCCGTCCTTGAACAGCATGAGCGTGGGGATGCCGCGGATGCCGAACTTGGCCGGGATGTCGCGGTTCTCGTCGACGTTGAGCTTGGCGATCTGCAGCTTGCCTTCGTAGGCGGTCGACACTTCATCGAGGATGGGGGCGATCATCTTGCAGGGGCCGCACCATTCGGCCCAGTAGTCGACCAGCACGGGCTGGCTGGACTTGAGCACGTCGGCTTCGAAGGAAGAATCGGAGATGTGTTTAATCAGGTCGCTGGCCATGTGATGTGTCCTTGTGCGCAGAGAGTTTCGGTGCAGCTAAAGTGCTGGTCATTGTGACAGAAACCAAGGGGTGGGGTGCCATGCGGGAACGCTATGGCGCCGATAGCAAAAGCCCTTTGCGCGTTGCGCCTCCACGCCCTCCAACCCCTCGATAGAACATGAACGAAGGCCACCCCGTCCAGGCCCTGTGGTGCGACCCCGCCGGCGGCGTCGTCGCGCGCATCGCTGGCGCCATTGCGCAGCACGGGCTGCATGCGGCGCGCACCGTGGTGCTGGTGCCGTATGCGCAATTGATGGGTGTGGCCCACGGCATGTGGTCGCGCTGCGGCGGCCCCGGCTTCGCGCCGCGCTTCGAGACCACGCGCAACTGGGCGCGCAGCGCGGGCGGCTTCCTGCCCACGGGCTACGACATTGCTTTCGACATGGCGCGCGACCTGGTCACGGCCCAGGCGCTGCTGTCGCAGGCCGGCTTTGCCGCCGAACGCTTCGCGCTGGCCGGGCGTGTGGTCGAGTTGGCCTACCAGCTGGCGCCCCTGGCGGCGGCCGCGCTGCCCGGGGGACGCGGCAGCGAATGGGCGCAGCGCGCGGCCCAGGTGGCCGATGCGGGCAGCGAGTCGGAATGGTTCCGCATCGAGAGCGCGCTGATCCGCGTCGCGGTGGCCTGGGCCGCCAATTCGGGCTATGCCACCGACGTGCTGCTGCGCGACACGGTGCGTGCGCAGGTCGATGCGCTGATCGTGCTCGAAGGCTTCCAGGCCGATCCACTCACGCAGACGCTCTGCAGCCTGTGGGGTGATCGCGCCATCCATCTCTCGCTGGTGCCCACAAGTCCTGCGGCCGCCACGGCAGCCGCGCATGTCGCCGCCGATCCGGAAGACGAAGCCGAACTGGCGGCCGCCTGCGTGCTGCGGCACCTGGCCGAAGGCCGCGCGCCGGTGGCACTGATTGCGACCGACCGGGCCCTCACGCGGCGCATCGGCGCGCAGCTCCAGGCGAAGGGTGTCACGGCGCACGACGAAACCGGCTGGAAGCTTTCCACCACGCGCGCCGCCGCCACCGTGATGAGCGCGCTGCGCGCCTGCGCGCACGACGCCGGCAGCGACCAGGTGCTCGAATGGCTCAAGAGCGGTGCCGACGGCGATGCGCTCGCCGTCCAGGCGCTCGAATCCCGGCTGCGGCGCGAAGGCGTGCGCGAGTGGTCCGCCTGGTGCGGCCAGGCCGCGCGCAGCGAGAAGCCGCAGGACATCGCACTGCTGCCTTTCACCGAGGCTGTCGAAGGCCGCCGCATGGACATGGCCCGCTCGCGGCCCCTGGCCGACTGGCTGCGCGCCCTGCGCCAACTGCTGGAGGCCGGGGAGCAATGGGAGCCGCTCGCAGCCGACATGGCCGGCGCCAAGGTGATCGGCGCCTTGTGGCTCGATGCCGATGCCCATGGCGAAGACGACGAATTTCCCGGCGGACGCCACACGCTGGCCGAGTTCACGGCCTGGGCGCGCGACGTGCTGGAAGACGCGAGCTTCGTGCCGCCCGCCGGCAGCGAGGCGCCACAGGTGGTGGTGCTGCCGCTGCATCAATTGCTGGGCCGCGCATTCGGCGCCGTGGTCATTCCCGGTTGCGACGACCGGCGCCTGCCCGCATCGCCCGAGCCGCCCGGCAACTGGAGCGCCGCGCAGCGCGCCGAACTGGGCCTGCCCGCGCGCGAGACGCTCGAGGCCGCGCAACGCTCTGCATGGGCCGCGGCCCTGTGCAATCCGAATTGCGAAGTGCTGTGGCGCCAGTCCGATGCGAGCGGCGAGCCGGTCCGCCCCAGCCCGCTGGTGCAGGCGCTGCAGCTCGACCACGCCCTGCAAATGATGGCGGACCCGCGCACGCCGCGCGAGGTGGCGCTGCAGCCGACCGCCTACCCGACGCCGTCGGGGGCGCTGCTGCCATTGCGCAACATCTCCACCAGCGTCTACGAAGACCTGCGCCGCTGCCCCTACCGCTTCTTCGCGCTGCGGCAACTGGGCCTGCGCAGCGCCGACGAGCTCGATGCCGAGGTCGACAAGCGCGACTTCGGCAACTGGCTGCATGCCGTGCTGGGCCATTTCCATGAGGCGCTGAAAGAGAAGCCAACCAGCGATGCCGCTGAGCGTGCGGCGTACATCAGCGTGGCGGCCGAGCGCGCCACGCGCGAGTTCGGACTGTCCGATGCCGAGTTCCTGCCCTTCGCGGCGGCGTGGCCCGCAGTGCGCGACGGCTACCTTCAATGGCTTGCCGGACACGAGGCGAGTGGCGCCGTGTTCGCTGAATCCGAACCCTGGATGGAACAGCCGCTGGGCAACCTGCAACTGGTCGGCCGGCTCGACCGCATCGACCGCATGCCGGACGGCCAGGCCTTCGTGATCGACTACAAGACCGAATCGGCCGCAGTGACCAAGGAGCGCGTGAAGGATCCGACCGAGGACACGCAGCTCGCCTTCTATGCCGCGCTGGTGGCCGACGACACCTTGCGCGCGGCCTACGTCAACGTCGGCGAGAAGTCGTCCGGCACGCAGACCGTCGAGCAGCCCGTGGTGGTGGAGGCGCGCGATGCGCTGGTGGCGGGCATCCTCGACGACTTCACCCGCATTGCCCAGGGCGCGGCGCTGCCGCCGCTGGGGGAGGGCGCAGTCTGCGACTACTGCGCGGCACGCGGGCTTTGCAGAAAAGATTTCTGGGAGATCGAACAGCCTGTACTTTCGTCTCCGACCGAGGGAGGGCCTGCGAAATGAACGGCGCCGCCTACGAACACAACGGCCGGCACGTCACGCGCGAGGCCTTCTACACCGTCGCCTGCGATCCGCGGCGCTCGGTAGCCGTCGAAGCCTGCGCCGGCGCGGGCAAGACCTGGATGCTGGTGTCGCGCATCCTGCGCGCGCTGCTCGAGGAAGGCGAATCCGCCTGCGAGCCGCACGAGATCCTGGCCATCACCTTCACCAAAAAAGCCGCCGGCGAAATGCGCGAGCGGCTCGACCAATGGCTCGAGCAGTTCGCCGAGCGCAGCCCCGAGGAACTGGTGCGCGAACTCGTGATCCGCGGTGTCGAACCCGCCGCCGCGCTCGCTGCCGTACCGCGCCTGCAAGGCCTCTACAGGCGCTTGCTCGAAGGCGGCCGGCCGGTTCAGTTCCGCACCTTCCACGCCTGGTTCGCCGGCCTGCTGCGCAATGCGCCGCTGGCGGTGCTGCGCGAACTCGGCCTGCCCGCGAACTACGAGCTGCTCGAAGACGATGCCGAGGCGCGCTCGCGGACATGGCGCCCCTTCTTCGAAGCGGTGACGGCCGACAAGGAGGCGCTGGCCGACTACTACGCCGTGGTCGCCACCTATGGCCGGTCGCAGACCGCCAAGGCCCTGGGCGAAGCGCTTACGCGCCGGGTCGAGTTCTCGCTGTCCGACCCGGCGTCGGCGGTGCAGCATTTCAGCGCCATGCATCCGTCGCTCGAAGGCCTGGACGAACCGACCGAAGCACTGCGCGGCGAGCAGGTCCGCCACCGCTGGCTGGACCGCGCCGCCGCACTCGGCCGCGAAGCCAACAAGACGCCGCAGAAAGCGGCCGAGGCGATCATCGACGTGTTCGGCACTGGCGAACCGCCGCAGGAGTCGCTCCCTGCCGCGCTCGCGCACCTGCGCAAGAACTTCTTCGTCGCCACCGAAGACCGGCTCAACAAGAACCTGCAGAAATACCCCGCCGCACAAGAAGCCGAGGCCGAGCTCCAGACCCTGTGCGCTGCGCAGGCGCAGCATGCGGCGTGGCTCTACCAACAGCGCATGACGCGCCTCACGCGCCTTCTGATCTCCGCCTTCGCCGAGGTCAAGCGCGCCCACGGCTGGGTCGACATGAACGACGTGGAACAGGCCGCGCAATTGCTGCTGGGCCAGTCGGCGCTGTCGGGCTGGGTGCAGGAGCGGCTCGATGCGCGCATCGCGCACCTGCTGATCGACGAGTTCCAGGACACCAATCCGCTGCAGTGGCAGGCGCTCTACGGCTGGCTCAGCGCCTACACCGGCGCGGGCGGCAAGGCGCCGCGCGTCTTCATCGTGGGCGACCCGAAGCAGAGCATCTACCGCTTCCGCCGCGCGGAGCCGCAGGTCTTCATCGCCGCGAAGAGATTCGTGCGCGAAGGGCTGGGCGGCGAGCTGCTCAATTGCGACCACACCCACCGCAACGCGCGCGCGGTGGTCGGCCTGGTCAACCAGTCCATGCTGGCCGCGCAGGACGCCGGCGAGTTCGACGGCTACCGCGCGCACACCACCGAGCGCAGCGACGCGGGCGATCTGCTCAAGCTCCCGCCCATCGACCGCGGCGCCCTCGATACCACAGCCGAGGCCGCGCCCGCGGACGACGGCATGCTGCACTGGCGCGACAGCCTCGTCACGCCGCGGGTGCTGCCCGAAGAGCAGTTGCTGCAAAAGGAATGCGAGCAGGCCGCGCGCTGGGTCGCGCAGCGCATTGCCGATGGCACGCCGCCGCGCCAGATCATGGTGCTGGCGCGCCGCCGCAACCGGCTGTCCGCCATGCAGGACGCGCTGCGCCAGCGCCACATTCCCGTGCAGCAGCCCGAGAAGAACGAACTGCACGACGCCCCCGAAGTGCAGGACGTGGTGGCGTTGATCGATGCGCTGGTGTCGCCCGCGCACGACCTTTCTCTGGCGCGCGCGCTCAAGTCGCCGCTCTTCGGCATCAGCGACGAGGCGCTGGTGCAGCTGGCGCTGCGCCAGCGCGAGCACTCCTCTTCAAGCTGGTTCGCGCTGATCCAGAAAGGCGAGGGCCTGCCGGCGGAACTGGCCGAGGCCGGCGCCAGGCTCAGGCAGTGGCAGCGCTGGCTCGCCGCATTGCCGCCGCACGATGCGCTCAGTGCGATCTTTCACGATGGCGACGTGCTGGCCAGGTTCGGCGCCGCCATGCCTTCGGCCATGCGCCAGAGCGCGCTGGCCAATCTGCGCGGGTTGCTGGCGGCTTCGCTCGAGATCGAGGGCGCGCGCTTTGCCACGCCCTATGCGCTGGTGCGTGCGCTGCGCGCCGGCGGCGTCAGGGCGCCTTCCGTCGCCGTGCCCGATGCGGTGCAACTGCTCACCGTGCACGGTGCCAAGGGCCTGGAAGCCGACACCGTGCTCATGCTCGACTGCGACGCGCCGCCGCCGCGCGCCCAGACCATGGGCGTGCTGGTCGAATGGAAGGGCAGCGACAGCGCGCCCACGCGCTTCGTGTTCCTGGCAAGCGAAAAAACGCCGCCGGGTTGCGCGGCCACCCTGCTCGAGGAAGAACAGCGCGCGCGCCATCGCGAGGAGCTCAACGGCCTCTACGTCGCGACCACGCGGGCGCGCGAGCGCCTCGTGCTGTCGTCGGTGCAGCCGACCCGGGCCAACGAGGGCAGCTGGTGGTCGCGGCTCGAATCGATGTGCGAGCCCGTTGAAGCCGACGAGCCGCTGCTCGCGCTGCCCGTGGAGACCGGGGCCGGAAGTTTCTCAATGAAGAAGATGCCCGTCCTCGCATCTGCGGCCAAGGAAGCACCGGCCACCAGGAAAGCCGCAGGCGCTACCGTCGATGCGCGGGCTGCGGCCTTCGGCCAGGCGATGCACCGGCTGCTCGAATGGGCCCGGCAGGGCGAGGCGCTGCCGCCTGCGCACGTGCGTGCCGCGGCCCGCGAATTCATGCTCGATGCGCAGCAGGCGCGCGGTGCCGCGGTGCTGGCCGAGCGCATCCGCGCGGGCGCCGGCGCCTGGGCGTGGGATGAGCGCATGATCGACTGGCACGGCAACGAAGTGACGCTGGTCCACGAAGGCGAGACGCTGCGCATCGACCGCCTGGTGCGCGAGCGCGCCAGCGGTGCCTGGTGGATCCTCGACTACAAATCCGCTGCGCGCCCCGAACGGGACGCGGAATTGATCGCACAGATGCAGCGCTACCGTGCGGCCGTGCAACATGCCTATCCCGGTGCCTTGGTGCGCGCCGCGTTCCTGACCGGGCAGGGCGAACTGGTAACTCTCGAATGACTCTTTCCCAAACCGTCGCCGTGATCGGCGGCGGACCGGCCGGCCTGATGGCGGCCGAAGTCCTGAGCGCGTCCGGCGTGCAGGTGCACGTCTACGACGCCATGCCCTCGGTGGGCCGCAAGTTCCTGCTGGCCGGGCGCGGCGGGCTGAACCTCACGCATTCGGAGCCCTTCGACGTGTTCATGAGCCGGTTCGGCGAGCGCCGCGCGCAGCTCGAACCGATGCTCGCCCGCTTCGGTCCGCAGCAGGTGCGCGATTGGGCGGCCGGCCTCGGCATCGAGACCTTCGTCGGCACCTCGGGCCGCGTGTTTCCGACCGACATGAAGGCCGCGCCGCTGCTGCGCGCCTGGCTGCACCGGTTGCGTGCGGCGGGCGTGCAGTTCCATATGCGCCACCGCTGGCTCGGTGACGCATCACTGGCCACGGCCTCATTGCGCTTTGCCACACCGACGGGCGAGGCCATCGCGAAGGCCGATGCGGTGGTGCTCGCCCTGGGTGGTGCGAGCTGGGCGCGGCTGGGCTCCGATGGCGCATGGGCGCCGTGGCTGCAGGCGCGCGGGATCGACATCGCGCCGCTACTGCCTGCCAACTGTGGTTTCGACGGGGCAGGGTGGAGCGAACATTTCGCGAGCCGTTTCGCAGGCCAGCCCTTCAAGTCGGTTGCGATTGCGTTCACCGACAGCCAGGGGCGCCGCTTTGCGCGCAAGGGCGAGTTCGTTGCAACCGCGACCGGCATCGAAGGCAGCCTGATCTATGCGGCATCGGCATTGCTGCGCGACGAGATCGCCGTGCACGGCAGCGCGACGCTGCTGCTCGATCTGCTGCCCGACCGCAGTGCCGAGCAGGTGCTGGCGGCCGTGAAGCATCCACGCGGCGCCCGCTCGCTCAGCAGCCATCTGAAGAGCCGGCTCGGACTGGAAGGCATCAAGGCCGGCGTGCTGCACGAGGCGCTCAGCCGCGAAGCCATGCAGGATCCCGTGCAACTGGCGGCGACGATCAAGGCCGTGCCGCTGCGGCTGGTCGCGACCCGGCCCATCGACGAAGCCATCAGCACCGCAGGCGGCGTGCGCTTCGAGGCGCTCGACGAACGGCTCATGGTCAGCGCGGCGCCGGGCGTGTTCGTGGCAGGAGAAATGCTCGACTGGGAGGCGCCGACCGGCGGCTACCTGCTGACGGCGTCCATGGCCAGTGGGGCGGCCGCGGCGCGCGGAGCGATCAAGCAGCTGGGCCTCTGAGGGCATGACTGAATACTTTTGTATTGTTTATTGCACGCGCAAGGATTAAGCTGCGACCAGACAAAAAATAAAGGAGCAGCGATGACCAGCGTTCCATCGCCGCGCGCCGCGCGCGGGCTTGCTTATGCATCCCTGGTGTTCCTGGTTTGGTCCGGCGGTGACGCAGGAGGCGGCGCCCGCGCGCAGGGCGCAAATCCGACGCTGGCGGGCGCGTCCGCATCGGCAAGCAAGCCGGTGCCGCCAGACGGACAGCCGGCGTCCCTCACCAGTCCGTCCCCCGGCACCAAGTTCGCCAGCCGCAGCGCGACCTTCGTCTGGACCAACACGGGTGCCAACCAGTACGGCTTGACGATCCTGTCGGCCTCTTCGGCGACACCCGTTGTGGACACATCGACCAGCGCGACAACGCTGACGGTGACAAACCTTCCCATAGACGGTGCGGGGCTCGTGGTCCGGCTGCGCTCCCGATTCAAGGGGAAGTGGCTGCCGGCCAACGAGTACCTGTTCACGGCAGCCGGCTACACCGCGGCGCAATCGACCGCCGCGGTGAAGCCCTGGTCCGACCCGATCGCGTTGCCACTCGTGCCCGCGTCGGCCGCGAACCTGCCGGACGGCAAGCTGCTGCTGTGGGCAGCCCGCTCGCCCAACAGCTTCAGCACGAGCAGCAGCGAGGCCTACACCTACACCACGGTGTTCGACCCCGTCACGCGAAGCGCCAGCCCGTTGTCGATCACGGCGACCGGCCACCAGATGTTCTGCCCCGGCCTGAGCATGCTGGCCGATGGCAGCGTGCTGGTCAGCGGCGGCAGCGATGCGACGAAGACCTCGATCTACGACCCGGCGCTGGGCGGCTGGGTGACGGGTGCGCAACTCGGCATTGCACGCGCCTACCAGGCGAGCACGACGATGTCCGACGGCTCCGTGTTCACAGTCGGCGGGTCGTGGAACGGCGGGCAGGGCGGCAAGTACGGCGAGGTGTGGTCGGCCGCCACCAGGACCTGGCGCACGCTGTCCGGCGTACCGGCCAACATGCCCGATGCGAGCAATGTCTCGAACCCGCCGCTGGCCGGCCCGGACGCGGCCGGGGTCTACCGGGGCGACAACCACATGTGGCTGTTCGGCGCCGCCGACGGCTGGGTACTCCACGCCGGTCCCGCGGCGGCAATGCATTGGATCGACACACGCGGCAGCGGCGCGATCCTGCAGGCCGGTCCACGCAGCGACGACCCCTATGCCATGACGGCCAGCGCCGTGATGTACGACATCGGCAAGATCCTCAAGCTCGGCGGCGCGCCCAACCACGACAGCGGCGACGCCTTCAAGACCGCCTACATCATCGACATCAGCGCGGGCGCGCCGATGGCACCCACGGTGCGCAAGCTCTCGCCGATGGCTTATGGCCGAACCTTCGTGAACAGCGTGGTGCTGCCCAACGGCGATGTGTTCGTGATAGGCGGGCAGACGCAGCCCGTTCCGTTCTCCGACTCCTACAGCGTGCTGGCGGCCGAGTTGTGGAGCCCGGAGCTCGAGACCTTCATCACCGTGCCGCCGATGCAGAAACCGCGCAACTATCACAGCATGGCCTTGCTGCTGATGGACGGACGCGTGCTGTCGGGCGGCGGTGGGCTGTGCGACTGTGCGGGCGACCACCCGGATGCAGAGATCTACACGCCGCCGTACCTGCTGGCGAGCGACGGTTCGCCGGCGCCCCGCCCGGCCATCACGGCCGCGCCGGCCAGCGCCACATGGGGAAGCCAGATCGCCGTGACGACCGATCGCGCGGCGGCCCGCTTTGCGCTGGTGCGCATGGCATCGGCCACTCACTCGGTCAACACCGATCAGCGCCGCATCCCGCTGTCATTCACGGGCACGGCAGGCAACTACCAGTTGGGCATTCCGGCCGACCGCGGGACGGTGCTGCCGGGCAACTACATGCTGTTTGCGCTCGACAGCAGTGGCGTGCCAAGCGTGGCGCGCACCATCAACATCCGGTAGCGGCCGGTGCGCTTCGCGAAGCCGAGGCCTTCGATGATGATGCTGGCGCTGGCCTTCGGAACCGCACTGGCTGTTGGCCCGGCGTGGTCCGAAGAGCCTGAAGCGGCCGTGCCTTCCTCGGTGGCGCGCGGCGTGCGCCTGTTCGATGGCGCCGAGCCGCTGGCCGGCACACTGTCCGGCCACAACGCGCCGCTGCCGAGTGCAGCGACGCGCTGCATCCAATGCCATGCGGGGCCCGGCAGGTCCGCCGCCGCGGTCCCCGGATTCGCGCCGCCGCTCGACCGGCGCCAGTTGCGCGAAACCCTCCCGCGGCGCGGCGGCCCGCCCGTCGCGTACGAGCGCGCATCCTTCTGCCGCACGCTGCGCACCGGCGTCGACCCGGCCCACGTCACGCTGCCCCGAGCCATGCCGCGCTTCGATGCCGACGATGGCCAGTGCGCGGCGTTGTGGGACTATCTGACGCAGGCTCCCTCCGAATGAACGCGCCTAGCCGCTTCCTAACCTGCAGGGCTGCATCCCTCGGGCGCCGGCGCCTGCTTGCCGCGAGCGCGCTGGCGTGGCTGGGTGTGCCTCCGGCCCGCGCGAACGACAGCACCGGCCCGGTGATGCCGGCGGTGGCGGCCCCGGCCTTGCCGCTGCGGCGCCATGATGGCGCCGCGCCAATGCTCGCGGCGCAGCTCCGAGGCAGCCTGACGGCCGTTCAATTGATGTTCACCGGTTGCAGCACGGTCTGCCCGATCCAGGGGGCCTTGTTCTCGACGCTGCAGGCGGCATTGCTGACCGAGCGCAATGCAGCGGTGCGTCTGCTGTCGCTGAGCATCGATCCGCTGGCCGACGACCCCGCGGCATTGAGCGCCTGGCTGCGGCGTTTTGGCGCAAGACCGACATGGAGCGCGGCGGCGCCAGCCCCCGAAGCACTCGAGTCGATGTTCAGGCTTTTCACGGGAGGCGCGGCAGCGGGCGACCGGCATACCGGCCAGGTTTATCTGTTCGATCGCCGCGCCCGCCTGGTCTGGCGTACCAGCGAACTGCCGCCTGCCGAAGAGGTCATGGCCGGCTTGCGACAGATTGGATAGCGGGGGCAGCTGTGCGAAAGTCTGCAGGCAGGTTCTGCGGACCGGGACTCGTGGCCCCTGTTCAGCGCGCAAGCTCTTGAGAGCTCACGGCTTCCTGGATGTTAGGTTGACGAGCCTTACCCCTGGCACTGACTACGCAGTTAGGGCTGCTTGGTTCCCCACCTGACCCGGTTGGCCACTTCACCATGCAGGGAGGCCCGTCAAAGGCTATTGTAACCCCCCAGGCTGCGCGCACTTCGTGTCGCTTCGCCCACCCCCTGCTGGGGGCGATACCAGCGGCCCGGCTGAGCCGGTTCCGCGGTATCCCGCGAAAAGACAGGGCCTTTTTTGATTGCGGGGTGAGGGCAAGAGGGGCCGCCGCGCCTTTTAGAATGCCCGCAATGTCTTATCTCGTGCTCGCTCGCAAGTTCCGTCCGAAAACCTTCGGTGAGATGGTTGGCCAGGGGCACGTGGTGCAGGCGCTCGAGAACGCGTTGACCACGCAGCGCCTGCATCACGCCTATCTTTTCACCGGGACGCGGGGCGTGGGCAAGACCACCGTCTCCCGCATTCTGGCCAAGTCGCTCAATTGCCAGGGGCCGGACGGGCAGGGCGGCATCACGGCCACGCCTTGCGGGGTGTGCCAGGCCTGCAAGGACATCGATTCGGGCCGTTTCGTCGACTACACCGAACTCGACGCGGCATCGAACCGTGGCGTGGACGAGGTGCAGTCGCTGCTCGAGCAGGCGGTCTACAAGCCGGTGCAGGGGCGCTTCAAGGTCTTCATGATCGACGAAGTGCACATGCTCACCAACACCGCGTTCAACGCGATGCTGAAGACGCTCGAGGAGCCGCCGGAATACCTCAAGTTCGTGCTCGCGACCACCGATCCGCAGAAGGTGCCGGTCACGGTGCTGTCGCGCTGCCTGCAGTTCAACCTGCGGCCGATGGCGCCCGAGACGGTGCTTGAGCACCTCACCAGCGTGCTGCAGGCCGAACAGGTGCCGGCCGAGCCACAGGCGCTGCGCCTGCTGGCACGTGCGGCGCGCGGCTCGATGCGCGATGCGCTGTCGCTCACCGACCAGGCCATCGCCTTCGGCAATGGCGAGTTGCTCGAAACCGGCGTGCGCCAGATGCTCGGCAGCGTGGACCGCGGCCATGTGTTCAAGTTGATCGAGGCGCTGGCACTGGGCGACGGCCGGACGGTGGTCGATACCTCCGAAGCGCTGCGGCGCGACGGCATGTCCGCCGCGTCCACGCTGGAAGAAATGACCGCCGTGCTGCAGGCCATGGCCGTGCTGCAGGCAGTGCCCTCGCGGGCCGAATCGGCCGATTCGGCGACCGATCCCGATGCCGCCGACACGGCGCGCCTCGCGTCGCTGATGCCGGCCGACGAAACCCAGCTGCTCTACAGCCTGTGCCTGCACGGGCGCGGCGAACTGGGCCTGGCGCCCGACGAATACGCGGCGCTCACCATGGTGCTGTTGCGGCTTCTGGCTTTCAAGCCTTCCAACGCGGCCGCTGCTTCGGCCTCCGCGGAAAAAAAAACTCTGAATGAAGCCGCCCGGGCGGTTTCGGTCCCTGCGGCCGTGGCACCGGCTCATCAGCACACGGCGGTGATCGCCGCGCCGCCAGCGTCGAATCCCCCCGCTGCGCCGGTGCCTCGATCCAACCCGGCGCCGGCCGGCCAGCGCCTGGCCGTGGTCAGCGAGCCGGTGCGGCAGGGCGGGGCCCGGCCTTCCGCCGAGGCCGAACCCTCGCCGGCTGCGGAAGCGCCGCGGGTGCTTGCCGTTCCGATGCGCGTGCAGCCGCCGCCGAGCCAGCGCGACGCGCCGCGCCCCGACGAGCAGCGCGGCCCGGCGCCGCCCATTCCGCCGAGCGAGGACGGCGACTTCTGGCACGCCACGGTCACGCAGATGATCGCGGCCGAGAGCATCAGCGCGCTGGCGCGCGAGCTCGCGCTCCAGTCGCAGCTGGTGGCGCGCGATGTCGACCAGTGGATACTTCGCGTCGAGCGCGAGCTGCTCAACCAGCCTTCGGCCCGCGAGAAGCTCACCGATGCCCTGGCCGCACTTGGCCACGGCGTGAAGCTCGCGATCGAGATCGGCGCCGTGGTCGACAGCCCCGCGCGCCGCAACAAGCAGGCGGCCGACGAGCGCCAGCGCGTGGCCGAGGAGGCCATCCGCAGCGATCCCGAAGTACAGATGCTGATGCGCGAATTCGATGCGAAGATCGTGCCCGGAACACTCAAGCCCGCCTGACTGAACGCCACTGAAAAACCGTGCCGGCACTTGCGGCATTCGGCATCGGCCGCCATCTCTCTTATCCTTCCTCCATTTCAACCAATCAGGACCAACGATGTTCAACAAAGGACAACTGGCCGGCCTCATGAAGCAGGCGCAGGCAATGCAGGACAACCTCAAGAAGGCCCAGGAAGAACTGGCCACCATCGAGGTCGAAGGCGAGTCGGGCGCAGGCCTCGTGAAGGTCGTGATGACCTGCAAGCACGACGTCAAGCGCATCACCATCGACCCGAGCCTCCTGGCCGATGACAAGGACATGCTCGAAGACCTCGTGGCCGCCGCCTTCAATGCCGCGGTGCGCAAGGCCGAGGAAACCAGCGAACAGAAGATGGGCAAGCTCACCGCGGGCATGCCGGGCCTTCCGCCCGGCATGAAGCTGCCGTTCTGAGCCATTGATGGCCGACGCCAGTTCGCTTGACGCCCTGGTCGATGCGCTGCGCCGCCTGCCCGGCGTCGGCGTCAAGTCGGCCTCGCGCATGGCCTTCCACTTGCTGCAGCACGACCGCGAGGGCGCACAGCTGCTTGCGCGCGCCTTGCAGCAGGCGGCCGGCAACGTGCGGCATTGCGAGCGCTGCAACACCTTCACCGAAGCACCAGTCTGCAACGTGTGCCTGGACACGCGCCGCGACGCAGGCAAGCTCTGCGTGGTCGAGACGCCGGCCGACCAGGCCGCGCTCGAGCGCACCGGGGCCTTCCGCGGCTACTACTTCGTGCTGATGGGCAAGCTCAGTCCGCTCGACGGCATCGGGCCCAAGGACATCGGCCTGCAGAAGCTCTTCGACCGCGCGCTGGACGGCACCGTGAGCGAGGTGATCCTGGCCACCAACTTCACGGCAGAGGGCGAAGCCACCGCGCACGTGATCGGCGAAGCGCTCCGGCAGCGGGGCCTGAACGTGACACGCCTCGCGCGCGGCGTGCCCGCGGGCAGCGAACTCGAATACGTGGATCTCGGGACCATCGCGCATGCCTTGGTGGACCGCCGATAGCGCGCAGCGGCCGCTGCAGCCGCCGTGCTGAAAGCAGACAAGCAATCCCCATGACTTTTTCCTTGCTCACCGTCGCTTACTGGTGCGTGTTCATCGCCTGCGGCCTGCCGTATTTCGCGGCATGGATCGCCAAGGCCGGCAGCTTTGGTCCGCGCGACAACGTGCAGCCGCGCGACTGGGCCGCAAGGCAAAGCGGCTGGCGGGCGCGCGCCAACAGCGCGCAGGCCAACAGCTTCGAAGGCCTTCCGTTCTTCATTGGCGCGGTGATCATTGCGCATCAGCTCGGCGCCAATCAGGCGCGGCTCGACATGCTGGCGGCGGCCTATGTCGTACTGCGTGTGATCTATATCGCGGTCTATATCAAGGGCATCGGCTCCGTGCGCAGTGCGGTCTGGGCGCTCGGTTTCGTGATCAATATCGCGATCCTTTTTCTCGCGCGCTAAGAGCGCAAACGGCCGCTGCGCCAGCGCGCAACAGGCCGTTTGGCACAGGCCTCGCGGAGGTCTTCATGCTTACGTGGAAACCCGCACGGGATGACCCCGATGCAGGCAACGGGGGCGCACCCCTAAGCTCGATTCAGTCCACCAGAATCAAGTGCCCGCAGGATTGCTCCATGCTCCACCGCAGAACCCTCATGACAGTCTCCGCAGTTGCTGCGGCAACCATCGCGCTGCCGCGGGTCTTTGCGCAAGCCAAGCTCGAGAAGACGAAGATTTCCATTGCGGTGGGCGGCAAGGCGGCGTTCTACTATTTGCCGCTCACCATCTCCGAACAGCTCGGCTACTTCAAGGCCGAAGGCCTCGACGTCGAGATCTCCGATTTCGCCGGCGGCGCACGCGCGCTGCAGGCCGTGGTGGGCGGATCGGCAGACGTGTGCTCCGGTGCCTACGAGCACACCATCAACCTTCAGGCAAAGAACCAGTTCTTCCAGGCCTTCGTGCTCCAGGGCCGCGCGCCGCAGATCGCAGTGGGCGTGTCGACCAAGAACATGGCGGGCTACACCGGCATTGCGGATCTCAAGGGCAAGAAGATCGGCGTCTCGGCACCGGGCTCCTCGACCAACATGGTGGCCAACCTGGTGCTGTCGCGCGGCGGCCTCAAGGCCAGCGACGTGAGCTACATCGGCGTGGGCGTGGCGGCCGGCGCGCTCACGGCGCTGCGCTCGGGCCAGATCGACGCCATCAGCAACACCGACCCCGTCATGACCATGCTCGAGCAGAAGGGCGACGTGAAGATCATCAGCGACACGCGCACGCTCAAGGGCACGCAGCAGGTGTTCGGCGGGCCGATGCCTGCGGCCTGCCTCTATGCGCCGGTCGACTTCATCCAGAAGAATCCCAACACCTGCCAGGCGCTGGCCAATGCGATCGTGCACGGCCTCAAGTGGCTGCAGACTGCCGGCCCGGGCGACATCATCAAGACAGTGCCCGAAACCTACCTGCTCGGCGACCGCGCGCTGTACCTCGCGTCCTTCGACAAGGTGCGCGAATCGATCGCCACCGACGGTCTCGTGCCGGCCGACGGCCCCAAGACGGCGCTCGCCGCGATCTCGAGCTTCGACACCGCAGTGAAGCCCGACAAGATCGATCTCATGAAGACCTACACCAACGATTTTGCAAGGCGCGCGAAAGACAGGTTCAAAGCCTGATTCCGAACGTCCCCGCGACCCGGCTTCGGCCGGGTTTTTTCTTGTGGCGGCCAATGCCAGAATTCCTGCCAGACATGTCCGACTACGCACTCGAGCTTCTCTCCATCAGCTGCACCTTCCATTCGAAGGACGATCCGGGCCAGCGCTACACCGCGGTGGCCGACACCACGCTGCGCGTGCGGGCCGGAGAATTCGTCTCGGTGGTGGGCCCCACGGGCTGCGGCAAGTCGACCCTGCTGAACGTGGGCGCGGGCCTGCTCGAGCCTTCGTCGGGTACCGTCAAGGTCTTCGGCCAGACGCTCGCGGGCGTGAATGCGCGCGCCGGCTACATGTTCCAGACCGAGGCACTGATGCCGTGGCGAAGCGCCATCGACAACGTGATGGTGGGGCTGCAGTACCGCGGCGTGCCCGATGCCGATGCGCGCGGGCAGGCCGAGGCCTGGCTCTCTCGCGTGGGCCTCTCGGGCTTTGGCGACCGCTATCCGCACCAGCTCTCGGGCGGCATGCGCAAGCGCGTGGCGCTCGCGCAGACGCTGGTGCTCGACCCCGACATCATCCTCATGGACGAGCCCTTCAGCGCGCTCGACATCCAGACGCGCCAGCTGATGGAGAACGAGGTGCTCGAACTCTGGAGTGCGCCGAGCGAGGGCCGCCGGGCCGCCCCAAGGCAGGAGCTCACCCCCTCGGGGGGTGGGCGCACAGTGCCCGGGGGCTCGCACGGACGGAAGGCGGTGCTCTTTATTACGCACGACCTCGACGAGGCCATTGCGATGAGCGACCGCGTGGTGGTGCTGTCGGCCGGGCCGGCCACGCATCCGATCGGCGAGTTCGCGATCGATCTTGCGCGCCCGCGCGACGTGGCCGAGGTGCGCACGCAGCCGCGCTTCGTCGAGCTGCACACGCAGATCTGGGAGGTGCTGCGCGACGAAGTGCTCAAGGGCTATGCGCAGCAGCTGAGGAAGGCCGCATGATGCCGCGCCTGAACGAACGCAACGCGCGCTTCTGGCAGCTGGTGCTGCTCGCGATCATCCTGGTGGGCTGGCACCTGGCTTCGCGCAACCAGCAGGTGGCTTTTTTCCTGGGTGAGCCGATCCAGGTGGCGGGGCGCATCTGGAGCTGGTTCCTGCCGTTCGAGGTGCCGCCGAACCTGCTGTTTCCTGAAGGCCTGAAGGGCAATGCCGACATCTACCGGCACCTGGGCACCACGCTGCTCGAGACGGTGCTGGCCTTCGGCATCGGCACCGTGCTCGGGCTGGCCTGCGGGCTCTGGCTGGCGCTGGCACCCACCGCGAGCCTGATCCTCGACCCCTACATCAAGGCCGCCAACTCCATGCCGCGCGTGATCCTCGCGCCCATCTTCGCGCTGTGGTTCGGCCTGGGCATCTGGAGCAAGGTGGCGCTGGCCGTCACGCTGGTGTTCTTCATCGTGTTCTTCAACGTCTACCAGGGCGTGCGCGAGGTGAGCCCGGTGGTGCTGGCCAACGCGAAGATGCTCGGCGCCAACCAGCGGCAGCTGCTTCGCACGGTCTACCTGCCGAGCGCGACGAGCTGGGTGTTCTCGAGCCTGCACACCTCGGTGGGCCTGGCCTTCGTTGGCGCGGTGGTCGGGGAGTACCTGGGCTCGGCACGCGGCGTGGGCTACCTGATCCTCCAGGCCGAGGGCACCTTCGACGTGAACACCGTCTTTGCCGGCATCGTGGTGCTGACAGGCTTTGCGCTCTTGCTCGACGGCCTGGTCGGCCTGATCGAGAAGCGGCTGATGAAGTGGCAGCCGCGCAGCGGCGAAACCGAAAAGCTCTAGCGCAGCGCCTCGGTTGCCGCCGGCTCGCAGGCAAGGTTCAGCGCTTTTTCTTCGACGGCGTGCCGCCGCGCTTCTCGCGCACCACCTGCTTGCTTGCCGGCGTCTTCACCACCACGTTGCGGCCGCGCGCGGCAACCGCTTTCACCTGGCTGCCGCCGCGCTTGTCGGCAACGGCGGCTCGGCCGTGCGCCCGTGCCGCGCCCGACCCGACGCGCGCTTCGGGCGCAGCACGAACCGGCAGGTACACCACCACGCTGTAGCCGCGCTTGAATGCGTGGTTGAGCTTGACGTCGTTCCACTCGGCCACGCTGTCGGGCTTGAGCTTGTAGCGGCGCGCGATGCTGGCCACGCTGTCGTTGCGTCCGGCCTTGACGGTGGTGCGGCGATTGACGATTTCGGGCTGGAAGCTCAGGTGGCCGCTGTCCGCCACCAGTGCCGTCACGTCCTCCTTGACGCGGGCGCTGCGCGGCACGATGAGCGTCGAGCCGGCCTTGATGAGCATGCGCGGCGGAATGCTGTTGAGCGCGCGCAGGTCGGCCTCGCTCATGCCCGAGCGCTGGGCCGCATCGGCCACCGTCATCGTGTTGGGAACCACCCATGCCGTCCAGCTGGCGTACTGGCCTTGCGAGTACGCATCGAAGTTGCGCTGGAACACGGCCGCGTTGTCCCAGGGCAGGAGGATC
The DNA here is from genome assembly GCF_014852545.1 of Variovorax sp. VRV01. NCBI lineage: Bacteria > Pseudomonadati > Pseudomonadota > Betaproteobacteria > Burkholderiales > Comamonadaceae > Variovorax > Variovorax sp. VRV01. The sequence goes on from NZ_JACVBS010000009.1 coordinate 64,957, forward strand.
TGCGGCGTGCCGGCCGCCAGCAGCACGGGCTTGTGCGCGGCCGGATTGAGGGCGCGGAAGTCTTCGAGGCGGATGTCGGCCAGCTTGGCGGCGAGTTCGACGTCGAGGTCGCGCGTGAGCGTCACGGTCTGGAAGTACGGGTGGTTCGCGATCAGCGGCAGCTCGGTGTTGAACGCCTGCGGATTGGCCACGATGTTCTTCACCGCCTGCAGCTTGGGCACGTAGAGCCGCGTTTCGGCCGGCATGGAAAGATCGCTGTAGGTGGTGGGCAGGCCCAGGCGCTGGTTCTTGGCGATCGCGCGGCTCACGCTGCCTTCGCCCCAGTTGTAGGCGGCCAGGGCGAGCTGCCAGTCGCCGAACATGCCGTAGAGCTTTTGCAGGTAGTCGAGTGCGGCGCGCGTCGAGGCCACCACATCGCGCCTGTCGTCGCGGAAGATGTTCTGCTTGAGGTCGAAGTCGGTGCCGGTGGCGGGCATGAACTGCCACATGCCCGCGGCGCGCGCGCTGGAAATGGCCTGCGGGTTGAACGCGCTCTCGATGTACGGCAGCAGCGCGAGCTCGGTCGGCATGTTGCGCCGCTCGAGTTCCTCGACGATGTGGAAGATGTACTTGTTCGAGCGCTCGGTCATGCGCTGGATGTAGTCGGGCCGGCTGGCATACCACTGCTCGCGGTCGCGCACCAGGTCGCTCTCGAGGTTCGGCATCTTGAAGCCGCGGCGGATGCGGTCCCACATGTCGGCGGGCGGCGCCAGCGTGACGACGCTCTGCGAATGGGCTTCGCTGTTGGTGATGGGAGTGAGCGGGCCACCCGGGTAGACCGGCGCGGCGCTGCCGGAGGCCTTGGCGCCGGTGCCGCCGGCGGAGGATGGCGCGGATGCGGCGGTGGAGGAAGACGAGCTGGTGGTGCCCGCGCAGCCCGCGAGCAACAGTGAGCCTGCAAGGCAGACAGCAGCGATAAGTTTCATCGGAAGTCGTTTTTCCATTGGCGCAGCGCAGCAAACACGTCGGCTTCGGCCGCATCGGCGGAAAGCTCGGCGTGCTCGCGCACCGCTCTAAGGACAGTGGCTTCGCGGCTGCGAAGAAAGGGGTTGATCCGGCGTTCGGTGGCCAGTTGCGAGGGCAGTGTGGGCCGCCCCTGCGCGCGCAGGCTTTCGCAGTGCGCGCTGTACTGAGTCAGATCGGCATTGCCGGGTTCCACCGCGCGGGCGAAACGCAGGTTAGCAAGTGTGTATTCGTGCGCGCAGCATACGCGTGTGTCGCCCGGCAGTGCGGCGAGCGCATCGAGCGAAGCCAGCATTTGCGCCGGCGTGCCTTCGAACAGCCGACCGCAGCCGCCGGAGAACAGCGTGTCGCCGCAAAAAAGAAGCGGCGTCCGGCCGGCGTTTGCGGGCAGGAAGTACGCGATGTGGCCGGCCGTGTGGCCCGGCACGTCGATGACCGAAAAGCGCAGCCCGAGCACCTCGGCCGTGTCGCCGTGCGACAGCGGCTTGAACGGCTCCGGAATGCGTTCGCGCGCCGGACCGAAGACCGGTGCGCCGGTGGCCGCATGGAGCGCGGCCACGCCACCCGTGTGATCGGGGTGATGATGCGTGACTAGAATCGCGGCGAGCTGCAGCTTGTCGCGCGCCAAGGCGTCGAACACGGGTTGGGCGTCGCCCGGGTCCACCACGATCGCGTTGGACCCGTCCTGCAGCATCCAGATGTAGTTGTCAGCGAAGGCGGGCAGCGGAACAAGGGTCATGAGCGGTCAAATTATAGGTTTGCAGGATTGGTTCGCGACCCCCCCCGGCCGCTACCTGCTCGCGTGGGAGCAGGCCCAGTTCGACGAGGCCGTGGCGGATGTTTTCGGCTACCACGCGCTGCAGCTCGGCGCCGCCGGCGTCGATGGCCTGCGCACCAACCGCATGCCGCATCGCTGGCTGGCCCTGCCCGACCCGATCCAGCCGTCCGGCAGGGCGGCGCTGTTCACCGATTTTGCGGCGCTGCCGTTTGCTGCCAACAGCCTCGACCTGGTGGTGCTGCCGCATGCGCTGGAGCTCAGCGAGGACCCCCACGCGGCCTTGCGCGAAGTGGAGCGGGTGCTGGTACCCGAGGGCCGCGTGGTGATCTGCGGGCTCAATCCGGCCAGCCTCTGGGGCATGCGGCAGCGCCGCGCGCACCTGTACCGTCGGCTCGGCTTCGGTGATCTCTTTTTGCCCGAGGGCGGCGAGTTCATCGGCTATTGGCGCATGCGCGACTGGCTGCGGCTCCTGAGCTTCGAGGTGGAGTCGGGGCGCTTCGGCGTCTACCGGCCCGCGGTGCGCAGCGAGGCGTGGCTCGAGCGCTGCCGCTGGATGGACGCCGCCGGCGAGCGCTGGTGGTCCATCTTCGGCGCGGCGTACTTCCTGGTGGCCGTCAAGCGCGTGCGCGGCATGCGCCTGCTGAGCGCCGACTGGCGCCGCGCAGCGGCGCGCGCCACCGCGCCGGTACCCATTGCAGGCAAGATGCACAAGGCCAAGGCCGACCGCGCCGATTGATATTGAAGTATTGAAAGAAGAAGGAAAAGAGCGTTTTGAACGAAGTCGTGATCTACACCGATGGTGCGTGCAAAGGCAATCCCGGCCCTGGCGGCTGGGGCGCGTGGCTCAAGTCGGGCGCCACCGAAAAGGAACTGTTCGGCGGCGAACTCAACACCACCAACAACCGGATGGAGCTCACCGCCGTGATCGAGGGACTGGCCGCGCTCAAGCGGCCCTGCAAGGTCATCCTCTACCTGGACAGCCAGTACGTGCGCATGGGCATCACCGAATGGATCCGCGGCTGGAAGGCCAAGGGCTGGCGCACCTCGACCAAGCAGCCGGTCAAGAACGTCGAGCTCTGGCAGAAACTCGACAAGCTGGTGGCCGAAGGAGGTCACGTAATCGAATGGCGCTGGGTCAAGGGCCATTCGGGCGACGTCGGCAACGAACGCGCCGACATGCTCGCCAACAAAGGCGTGGACAGGGCACTGGGCCGGATCTGAGCCTTGGCCCTCTAAGCCTCCAGCATCATCACGTCGACCTCGTCGCCCGCGGCCACATTGCCCTGGTCGTGGTGCAGCACCACGAGCCCGTTGGCTTCGACCATCGAACTCAGCACGCCGGAGCCCTGGTTGCCGGCGATGCGGACCTCAGGCAGCGCGCCGGCCACGGCCTGCACGAAGCCGCGCTGGTATTCGGTGCGGCCCGGTTTCTTGCGGATGGCGCTCGCGGCCCGCGCGCGCAGCAGGGGCGGCGGCGCCGCGGCAATCTCGTGGCAGCCCATCATGCGCAGCAAGGCCGGCCGCACGAAGGCGAGAAAGGTGACCATGACCGCCACCGGATTGCCGGGCAGGCCGAAGAGCACGGCCGAGCCTGGCCGCGGGGAGGCCTGCGGGCTGCGGGGAACGAGCCCGACGGCCATCGGCCGGCCGGGGCGCATGGCCACGCGCCAGAATGCCATGTCGCCGAGCTGCTGCATCACGGCCCGGGTATGGTCGGCGGCGCCGACGCTCACGCCGCCGCTGGTGATGATGGCGTCGGCCTGGCCCGCGGCCTGTTGCAGCGCGGCGCCGAGCGTGGCCGGGTCGTCGCGCACCAGGCCCAGGTCGACCACTTCGCAGCCCAGTCGCGTGAGCAGGCCGAACACCGTGTAGCGGTTGCTGTCGTACACCGCGCCTTCGCGTGGCGGCTCGCCGAGGCTCAGGATTTCGTCGCCGGTCGAGAAATAGGCCACGCGCAGCCGGCGCAGCGCCGGCACCGAAGGCAGGCCCAGGCTGGCGACCATGCCCAGCGCGGCGGGCGACAGGCGTTCGCCGCGGCGCAAGGCCGGCTGGCCCTGCATGAGGTCTTCGCCTGCGAAGCGGCGGTTGTCGCCGCGGCGAAGCACCTTGGCGGGAAAGCGCACGCGGTCGCCGTCGACCTTGCAGAATTCCTGCGGAATCACGGTGTCGAGCCCTTCGGGCATGACCGCTCCCGTCATGATGCGAACCGCGTCGCCGGCAGCCAGCGTGCCGCGCCACGCCGCGCCCGCCAAGGCGGTGCCCACCACGCGCAGCTCGATGGAAGCGTCGGTGGGCGAATCGTCTCGCAGGATCGCGCCGTCGAAGGCAAAGCCGTCCATCGCGGAGTTGTCGTGCGGCGGCACGCTGACCGGCGAGATGATGTCTTCGGCCAGCACGCGGCCCAGCGCTTCGCGCAGCGCGACTTCTTCGCGCTCGGCCACCACGGCGGGCGCCACGAGCTGCGCCAGGAAGGCCTGGACGCCCTGGACGCTCAGCGCCTGGGGGTCATAGCCGGCAAGGGCGGCGGCAATGTCGGCGATGCGGCTCATCGGTTTTCCAGCGCGTGCAATTCGGCCAGCGTGTTGGCATTGAAGAAGGCGTCGGGCGCGTCGCCGGGGCGGTCGAAGGGCACGAGCACGGTACGGTGCTGCGCGGTCCAGGCGTCAATCTTGCGGCCGCCGGACTGGGTGAAGTTCACCAGGCTTTCGAGCAGCGTGGTGCGCAGCAGGCAGAACACCGGCTGCGGCCGCAGCACCGGCGCCGCGCCGGGTTCGGCGGCGGCCTCGGGGGCGCTGACCATGGCGATTTCCGCGTCGTTGGCCCTCAGGGCCTCGGCCAGCCGGCTCGCCAGATCGAGCGGAAACAGCGGCGTGTCGCAGGGCACGGTGAGCAGGTAGGGCGTTTCGCAGCGTTCCAGTCCTGTCAGGAAGCCTGCCAGCGGGCCGGCATAGTCGGCCAGGCTGTCGGGCCAGACCGGAACGCCGAAGGATTCGTAGGCCGCCAGGTTGCGGTTGGCATTGATCATGACCTCGCCCACCTGCATGCCCAGGCGCAGCACGGCATGCATGGCGAGCGGCGAGCCATTGAAGTTCTGCAGGCCCTTGTCGATACCGCCCATGCGCGAACCGCGGCCGCCGGCCAGCAGCAGGCCGGTGATCTCGCTGGGGGAAATGGAATCTTGTGTTTTTGGGGTCATCCGCCGATATAGCTCATTTCGACGCGGCGAGGCGCGGGGTCGTTGGCGTCGTGCTCGCCGCTTTCAGGGCCGCGAAGCGCGCGCAGTTCGGAATAGCGGTCGGCGCGGCCCTGCCAGATGTGGCCGATGGCGGAGCCGATGTCCTCATCGGTGGCGGTGCCGCGCAGCAGGGGGCGCAGGTCATGGCCCGCACTTGCGAAGAGGCAGAGGTAGAGCTTGCCCTCGGTGGAGAGGCGGGCGCGGCTGCAGTCGCGGCAGAAGGCCTGGGTGACGCTGCTGATCACGCCGATCTCACCGCCGCCATCGGCGTAGGCCCACCGCTGGGCGGTTTCGCCCGGCGCGCTGGGCTCGAGCGGCACCAGCGGAAACTCGGCACCGATGCGGGCAATGACCTCGGCCGAGGGCAGCACCTCGTCCATGCGCCAGCCGTTGGTGGCGCCCACGTCCATGTATTCGATGAAGCGCAGCACCACCTTGCCGCCGTGGTGGTCGCGGAAGTAGCGCGCCATCGGCAGGATTTCCTGCTCGTTGGTGCCGCGCTTGACCACCATGTTCACCTTCAGCGGGCCCAGGCCCGCGGCCAGCGCCGCCTCGATGCCGGCGAGCACGTCGGCCACCGGAAAATCGACGTCGTTCATGTGGCGGAACACCGCGTCGTCCAGGCTGTCGAGGCTCACGGTCACGCGCTGCAGGCCGGCAGCGGCCAGCGCGGCCGCCTTGCGCTGCAGCAGCGAGCCGTTGGTGGTGAGCGTGAGCGCGAGCGGTTCGCCACCCGGGGTGCGGATTTCAGACAGCTGCGCGACCAGCGCCTCGATGTTCTTTCGCAGCAGCGGCTCGCCGCCGGTCAGGCGGATCTTGCGCACGCCGTGGTCCGCGAACAGGCGCGCGAGCCGGGTCATTTCCTCGAAGCTCAGCAGCGCGCTGTGCGGCAGGTACTGGTAGTCCTTGTCGAACACATCCTTGGGCATGCAGTAGCTGCAGCGGAAGTTGCAGCGGTCGGTCACGCTGATGCGCAGGTCGGTCAGCGGCCGACCCAGGCGGTCGAGCAGCCGCCCGGTGGCGGGCACGGCCACCTCCGGAACCGCCACGGCGGGGCGCGCGCGGCCGATTTCGGAGAGCGGAATGACGGTGGTGCTTTTGCGGTTCATGGACAGCGGCCAATTTACTCCATCGGGCGCGGGCCGATCCCGAAAGGGCTACTCCTCGGCGAGTGCCGCCCGGAACCCGGCCCCGCACGCAGCGCGCGCCTCAGCCGTGCTTGACGGCGACGGTCTTGAGCGTGGTGAAGCCGTAGAGCGCCTCGAAGCCCTTCTCGCGCCCGTAGCCCGACGACTTGACGCCGCCGAACGGCAGTTCCACGCCGCCGCCGGCGCCGTAATTGTTGATGAACACCTGGCCGCTGCGCACCCGCTTGGCCATGCGGAACTGGCGCGCACCGTCGGTCGTCCAGACACCGGCCACGAGGCCGAACTGCGTGGCGTTGGCGAGCGCCACCGCTTCGTCCTCGTCGGTGAACTGCATCGCGGCGAGCACCGGGCCGAACACCTCTTCCTGCGCCAGTCGGTGGTTCACCGGCACGTCGCGCAGCAGGGTGGGGGCCTGGTAGAAGCCGGTTTCGGGCGCCTCGTCGACCACGATGCCGTGGGCCACCATGGGGATTCCCGCCACCTGGGCATCGCTCAGGAAATCCCACACGCGCTGCTGCTGCGTCTGGCGGATCAGCGGGCCGACGTCCAGGTCCATGGCTGCGGGGCCGACGCGCAGGGCCTCGAAGGCACGGCCGAGGCGCTCGAGCAGCGGCTCGTAGATGCCGCGCTGGATCAGCACGCGCGAGCCTGCCGAACAGGTCTGGCCGGCGTTCTGCACGATGGCGTTGATGATCACCGGAATGGCCGCGTCGAGATCGGCGTCGGCAAAGATGATCTGCGGGCTCTTGCCGCCGAGCTCGAGCGTGACCGGGCAATGCCGCTCGGCCGCCACCTGCTGGATCAGCGTGCCGATCTTCGGGCTGCCGGTGAAGCTGATGTGGTCGATGCCTTCGTGCCGCGCAAGCGCGTCACCCACTTCGTGGCCGTAGCCCGTCACGATGTTGAGCGCACCGGCCGGAAAGCCGACCTCGGCCGCGAGCTGCGCCACGCGAATGAGGGAAAGGCAGGCATCTTCCGCCGGCTTCACCACGCACACGTTGCCGGCCGCCAGGGCGCCGCCCACGCTGCGCCCGAAGATCTGCATCGGGTAGTTCCACGGAATGATGTGGCCGGTGACGCCGTGCGGCTCGCGCCAGGTGAAGACGCTGTAGCCGTCCTGGTAGGGAATGGTTTCGCCGTGCAGCTTGTCGCAGGCGCCGGCATAGAACTCGAAATAGCGCACCAGCGCGAGCGCGTCGGCGCGGGCCTGCTTCACCGGCTTGCCGCAATCGCGCTGCTCGATGAGCGCGAGCTCGTCGACGTGCTCGGCGATCTTCTGCGAGAGCCTGTAGAGCAGGCGGCTGCGGTCGGCCGCGCTCACCTTGTGCCAGACGCCCTCGAAGCAGTCGCGCGCCGCGCGCACGGCGGAGTCGATGTCAGCGGCATTGCTGCGCTGGATTTCGTCGAAAGGCTGGCCGTCGGAAGGGTCGAGCACCTGCAGGGTGCGGCCGGAGGATGACGGGACGTCGGCGTTGGCGATGAAGTTGAGTTGCATGGGACGGGATTTTGCACCCGCTACCTGGGTGCGCCCGGCCGGGGCAGCGCCCGGATCGCGTTGAGCATGCGCTCCACGTGCTTGTCCGGATTCAGGTTCTGGTAGTAGTACGCGACGGTGCCGTTCGGCGCGATCACGTAGGACAGGCGATTGGCAAAGTCGGGCCGGGTCTGCATCAGGGCGTCGAAGCCGTTGATCACGGATTTCGATTCGTCCGAGGCCACCGGAAAGCGGCTCTGGCAGGACTTGACCGAGAACTTCGAGAGCGTGTCGATGTCGTCGGCCGACACGCCGATGACGGTGGCGCCGAGCGCGGCGAACTGGTCGATGGCTTCGGCGAAGGCATGCGCTTCGATCGAACAATCGCTGGAGTCGGCCGCCGGAAAGAAGTACACCACCACCGGGCCCTTGGCCAGCGCCTCGGCCAGCGAATAGCGGAAAGTCTTGCCGCCCAGCGCGGCGTTGGCGGTGAACCTGGGCACCGGGTCGCCGATGTCCAGTGCGGCCCCGGCGGGGAATGCCAGCCCGGCTGCGATCGATATCAGGGCGATGCGTGAGAGGATCGGTCTTGCCATGGTGTAACTCCGAGCAGGGGTGAAACGAATTCTAGGATGCCATCATGAACCTCTGGACCCCACTTCTGCGTATCTGTCTTGCCGGCGCCATGGCCGCGGCGCTGGCGGCGTGCGGCTCGCTGCCGCCGGCGCACGAGCGGGCGGCGGTGAATGCCGCAGCGGCCGATCCGTCCACCACGCTGGCACGCATCGCGGCCGCCTCGACGCCGCCCGGCGAGCACTCGGGCTTCCGGCTGATGCCGCTCGGCGTGTATTCGCTCGACGCGCGCGTCCAGCTGGCGCAGCGCGCCCAGCGCTCGCTGGTGGTCCAGTACTACCAGTTCGAGAACGACGCCACCGGCCGCCTCTTGATGCGTGCGCTGCGCGAGGCGGCCGGGCGCGGGGTGCAGGTGCGGCTGCTGGTGGACGATCTCTATACCGTCAAGAGCCAGCAGCCGCTGCTCGCGCTTTCCGCCACGCCCAACATGGAGGTGCGGCTGTTCAATCCGTTCTGCTGCGGACGCAACGGTTTTCTCTCGCGCTTCGTGGCCTCGCCGCACGAGATCGGGCGGCTCAACCACCGCATGCACAACAAGCTGTTCATCGCCGACGGCGTCATGGCGGTGGTGGGGGGGCGCAACATCGCCGACGAGTATTTCGTGCTGAGCGAGGCGCAGAACTTCATCGACATGGACGCGCTCGTCGTGGGCAAGGTGCTGCCGCAGCTCGAATCGATCTTCGATGCCTACTGGAACAGCGAGCAGGTCTGGCCCATTGCCGACATCGTGCGCGGCGAGGGCGGCCGCAAGCCCACGGTCGCCGACTTCGACGCCTGGATCGGCATGGCCGCGCCGCCGCCGAAGATCGTGCTGCCGCCGTCCGACGTGCTGGGCTACGGGCCGATCGCGGAAGAGCTCGACGGCGGGCGCATGGGGCTGTTGTGGGGCGAGGCCCGCGCCATTGCCGATCCGCCCACCAAGCCCACCACGATGACCGAGGACGAAGCCATTGCCACCAGCGTGACGATGAAGGTCTGGACGCTGCTGATGGACGCCAAGTTCGAAGTCGACCTGACCTCCCCCTACCTGGTGCCGGGCGAACGCGGCATGGCGGCTTTCGAGGACCTGGCCAGGCGCAAGGTCAAGCTCACGCTGCTGACCAATTCGCTGGCCGCCAACGACGAACCGCTGGTGCACACCGGCTATGCGCGCTACCGCGAGCGGCTGCTCAGGAGCGGCGCCGACCTGTACGAGCTGAGCCCGCAGCGCACCACCGCGGGCGAGCGCTTCGGCATGTTCGGCAAGTCGCTGGGGCGGCTGCACTCCAAGACCGCCGCCATCGACAAGACGCGCATCTTCATCGGCTCGATGAACCTCGATCCGCGCTCGGCGAGCCAGAACACCGAGATGGGCGTGGTGGTCGACAGCCCGCAGCTGGCGCGCGAGATGCTGCGCGTCATCAACATCAGCAAGCTGCAGAACTCGTACCGGCTGCGCATTGCCAAGGAGACCGGCACGCTGCAGTGGCTCACGACCGATGGCGAAAAGGAAGTCATCCTCACCTCGGAGCCGGAATCGAGCTTCTTCCAGCGGCTTCACAACCTGATCATTGCGCCCCTGGTTCCCGAAATGCTGTTGTAGCCTCGGGGGATGGCGCAAAGCTTCATTTCGTTGTCGGCCCTGCAGGTGATGTTCTGGGGGCTGATTTTTTTCGGCGGCATCTACCTGGGATTCGGCGCCTTCAACTGGCTTCTGACCCGGCGGGTGCTGCCCGCGCTCGGCATCGGGCGCGTGCTCGACCCGCGGCCGCTGCAGCCGGGGCAGTTGCGCCGCGAACTGGCGCAGTCGGGCGTGTCGGTGCTGGTGTTCGGGCTGGGCATGGTGTTTCCGTGGGGCCTGCTCCAGCTGGGCTGGGCGCGGCTCGATGCCGACGCCGGCTGGCGCCAGGTCGCCATCGAAATCCTGGCGCTCGCGATCTGGAACGACGTTCATTTCTGGTTCAACCATCGGCTGCTGCACACGCGCTGGCTGCGGCGCTTTCACGGGCCGCATCACCGCTCGGTCGTGACCACGCCGTGGGCCACCTACAGCTTCCACCCGATCGAGGCGGCCATGCTCGGCAACGTGATCCTGCTGCCGATGCTGCTGCATGACTTCAGCTTCTGGTCGCTCGCGTCGGTGCCGCTGTTCAGCCTGTTCTTCAACAGCATCGGGCACTCGAACTACGACTTCTTTCCCCGGGCGCCGTACAGCCACTGGTTTGCCGCGAGCCGCCGGCACCATTTGCACCACGCCTGCCACAGCGGCAACTACGGCTTCCAGTTCACTTTCATGGACCGGTTGTTCGGCACGCGCATTGCCGCCGATGCGGCCGAGCCGCAGTTCCTGGCCTTCCGCGAGAAGCAGCAACGCCAACGGCAGCATGGCACGCCGGCCTGAGGCGCCGCGCCGGCCGGCGCGCCTTCGCCATGGGCGCGACTGGCAGAGCCTGGCGTACCTGGTGGCGCTCCCGGCGCTGGCGGCCTGGCAGTGGGTGCACGGCTTTGCCGTGCTGCTCTACGCGCCGATGCTGTTCCTGACGCTGGGCGTGGGTGTGATCCACCACAACCATGTGCACCTGCGCATGTGGCGCGGGCGCCGCATGAACCGGATCACCGACTTCTGGATCACGCTGTTGCAGGGTCACCCGACCTTCGTCTTCTGGCCGGCGCACGTGGCCAACCACCATCGCCATCGGCATGGGCCGCAGGACGTCGCGCGCACCTACCGCTTCGGCGGCGACACCAACCATCTGCGGGGCTACCTGCTGCATCCGTTCCAGGCCGTGTGGGTGCTGGTGCCGGTGTTCTTCGGCTGGCTCGGCCGGCTTCGCAGCTACCGGCCGGGACCCTGGCGCTACTGCATGGCGCAGTACGCCCTGTGGCTCGGCAGCTGGGGCGCGCTGTTGCTGCTCGACTGGCGCAAGGCCCTGCTGTTGGTGATCGTGCCCCAGCTCCACGGGCTGCATTGGCTGCTGGCGACCAACTATCTGCAGCATGCGCATGCCGACGGACGCCGGCTCGGGCCGGACGAGGAGGCGCGGCGCGATACCGCGGGTACCCGACTGAACTACGCGCGCAATTTCGAGGGGCTGGTGAACCCCTTGTTGTTCAACATCGGCCTGCACACCGCACATCACGAGAACCCGCATGTCCACTGGTCCGAGCTCGCGCAACTGCACCGCACGCGCTACCGCGCGCAAGTCGACCCTGCGCTCAACGAGCAGGGGCTGGTGCCCTACATGGTTCGCGTGTTCGTGCTCGGAGCGCTGTGGCCGCGTTTTCGCAGCCGCTCGCTGATGCCGTCCGTGCCCGTGCCGCCCGAGTCTTCAACCCACTGAACCATGCCCGTCCCATTCCAACGCGTGTACATCGAGAGCGCCGGCTACTTCATGCCCGGCGAGCCCATTCCCAACGAGCGCATGGACGCCTACATCGCGCCGCTCAACCGGATGTCGGAGCGCATCAAGCGGCGCATCCTGGCCGAGAACGGCATCCTCACGCGGCACTATGCGATCGACGAGGAGGGCGTGACGCGCCACACCAATGCGCAGCTGGCGGCAGGCGCGATCCGCGACTGCCTGCAGCGCGGTGGTGCCGAGCTGTCGCGCGTGTCGCTGCTGGCCAGCGGCTCTTCGGGCGGCGACACGCTGATGCCCGGCTTTGCCAACATGATCCAGGGCGAACTGGCGGCACCGCCCATGGAGACGCTGTCGGTACACGGCATCTGCGCCGCGGGCGTGTCGGCCATCCAGTCGGCCGCGCAGGGCATCGAACTGGGGGCGCACCGCAGCGCGCTGGCGGTGGCCAGCGAAATGCCGTCGCGGCTTTTCAAGCGCTCGCGCTTTGCAGCGCGCGGCTACGAAACCGACTTCGATTCGCACTTCCTGCGCTGGATGCTCTCCGACGGTGCGGGCGCGCTGCTGCTGTCGGGCGGCACGCCCGCGCTGGCCGGCAACCCCGGGCTGCGCCTGCGGCTCAAGTGGGTGCACCAGCGCGCGTTCTCGGGGGACTATCCGGTCTGCATGCAGCTGGGCCTGACCGAGGACCGCGCGCGCGGCCATCTCGACTTCGGCTCGTGGGCCGAAGCGGAGGCGGCGGGTGCCTTGTCGCTGCGGCAGGACATCCGCCTGCTGCCGCACCTGTTCGACATCGGCATTCATGAATACGCAACGCTGGTGCAGGGCGGATGGCTCGATCCGAAGCGGATCGACCATTTCCTGTGCCACTACTCGTCGGAGAAATTCATCCCCGTGGTCGAGGACCTGATGGCCAAGGCCGACCTCGCCATTCCACGCGAGCGCTGGTGGAGCAACCTGGCCTGGCGTGGCAACACGGGGGCCGCGTCGATCCTGATCATGCTGTCGGAGTTCCTGCACACCAAGGCGCTGAAGCCCGGGGAACAGATCTTCTGCTACGTGCCGGAATCGGGGCGTTTCATGGCCGCCTACATGCTGCTGGAGGTCGAGGCTGCCGAGGCGCCCGCCGGGGCGCTGGCCGGGCCGCGCACGACGGCCGGCGCGGCCGCGGACGACGAAGCCGCGATCGCGCCGCCTCACGATCCGGCCGCCGCGCCCGAAGGGCTCGGTGCACTGCTGACCGAACTGGCCGGCATCTGGCACGACTACCGCTCGCGCGCCTGGCGCACGCCGCTGATCCGCCAGATCCGCGAGCGCCGCCTTGCCTTGCCCGACTACCTGAACTGGATGGAACAGTGGGTCCCGCAGGTCCGCGAAGGCAGCCGCTGGATGCGCGAGGGCGCCGCGTCGCTGACCGGCCCGTACCAGGCGCTGGCCGCGCTGATCGACGTGCATGCGGGCGAGGAGCAGGACGACTTCAACATCCTCTTCAGCGACTACCGGAAGGCCGGCGGCACCGTGGCGCGGATCGACGATCTGCGCCGCAACCCCGGCGGGGAGGCGCTCAACGCCTACCTGCACGGCCTGGCCGCCACGCGCAACCCGATCGGCCTGCTGGGCGCGATCTACATCATCGAGGGCACGGGCCAGCGCATCGTTCCCGCGCTGCTGCCGCTGATCAAGGCCGGCCTGAAGTTGCCGCCCGACGCCTTCCGCTTTCTCGAATACCACGGCCACAACGACGAGAACCACCTGAACCGCTGGCTCGCCGCGGTCGAGATGGTGATGGCCGTGGAAGGCGGCGAGGGCGCCGAAGGCCGGGGCCGGGCGGCCCGCCAGATCATCGATACGGCGCGCCACACAGCCGCGCTGTACCTGATGCAGTTTCAGCAGATCACGGAGCGGATGCCACATGAGCCGAACGCCTGATTTTCTTGCCCGGGGGCACGACGAGCGCGATCCCAGTCCCTGGCTCGCCCTCTACCTGGACCAGAGCACGCCGCTGCCCGACGAGGTCAAGGCAGCGTGGCTGGTCGACTCGAGCTCGCGCTCGCGCCAGTACCTGCTGCCGTTCCTGCGCCCGGTCGCGCGGCTCACGATCATCCTGATCCAGGTGGTGAAGGTGTTCGTGCCGCGCAACTGGTCGCATTCGAAGCTGCTGCACCGGCTGCTGGCCTGGGGGCTGAAGCGCTTCGTCTCGCCGGAAGCGAACTGGCTGATCCTGCGGCATTTCCACCTCGGCTCGCAGGTGCTGGGCTTCATCGGCCGCAATTCGCCGGCGCCCGTGGGCACGTCGCCGCTGGAGCCGGCCGACATCGATGCGCTCAAGGACGAGACCTTCCTGAAGCACGACCTGAATCTCTTCAATTTCGTGATCCGGCTGAACCAGGCGCTGCGCGACAAGGGGCTGGTGCTGGGCAAGGCGCCCCAGGTCGATTTTTCGATGATCAAGGATCCGGGCCTGCGGCTTTCGGACATGCCGCGCGGCAGGCTCAATTTCCTCGACCTGCAGAGCGCCATCGAGCTTTTCACGCCGCTGTACCAGCTGATGCTGACCGACAACGATTTCTGGCGCGCCGCCAATTCGCTGCAACTGGATGAAACCATCGGCATCTACGCGGCCACCTTGCTGGGCGCCCCCGAGCACCTCATCCTGGTGAACAACAAGCATCCGCTGGTGCCGCTTTCGACCCTGCGGGCCGGGCACCGGCTGGTCATTCACGGGCTGTCGACGGAGATGCTGCACAGCCTGCTGCGGCGCATGCAGGCTGCGCACGGGGCAACCCCCATGCCAGAGCAGCCACTTGCATAAGCGTATGCTGCCCCCAGATGCAATCCATGAACACGACCCATAATCCGTCTCCCAAGACCGATCTGGCAGTGACCCACGTGCTGGCTCAACTGCTTGAGCGGCTTGAGCACAGTGCCGTCCCCGTAGGCGCCGAGCAATACCGCTCGGTGGTAGAACACTTGGTGCACGAATTCAACGACGTCGAACCGGGCGCCGACCTCGGCCGTCTGCTCGACGCCTATCCTGCTGCCGCCGAGGTCTACGAAAACCTCAATTACCAACATGCCGGCCTCTGCCGCTCGGCGCTCGACACGGCGCTTGCAGCCGAAGTCAGCGCGAGAGAAGCCATTGCACGCGCCATGCGCAACACTGAACCGAAAAAGGACAAAGCCGATGGCCAAAGCTGAGGTCAAGACCGCCGTCGTGGCCGATGGCCTGCGTTACAAATCGAAGGCGCCGGGCTCTCCGTTCCGCGCTTCGGCGTCGTTCAGCGGGGCGACCATGTCCTGCTTCATGTGCGGAAAGCACCGTGTGCGGTCGCAATTGCGCACCCGCCAGGTGCTGGGCAAGTCGCAAACCGTTTGCGCACCCTCGTGCAAGGCGCTCGACGAATCCCTTGAATAAACCGGATTCGCCGGCCTAGCAGGGCCGGGCGACGCCTTGGCGACATGCCCGAGCGCGCGCATTGCAGATTTTCTTTCCAAATCCCCTGCAATCGATATACAGTTGGACACAATTGATGCATTTATTGCATCAGTCAAAAGTTCTAATTTGTAGTCGATGGCAAATGATTTTGTGTATATGCAATAACGCCCGAGGCCGGGCGATTTGCGGAAGGAATCTGCAATGAACAAGTCGCGCCACGTGGTCATGCAGGTGGTCAAGCGTTCCTCCGGCAGTGCGACGCACCATGTGGAATTCCTCATGGACAACATCTTTGCGGAGCGCCTGCGCCAATTGCGCTCGCTGGTTCCACCGCTGGGCAGCCTCAACAAGCAGCGCGACCTGGTGATCGACAAGGTGCGCGCGCGGCTCCCCAATGCCATCTGGCGTACCGGGAGCCACGTCGACGAGGGCGTGGAGGGCTCCTGCATCGTCATTGCGGCAGAAGGCTCGTTCAATTGCGGCGGCAAGGACCGCAATACGCGCGAAAAGCTGGTGACCTACAACTTTTCGATTTCGCGCCTGATCGAATTGCACGCCGAACGCCCCGATGGCGAAACCCTCTACATCCGCGACGGCACCTTTGCCAACGACGAGCCCGCCGAGTCGGCCGCGGGCCTGTGGGTGGCTTCGCTGACCGAACAGGAAACCGTGATGCGCGTTCCGGATGCCCCTTCGGACTTCGACACCCTGCACGACCTGGCCATGCGCCCCGAACAGCGGGCCGCCGCCACTCCTCCCACCCACCGGGCCAGTTTCTACTGAAGAGCCTCGGCCGCCGCGCCCACAGGCGTGTATTGCGCGCGGTTGTTCTCGAGCCAGCGTGCCGACAGGCTGCTGTCCTGCTGCGCCGGGTGGAAATCGGCGCGAAAGTAGCTGCGCCAGGCCCGCCAGTTGCTGCTGAACAGGCCGCCTCTGCCAAGCAGGATGCGCGCGGCGCTCTTCCAGGTCGCCCATGTCCACAGCTGGCCTTCGCGGCGCAGGTTGTCGGCGGTCTGGCGCATCAGGTCGCCCAGGAACATCAGGGTCACGCGCCGGAACCAGCGCTTGCGCCAGGCGTCGGACCCTTGCGCAGCCTTGTAAATATCGAAGGCGACCGCCTTGTGCTCCAGTTCTTCGGCGCTGTGCCAGAGCCACATGGTGCGCAGCCGCGGCTCGGCGCCGTCGAGCACTTGGGGATGGGCGAGCAGCCATTCGGCGAACATGGCAGTGAAGTGTTCGGTGGCCGCGGTGGCCGCCAGCGCATGGCGCGGATCGGCACCCTCCAGCAACTGCATGCGCCCGGCGGCGCGGAGCGTCCAGCCGTCCACCAGGCCCTGATCCTGCAGGTGGGTGTTGAAAAGCGAATGAATGCGCCGGTGCGTGGCCTCCTGGCCGATGAAGCCGCGCACGTCGGCACGAAGCGCTTCCTGCGTTTGCGCCGGCAGCGTGGCCGCCGCGTCGCGCACGGCATCGATGAAGAACTGCTCGCCGAACGGGAAGCTCATCGACAGCGCATTGAAAAAGGCGGTGGAGAATGCGTCGCCGCCGCACCAGTTGCGGTCGAATGGGGTCTGCAGGTCGATCAGAAGGCGGCGCACCACAAGATCGGTCATGGCGGATTTTCCTTGGAAAATGCAATGTGGTACATGTTCGTACCAATTTCCGGCATGGTGCGCCCCACGGCTGGTACCGTCAAGTACCAATGCGGAGGACAATGTCTTTTCCATGAGCATCGCGACCGAAAAACCAGCCCTTGCCGCCCCCTCTGCAGAACCGGCCCCTGAGCACTACGCCCGGTTGCTGGAAGGCATGGCGCGCGCCGTGGCCGCGAAGGGCTACGCGGACACCACCATCGCCGACATCGTGCGCGAGGCCGCTGTTTCGCGCCGCACCTTCTACGAGCACTTCACGACCAAGTCGGAGTGCCTGATTGCGCTGTACGAGGCGGCCAGCAAGCTGGCGCTGCGCGCCGTGAGCGAGGCCTTCGATCCGGCGCAACCCTGGCATGCGCAGGTGGAGCGGACGATCACCGCGTATTTCGACTACCTCGCGCAGGACCCGGCGCTGCTGCGCACGCTGTTCGTCGAGATCCTCGGCCTGGGCATGCCGGGGCTGGCGGCGCGGCGCCGGGTGAACGGCGAAATCGCCGGCTTCATCCAGGCGGCCATCAACGGCGGCGGCGCGAACAGCGGCCCGGTGGGGCACCTGACGAGCGAATTGGCGATGACCGTGGTGGGCGGCATCAACGAACTGGTGCTCCAGGCCATCGAGCAGGACCGGGTCGGTGAACTCGGCCAGTTGGTGGCGCCGGCCACGCGCCTGGTGCGCGCGGTGGCGGCCGAGAGCGCCAGATAGCGAGAGCGTCAGGCGGGCCTGGCCTGCGCCGGGTCGTAGAAGAACTCTTCCTGCGCAATGCGCTCGCCCTCCCAGCGCTGCCAGGCGAGCTCTTCCATGCGCATGGCCTTGCCGTCCTTGAAGCGGAAATCGAAGACCCAGCGGATCACCACGTGTTCGCCGTTCACGAACACCGGCCGTACGCAGGTCGAAACCACCGAGGCGGTGCGGTCCAGCGTCGCCTGCTCGCGCGCAACCAGCGCGCTGCGGCCGCGCCGGGGCTCGGCCTGGTTCTCGCGCATGGTCGCGTCCTCGGTGTAGTAGTTCTCGATGGCTCGGGCGTGCGCGCCGCTTTCCACGGCGGCAATAAAGGCCTCGAGTCTTTCTGCGGAGGGCATCAGGCCTTGACCTTCACTTCGACGCGGCGGGCTTCGCTCGCGGGCCCGTCCGCCTGGGTCTGCTCGGGCTTGGCAAGCTCGATCTTGTCCGCAGGGGCGCCGGCGGCCTTCAGCGCATCGCCCACGGCCATGGCGCGCTGCTTGGCGAGCTCGGCGTTCTTGGCCGGATCGCCACTTGCATCGTGGTAGCCGCTCACAAGCAGGACGCTGCCGCTCTGCACGGCCCTGATGACGTCGGCCAGCGCCTCCTTGGCATTGGGCGCGAGCTCGGCCTTGCCGCTCTCGAAGTAGAACTTCACCACGCCGTTCTCGACCTTCACGGCCGCGGCGTCGGCGGCTGCCACGGCGCCGGAGGCCACCGCTGCCGCCGGCGCTGCGGGCGCAGAGGGCGGGGCAGCGGCGGCCGGCGCAGTCGCTGCCGGCGGCGTCTCGACCTTGTGCGGTACGGCCGCGGCCGCATCGCCGGCATGGAACTTGACCACCAGCGGCACGATCAGCAGCGCCACGATGTTGATGATCTTGATGAGCGGATTCACCGCCGGGCCGGCCGTGTCCTTGTAGGGGTCGCCCACGGTGTCGCCGGTGACGGCGGCCTTGTGCGCCTCGGAGCCCTTGCCGCCGTGGTGGCCGTCCTCGATGTACTTCTTGGCGTTGTCCCACGCGCCGCCGCCCGTGCACATCGAAATGGCGACGAACAGGCCCGTGACGATGGTGCCCATCAGCAGGCCGCCGAGCGCCTTCGGCCCCAGCACCAGCCCCACCAGGATCGGCACCACCACCGGCAGCAGCGAGGGGATCATCATCTCCTTGATGGCCGCGCCGGTCAGCATGCCCACGGCCTTGCCGTATTCGGGCTTGCCGGTGCCTTCCATGATGCCGGGGATCTCGCGGAACTGCCGGCGCACCTCCTCGACCACCGCACCGGCCGCGCGGCCCACGGCCTCCATGGCCATGGCGCCGAACAGGTAGGGAATCAGCCCGCCGATGAACAGGCCGACGATCACCATCGGGTCGCTCAGGTTGAAGCTGATGTTCAGCCCGAAGCTCTCCAGCTTGTGGGTGTAGTCGGCAAAGAGCACCAGCGAGGCGAGGCCGGCCGAGCCGATCGCGTAGCCTTTGGTCACGGCCTTGGTCGTGTTGCCGACCGCGTCGAGCGGGTCGGTCACGGCGCGCACGCTGTCGGGCAGTTCGCTCATCTCGGCGATGCCGCCGGCGTTGTCGGTGATGGGGCCGTAGGCATCGAGCGCCACCACGATGCCCGCCATGCTGAGCATGGCCGTCGCGGCCACCGCAATGCCGAACAGCCCGGCGAGCGCATACGAGGCCATGATGGCCACGCAGACGCAGATCACCGGCCATGCCGTCGAGCGCATCGAGACGCCCAGGCCCGCGATGATGTTGGTGCCGTGGCCCGTGGTCGAGGCCTGCGCGATGTGCTGCACCGGCTTGTACTGCGTGCCGGTGTAGTACTCGGTGATCCATACCAGCGCGGCGGTCAGCGCCAGGCCCACGAAGCAGGCGCCGAACAGCTTGAGCTGGCTGCCGCTCGGGGCAATGGCGTTGTCGGGAATGAGCCAGCTCGTGACGAACCAGAACGCGATCAAAGAGAGGATGCCCGCGACCGCCAGGCCTTTGTAGAGCGCCGGCATCACGTTGGTCATGCCCGGCGATGCCTTGACGAAGAAGCAGCCGATGATCGACGCGATGATCGACACGCCGCCCAGTGCCAGCGGATAGAGCACCGCATTGAGCGGCGCTGCCGTGACCATCAGCGCGCCCAGCACCATGGTGGCGATCAGCGTGACGGCATAGGTTTCGAACAGGTCGGCCGCCATGCCGGCGCAGTCGCCGACGTTGTCGCCCACGTTGTCCGCAATGACGGCCGGGTTGCGCGGGTCGTCTTCCGGAATGCCGGCCTCGACCTTGCCCACCAGGTCGGCGCCCACGTCGGCGCCCTTGGTGAAGATGCCGCCGCCCAGCCGCGCGAAGATCGAGATCAGCGAGGAGCCGAAGGCGAAGCCGATCAGCGGATTGAGGATGGCCGAGAGGCTGCGGTCCTGCGTGAGGTTGCCGTTGCCCGCCAGGAACCAGTAGAAGACCGAGACGCCCAGCAACCCCAGTCCCACCACCAGCATGCCCGTGATGGCGCCGCCGCGGAACGCGACGTCGAGCGCCGGGCCGATGCCTTGCGTGGCCGCCTGCGCGGTGCGCACGTTGGCGCGCACCGACACGTTCATGCCGATGAAGCCGCAGGCGCCCGAAAGCACCGCGCCCACCACGAAGCCGATGGCCGTGGTCGCATCCAGAAAGATGCCGATGAGGATGGCCAGGACCACGCCGACCACCGCGATGGTGGTGTACTGCTTGGCGAGGTAGGCCGACGCGCCGGCCTGGATGGCGGCCGCGATCTCCTGCATCCGCGCGTTGCCGGGATCCTTGGCGAGAATCCAACTTCGGGCCCAGAAACCGTAGCCGACGGCCACGAGGCCGCAGACGATGGCGAGTATCAGGGGGGTGTTGCCGATCATGCTTTGCTTCTCCATTCGTTCGTTGTGACTAGTGGAGACGGACAGCATGGGTCCTGCGCGCAACGCGTACGGGACCCAGGTTTTCCGTCGCGTTGCTTCCTCGAAGCTCGCAGCACCAAGGTGCGGAGCCGATTGGCCAACGGGTGCAATTTACAGGCAAAAACCAAAACGTGTGCGACCGGGCCGCGACACGGAAAGTAAACTCCGGGTTTGTCCCCATCTCCTCCTCATACTTTCAACTACTCGAAAACGTCATGTCCTTCGACAAAGTCTCCCCCGGCAAGAACATCCCCGACGCCTTCAACGTCGTGATCGAAATCCCGATGAACGCCGACCCGATCAAGTACGAAGTCGACAAGGAATCGGGCGCGATCTTCGTGGACCGCTTCATGACGACCGCGATGTACTACCCGGCCAACTACGGCTACGTGCCGCAGACCCTCTCCGGCGATGGCGACCCGGTTGACGTGCTGGTGATCGCGCCGTACCCGCTCTTGCCCGGCGTCGTGGTGCCGTGCCGCCCGCTCGGCATCCTGATGATGGAAGACGAAGCCGGCGTGGACGGCAAGGTGCTGGCCGTGCCCACCGACAAGGTGCTGCCGATCTACAGCCACTGGAAGTCGGTCGACGACGTGAACCCGATGCGCCTGAAGGCCATCAGCCACTTCTTCGAGCACTACAAGGACCTGGAAGCCGGCAAGTGGGTCAAGGTGCTGGGCTGGGAAGGCATCGACGCGGCCAAGAAGGAAGTCGTCGACGGCATCGCTGCCTACAAGAAGTAATCGGCTGCCTCAGCGCTGGGCCGCGTCGCCGGCCAGCCGCATCCACTCGCGATTGACGGAGCGGGCGTGCGAGTTCCAGTGGCGCGCGGCCTGCTGGAGTTCGCTCCATTGGCGCTGTGCGCCGGTGGCGTCGCCTTGTTCGGCCAGCCAGGCAATGTAGCGGGCGCGGGCCTCGACCGTGTTGTACTGGCTCAACGCAGCCTCGAAGGCCTCGCGTGCCTCTGCATGGCGCCCATCGGCAGCGAGCGCGCGGGCGGTGAGCACGGCGACTTCGTCCCGGCGGTAGTCGTCGCGCGAGGCGCGCAGGGCTTGGAGCGCCTGCAGCGCTTCGCGGCCTGAAGCCGCGCCGCCCGCGGCCAGCAGTGCGCTGGACAAGCCAAATTGCAACTCGGGATCGGATGCGAGCGGGCCCTTCAGGGCGTCGCGATAGTGTCCGACCGCATCGCCAGCCTGGCCCCTGCCGAGCGCGGCCTTGGCGAGGCGCAGCTTGTTCTGGGCAGTGGGGGCCAGATCGTAGGCCTCGGTGGCCGCGCGGTACTCGCGCTCGGGGTCGATGAGGCCGATGGCTGCGCTTGCCACCTTGCCGGCGGTACGCTGCATGCGGGAAGCAGGCAGGTACTCGACCACAAAGTACACGATGCTGCCCAGCAGGGGGAAGCTGAAAAGAATGATGAGCCAGTACATCTGCTTGCCATGGCGCATTGCATGCACGGCGAAGAACAGCGCAATGAGGATGTGCAGCCCCAGTCCGACGAACGGCATTGGTTTCTTTCTGTTGTTGTATCGGGGCGCGTTTATAGCAGCCCCCGATTGCAGCGAACGGCCGCAATCCGCAGCGCCTCAGCCGGCCTTGAACGGGCTGCGTTCGCCCAGGTGGTCCATGTAGTTCTCGATGCCTTCGCCCTCGCGCTCGAGAAAGCGCTCGACCGCGTCGGCGAAGCCGGGGTGCGCGAGCCAGTGGGCGCTGGTGGTCTTTACCGGCATCAATGCGCGCGCCATCTTGTGCTCGCCCTGCGCGCCCCCTTCGAAGCGCCTGGCGCCATGCGCAATGCACCAGGCCAGCGGCTGGTAGTAACAGGCCTCGAAATGCAGGCAGTCGACGCGCTCCACGGCGCCCCAGTAGCGGCCGTAGGCCACCAGCGCGTCCTCCCCGTGCGTGGACAGCGCGATCAGGCTCGCGGCAATCGGCTTTCCCTCGCGCTCGGCGACGAACAGCAGCCAGGCTTCGGGCATGGTGTCGGCCATGCGCTGGAAGAAGTCGCGCGAGAGGTAGGGCGGGTTGCCATGCTCGCGATAGGTGCGCGCATAGCAGCGATAGAAGAAGTCCCAGTCCGCGCGGGCGATGTGGGCGCCGCGCGACCAGCGAAAGGTCACGCCGGCTTCGGCCACCTTGCGGCGCTCCTGGCGGATCTTCTTGCGCTTGTCGTGGGACAGGCTGGCGAGAAAGGCCTCGAAGTCCGCGTAGCCGGCTGTTTCGCCCGACTCTCCCGGGGCGGCATTCGTCCAGTGGAACTGCACCGTGTTGCGCAGCATCAGGCCCGCTTCGGTGCAGGCGGCGATGTCCGCCTCCGCGCCGAACAGCAGATGCAGCGACGAGAGTTCTTCCTTCCTGCACCAGGCCACCAGCGCCTGCACCAGCAGCGTGCGGTCTTGCGCATCGCGCGCCAGCAGGCGTGCGCCGGGCACCGGCGTGAAAGGCACGGCCACCACCGCCTTGGGATAGTAGGCAAGCCCGTGCTGCTCGTAGGCATTGGCCCAGGCCCAGTCGAAGACATACTCGCCATAGGAGTGGGTCTTGATGTAGGCCGGGCAGGCCGCCCGCAGTTCGTCGCCGCGCCACAGGGTGATGAACTGCGGCATCCAGCCGCTTTCGGGCGAGGCGCTGCCGCTGTCGTGCAGCGCCGAAAGATATTCATGGCGCATGAAGGGCGAGGGCTGCGCCTCGGCTGAGAGGAGGGCGTTCCATGCTTTCGGGTCCAGGTCCGACACCGACGCCACCACCCGGATGACATAATCGTTCAAGCCTTTTTCTTCCTTCCGTATGACGCTCAAGCTCGCCATCGCGCAACTCAATTTTGTGGTGGGCGACCTCGCCGGCAACGCGAAAAAAATCGTCGATGCCGCGCGCCAGGCCCACGCCCAAGGCGCGCGTCTTCTGCTGACGCCCGAACTCTCGATCGCCGGCTATGCGGCGGAGGACCTTTTCCTGCGTCCCGCCTTCACCGAAGCCTGCGATGATGCCGTGAAAGGCATTGCCGCCGCACTCGCCGATCTCAAAGACATGGTCGTGGTGGTGGGGCATCCGACGGGCGGCAGCCTGCGCAGCCGCTCCGTGGCGGTGCAGATGCGCTACAACGCCGCCAGCGTCATCAAGGAAGGCCGCATCCTCGAGACCTACGCCAAGCGCGAACTGCCGAACTACCAGGTGTTCGACGAGCGCCGCTACTTCACGCCGGGGCAGGGCACCTGCGTGTTCGAGGCCGGCGGCGTCTCGGTGGGCGTGCTGATCTGCGAGGACGCCTGGTTCGACGAGCCGGCCGAACTGGCCCGCGCTGCGGGCGCCGAAGTGCTGGCCGTCATCAACGCTTCGCCGTACCACGTCGGCAAGGAGGGCGAGCGCGTGGCGCGGATGGCCGATCGCGCCCGCGCCGTCGGGCTGCCGCTGGCCTACGCGCATCTGGTGGGTGGGCAGGACGAAGTGGTCTTCGACGGCGCCTCCTTTGCGCTGCAGGCCGACGGCGAGCTGGCCATGCAGGCCGAGAGTTTCAAGGAGAGCCTGGTCTTCATGCAGCTGGAGCGCTCGCCCCAGGGCGTGGGTGTGGTGGCGGCGCCTTCGGCCATCGCTGCGCCGCGCGAAGCGGAAGCCCAGCTGTGGGATGCACTGGTATTGGGCGTGCGCGACTACATCGGCAAGAACGGCTTTCCCGGCGCCATCCTGGGGCTCTCGGGCGGTATCGATTCCGCATTGGTGCTTGCCGTCGCGGTCGATGCGCTCGGCAAGGACAAGGTGCGTGCCGTCATGATGCCTTCGCCCTACACCGCCGACATCAGCTGGATCGACGCGCGCGAGATGGCCACGCGCCTGGGCGTGCGCTACGATGAGATCTCGATCAAGCACACCTTCGAGTCGTTCAAGGGCGCACTCGCTGATGAGTTCAAGGGCCTGCCCGAAGACACGGCCGAGGAGAACCTCCAGGCCCGCATCCGCGGCACGCTTTTGATGGCGCTGTCGAACAAGTTCGGCTCGATCGTTCTCACCACCGGCAACAAGAGCGAGATGGCTACCGGCTACTGCACGCTCTATGGCGACATGGCGGGCGGCTTCGCGGTCATCAAGGACCTGCTGAAGACCACCGTCTTCGCGCTGGCCCGCTGGCGCAATGCCCACGACCCGTACGGCACCGGCGCCTCGCCGATTCCCGACCGCATCATCACGCGGCCCCCGAGCGCCGAGCTGCGGCCCGACCAGACCGACCAGGACAGCCTGCCGCCCTACGACATCCTCGACGGCATCCTGGCACGCTACATGCAGGACGACGAGGGCATCGACGAGATCATCGCCGCCGGCTACGAGCGCGCGGTGGTCGAGCGGGTTGCGCGGCTCATCAAGCTCAACGAATACAAGCGGCGCCAGGCGCCTGTGGGCATTCGGGTGACCCACCGGAGTTTCGGCAAGGATTGGCGTTACCCTATCACCAGCAAGTTCAACGAAACCGCCGGAGCGCAAAAACCATGAAGCAGATCACCGCCATCGTCAAACCCTTCAAGCTCGAGGACGTACGCGAAGCCCTGGCTGAGGTGGGCGTTACCGGGCTCACAGTGACCGAGGTCAAGGGCTTCGGGCGCCAGAAGGGGCACACCGAGCTCTATCGTGGTGCGGAATACGTAGTCGACTTCCTGCCGAAGATGAAGGTGGAAGTGGTCGTCAACGAAGGCGACGTGGAGCGCTGTATCGAAGCCATCGTCAATTCCGCGCGCACCGGCAAGATCGGCGACGGCAAGATCTTCGTCACCGGCGTGGAGCGCATCGTGCGCATCCGCACCGGCGAGGAAAACGAGAACGCCGTCTGAAAACGGCTCGGTCCAGGAGGCGCGCTACAGGTTTTCGGCCAGGCGGTCGTCTCGGGGGTGCAGGGGCACTTCGGCGCGCAGCGAGCTGAGCAGTTCGGTGGGGTTGGTGCCGGTGCGGATCAGTTCCATCTGCCAATCGCCCATGAAGCCCTCGCGCACGCTGTGCGCCAGGAATCCCAGCAAACCGTCGTAGTAGCCCGCGGTATTGAGAATGCCGGTGGGCTTGTCGTGGTAGCCGAGCTGGCGCCAGGTCCAGATCTCGAACAGTTCCTCGAAGGTGCCGATGCCGCCCGGCAGCGCGACGAAGGCATCGGCGCGCTCACCCATCATGGCCTTGCGTTCGTGCATGGTGTCGACCACATGGAGCTCGTCGCACAGGGGGTTGGCCAGCTCCCGGTCGACCAGCGCCTTGGGAATGATGCCGACCACGCGGCCGCCGGCGTTGCGGGTGGCTTCGGCCACCGTGCCCATGAGGCCGGTGCGTCCACCGCCGTAGACCAGCTGGCCGCCGTGCTGGCCGATCCACTGGCCGACCGCTTGCGCGGCCCTGGAAAACTCGACTCGCTCGCCGGGGCGCGAGCCGCAATATACACAGATCGAAAATTCAGGATTCATGCCGCCATCATGCCTCGTGCGGCGGGCGTCTTCATGACGCGAAGCGATGCCACAGCGCCGCCAGCCAGATGCCGCCGCACAGGGTGAGCGACAGCAGCACGGCGGCGCTGCCCATGTCCTTGGCGCGCTTGGAGAGGTCGTGCCATTCGGGCCCGATGCGGTCGATGGCGGCTTCGACCGCGGTATTGAGCAGCTCGACGATCATCACGAGGATGGCACTGCCGGCGAGCAGGGCCACTTCGACCCAGCTGCGGCCGAGCCAGAAGGCCGTCGGGATCATCACGATGGCCATGATGGCTTCCTGGCGGAACGCCGGCTCACTCCAGCCCGCGCGAAGGCCGTGCAGCGAGATCAGGGTGGCATGCCATACGCGCTCCAGGCCCTTGCGGGCCTTTTGCGGGTTCACGGCGGGGTCGGGCAGCTTGGGCAGGGCACTCATCGGCGGCTCATCGGCTTGGAGGTTATGAGCCGCGTACCGGCCCAGGCGTCGTGCCAGAACTGGCGCTCGGGGTGAAAGCGCGCCAGCAATGCCCAGACGGCGACCCATCCGAAGATCAGCACCGTGGATTCTCCCCCCGAAAGCTTGAAAGGCGCGATGGCGGCCAGCGGCGGCAAAAACCAGATCCAGCTGAGCAGGTAGCGCGCGAGCGCCCGGGCCTGGGTGATGGGGCGCCCGTGCACATCGACGATGCGGATGTTCCAGGTCTTCATGGCCAGCGTCTGGCCCCGGGTCCAGAACCAGACGAAATAGACGCCGAACACCACGAACAGGAAGGCCTGGAGCAGGTGCCGGCGGGAATCCATGGCGTCCCGCATCTGGCCGAGCGTGCTGAACAGCCAGCCTGCTACGAACACCACCGCGAACAGCAGCATGCCCTCATAGAGCCAGCAAGCCATGCGCCGCCACAGGCCGGGCACTATCAGAAGAGGAGCGCTGGGGGGATTGTCTGCGAGCGGAGAGGAGGGATTCGATTCCGGTATGCCGGAAGAATTTGAAGCCATCGAAGCCTTGGGAATCAGGGGGGCGTGGCCTGCTCGACGGCACGGCCCGCGGCATTGGAAGCGGATGCTGGCGGCGAAACCTGCACCGCAGCCGAAGGCATGGGCACTTGCGCTTCGGCCGGAATCGGCTGCAAGGCGGAGGTTGCGGCGGGCGCACCGGATGCGCCCGACGGGGAGGGCGTGGACACCACGGGCGGAACGCGCTCCGGCGGCGAGGCCACCATGATGGCCGCGGAAGGCGCCGCCGCCGGCGAGGCGGGCGGGGCCAGCATGATGCGCGGCGTGTGCTGCCCGGCCGGCGTCACGGCCGGCACCGTCACGAGCTTCTGGGCGGGCACGGGGCGCACCGGAATGGCAGCGCCGCGCGGCTTGGCGGGGGCGCGAGCCGCCAGTCGGCGCTTTTCGTCCTCGCTCAAGGCCTGGTACTGCTCCCACTTGGCCTTGCGTTCGTCGGCAGGGACACGCTTCACCTCGGCGAAGTTCAGGCGCGCCTGGGCCCGCTGCTGATTGCTCAGGGCCGCCCATTCGATCATTCGGCTGTGCAGGGTGCTTTGGTCATCAGCCGACATGTTCGCGTAGTTGCGTGACAGTGCCAGCCATTTGCGCTTGTGGCCCGGATTCAGGGCGTGCCAATGCGACGCGAGCGGCCGCAGCGCCTGCTGCTGCTCCGCGGTGAGTTCGCTCCAGTAGGGCTTGGTGGCCGGGGCGGTTTTCGAGGCCGAAGACGGCGACGCCGCCTGCGCGCCGCTGCCGGCGGATTTGGGCTCCGAATGCGTCTGGGCGTCGGCGAGCGTCAGGCCGAACAACGCAGCGGCAAGGACGCCCGCCCAAATGACAGCGCCCGACGTGGGCGGGCGCAGCGGGCGAGGCGTATCGGTGCGGGAAACGGGAGGGCGTCGCATTCGTTCAACAGAAAGATGGCTCAGTCGGAAGCGCCATCAGCCTTGAGAAACTGGGCAAAACCAGGGTCGGTGTAGGCGGCCGGGGGAAGATCGTCCGTCAGCAGGGCGGAATCGACTTCGGCCAGTTCGCTGGCGCGGTCCTCGTCCTGCATCACGCTGATGGTGATCAGCCCTGCAACCAGCGCAATCAGGGGCACCACCGAACCGATGCGGGTCCACCAGCCACCGCCCATCGTTGCCACATGCCCGGACTGCATGACCACCGAAGCCGACCGCAACTGGGGCGCCTGCTTGCGCATGGCGACGGCTTGCGCGCGCGCCACCCGCAGCCGCTCGCCGATGTCGTGCGGCAGCTCCTGGCTGCCGTCGGACAGCCGCGCAGCGACGCGCTGGCCGAATTGATCCTCGGCAGCAAAAGAAGAGGTTGGAACCTTAGTGTTCATAGCGAAATTCCCTTGGCTTTGAGCGCCTTGCTCAGGGCGTGCACGGCCCGCGAACAATGGGTTTTGACGCTGCCTTCGGAGCAGCCCATTGCAGCGGCCGTCTCCGCCACATCCATTTCTTCCCAGTAACGCATCAGGAAAGCCTCGCGTTGACGACCAGGCAAAGCCGCGATCTGTTCTTCGATCTCATGGAAGATCTGGGCGCGGCGGGTCGTGTCCTCGGCACTCTCCGTTTCTCTGGAGTCGGTTGGCGAGACGAAGTTCTCCAGCAGATCGAAATCGCCGTCGTCGCCGGCAGATTCGAAGTCACCAAGGTTGGAGAACAGGGCGCGGCGGGTCTTCTGCCGGCGGAACCAGTCGAGCGTGCAATTCGAAAGAATGCGCTGGAACAGCATCGGCAGCTCTTCCGGCGGCTTGTCGCCGTAGTGCTGCGCCAGCTTCATCATGCTGTCCTGCACGATGTCGAGCGCCGCCTCCTCGTCCCGCACGTGGTAGACCGAGCGCTTGAAAGCGCGCCGTTCGACGCTCTTCAGAAAGTCGGAAAGTTCTTGTTCAGTGGCCAAGCGAGAGGGGGCGCCGCGGACGCCGCATGGGAAATGGGGATGTCGGGAAGCGCTTGTGTTTTTCTGCCGCGGATTATGCCCCCGTGCCTTTTCACGGGGATTTTTGCGCGGCGGCGGGCCCATCAATGTCATAATCCGCGCTGCAAGTCAAAAGGCAAACGGGTCAAGGTCCGGCGGAACATCAGTCCGCCCATGGCTTTGGCCTCAAGTCCTGGCGCGGCCCCACAAGGGCTGGCAAGGGGCACCCAAGGTTTTTCGTTCCCGAAAAAACTCCAAAGGTTGATCATGGAAATCTCGAAGGCGGAACTCGCTTCCGCGGCCGCCGCGTCCTCTGGCGCCGGCAACCCAACGCAAGAACTCATGGGCGCTGAAGTGCTGGTCAAGGCACTGCAGGCCGAAGGCGTCCAATACATCTGGGGCTACCCCGGCGGCGCGGTTCTGTACATCTACGACGCGTTCTACAAGCAGGACACCATCCAGCACGTGCTGGTACGCCACGAGCAGGCAGCCGTCCACGCGGCCGACGGCTATGCGCGCGCCACCGGCGAGGTCGGCGTGGCGCTGGTTACCTCGGGCCCTGGCCTCACCAATGCCGTCACCGGCATCGCCACGGCGTACATGGACTCGATCCCGATGGTGATCATCTCGGGCCAGGTACCCACCGCCGCCATCGGCCTGGATGCCTTCCAGGAATGCGACACCGTGGGCATCACCCGCCCCATCGTGAAGCACAACTTCCTCGTCAAGGACCCGAAGGATCTGGCCATGACGATGAAAAAGGCCTTCCACATCGCACGCAGCGGCCGGCCCGGCCCGGTGGTGGTGGACGTGCCCAAGGACGTTTCCTTCAAGAAGGTGGCCTACGCCGGCTATCCCGACAAGGTCGAGATGCGCTCGTACAACCCGGTGCGCAAGGGCCACGGCGGCCAGATCCGCAAGGCGCTGCAACTGCTGCTGAACGCCAAGCGCCCCTACATCTATACGGGCGGCGGCGTGCTGCTGGGCAACGCCTGCAACGAATTGCGCACGCTGGTCGACATGCTCGGCTACCCGGTCACCAATACGCTGATGGGCCTGGGCGCCTACCCGGCGAGTGACCGCAAGTTCCTGGGCATGCTGGGCATGCACGGCACCATCGAAGCCAACAACGCGATGCAGAACTGCGACGTGCTGCTGGCCGTGGGCGCGCGCTTCGACGACCGCGTGATCGGCAACCCCAAGCACTTCGCGACGAACGAACGCAAGATCATCCACGTCGACATCGATCCGTCGAGCATCTCCAAGCGCGTGAAGGTCGACATCCCGATCGTCGGCGACGTGAAGGACGTGCTCACCGAGCTGATCTCGATGATCCGCGAGAGCACCACCAAGCCCGACGCCGGCGCATTGGCCGACTGGTGGAAGACCATCGAGGCCTGGCGCTCGCGCGACTGCCTCAAGTACGACCGCGGCAACAAGGACGTGATCAAGCCGCAGTACGTGGTCGAAACCCTCTGGAACATGACCAAGGACGCCGACGCGTACATCACGTCGGACGTGGGCCAGCACCAGATGTGGGCCGCGCAGTACTACCGCTTCGACGAGCCGCGCCGCTGGATCAATTCGGGCGGCCTGGGCACCATGGGCGTGGGCATTCCGTATGCCATGGGCATCAAGCTCGCGAAGCCCGATTCGGAAGTGTTCACCATCACCGGCGAAGGCTCGGTGCAGATGTGCATCCAGGAACTCTCCACCTGCCTGCAGTACAACACGCCGATCAAGATCTGCTCGCTCAACAACCGCTACCTGGGCATGGTGCGCCAGTGGCAGGAGATCGAATACTCCGGCCGCTACAGCCACAGCTACATGGATGCGCTGCCCAACTTCGTGAAGCTGGCCGAGGCCTACGGGCACGTCGGCATGCTGATCGAGCGCCCGCAGGACGTGGAGCCGGCGCTGCGCGAAGCACGCAAGCTCAAGGACCGCACGGTGTTCATGGATTTCCGCACCGACCCCACCGAGAACGTGTTCCCGATGGT
The DNA here is from genome assembly GCF_014852545.1 of Variovorax sp. VRV01. Classification (NCBI taxonomy): domain Bacteria; kingdom Pseudomonadati; phylum Pseudomonadota; class Betaproteobacteria; order Burkholderiales; family Comamonadaceae; genus Variovorax; species Variovorax sp. VRV01. Next base: position 95,657 of record NZ_JACVBS010000009.1, read on the forward strand.
CAAGGCCGGCATGGGCATCACCGAAATGCTGCTGGGTTCCGAAGATCTCTGATCCGCGGAACATTCGCTCAACTCTTTACTGACGAATCTATTGCCCGCCGAGCCCGCGCATTACCGTGCGCGGGGGAGGGCGGCGAAAGCGAAAGCTTCCGCGCAGGCGAAAAGAGGAGTCACGCAAACATGAAACACATCATCGCAGTGCTGCTGGAAAACGAGCCGGGTGCTCTTTCCCGCGTGGTGGGCCTGTTCTCGGCCCGCGGCTACAACATCGAATCGCTGACCGTCGCACCGACCGAGGACGCGAGCCTCTCGCGCATGACGATCGTCACGGCCGGCTCGGACGACGTGATCGAGCAGATCACCAAGCATCTGAACCGGCTGATCGAAGTGGTGAAGGTCGTCGACCTGACCGAAGGCGCGTACACGGAGCGCGAACTCATGATGGTGAAGGTGCGCGCAGTCGGCAAGGAGCGCGAGGAAATGATGCGCATGGCCGAGATCTTCCGCGGCCGCATCATCGACGTCACGGACAAGAGCTACACCATCGAACTCACCGGCGACCACGGCAAGAACGACGCTTTCCTGGAAGCGATCGACCGTAGCGCTATCCTCGAGACTGTCCGCACCGGTGCCAGCGGCATCGGGCGCGGCGAGCGCATCCTGCGCGTGTAGGGGGGGGTGAAGATCCCCTCAGTTCCACTGTTCTAAACCAATGCACGAGGAGAAGGTAATGCAAGACTTGCTGGGCTTCGAGAAGATGGTCACCCCGATCGTCATCCGGATACTGTATTTCCTGGGGTTGCTGGTGGTATTGATTTCCGGCGTGGGCGCGCTCTTCAGCGGCGGCTTCAGAGGCATTCTTTCCGGCTTCGCCATCTTGATTTTTGGCGCGATCATGGTTCGCGTCTACAGCGAATTGCTGATCCTGCTGTTCCGCATTCACGACAACCTCGTGTCCATCAACCAGCAAATGAAGGACCGGAATCCCTCCGGCCAACTGTGAGTGAACGCACCTCCGCGCAGGGGGTGCCAGAGATTAAATAGGAAAGACGCATCATGAAGGTTTACTACGACAAGGACGCCGACCTCAGCCTCATCAAGGGCAAGACGGTCGCAATCATCGGTTACGGCTCGCAAGGCCATGCGCATGCGCAGAACCTGAACGACAGCGGCGTCAAGGTCGTGGTCGGCCTGCGCAAGGGCGGCGCTTCGTGGCCCAAGGTCGAGAAGGCCGGCCTCAAGGTCGCCGAAGTGGCCGACGCCGTGAAGGCCGCCGACGTGGTCATGATCCTGCTGCCCGACGAGCAGATCGCCAACGTCTACAAGAACGACGTCGCACCGAACATCAAGGAAGGCGCTTCGCTGGTCTTCGCGCACGGCTTCAATGTGCACTACGGCTTCGTTCAGCCGCGCGCCGACCTCGACGTGTGGATGGTCGCTCCCAAGGCCCCCGGCCACACGGTGCGCAGCACCTACACCCAAGGCGGCGGCGTGCCCCACCTCGTGGCCGTGCACCAGGACAAGACCGGCAAGGCGCGTGACCTCGCGCTGAGCTACGCCACCGCCAACGGCGGCGGCAAGGCCGGCATCATCGAGACCAACTTCCGCGAAGAAACCGAGACCGACCTGTTCGGCGAACAAGCGGTTCTGTGCGGCGGCACGGTCGAGCTGATCAAGGCCGGTTTCGAGACGCTGGTGGAAGCCGGCTATGCGCCCGAAATGGCGTACTTCGAATGCCTGCACGAGCTCAAGCTGATCGTCGACCTGATCTATGAAGGCGGCATCGCCAACATGAACTACTCGATCTCGAACAACGCCGAGTACGGCGAGTACGTCACCGGCCCACGCATCGTGACCGAAGAGACCAAGAAGGTCATGAAGCAAGTGCTCAAGGACATCCAGACCGGCGAATACGCCAAGAGCTTCGTGCTGGAAAACGCTGCCGGCGCCCCCACGCTGATCAGCCGCCGCCGCCTGAACTCCGAGCACCAGATCGAAGTCGTCGGCGAGAAGCTGCGCGCGATGATGCCGTGGATCAAGAAGAACAAGCTGGTCGACCAGACCCGCAACTGATCCGCCAATGAAGCGGGTGCCGCGGCACCCGTTTTCCGAGGGCCACCCGACGGGGTGGCCTTTTTTCATGAGGGGGCGAACCATCCCCCTGAACTACACTGCGAACCCATGCGATTTACAGATCAAGAAGCTATCGGATGGATGGCTGTTCGCGCAGTGCCCACGAGGGACGGAGGCAAATTCAATGCATGACGACACGGTTCCCGACGAAGTGCCGCCGCGCAAGCGCCGCAAGGGCATCTACATACTGCCGAACCTGTTCACGCTCGCCGCGCTGTTCGGCGGTTTCTATTCGGTCGTGATGGCGATGAATGCGCGCTTCGATCTTGCGGCGCTCGGCGTCTTCGCTGCAATGATCCTCGACAGCCTGGACGGCCGGGTGGCCCGCATGACCAACACGCAGAGCGCGTTCGGCGAGCAGATGGATTCGCTGTCCGACATGGTGTCGTTCGGCGCCGCTCCTGCGCTCATCGCCTACGAATGGTCGCTCAAGGGCCTGGGCCGATGGGGCTGGATTGCGGCCTTCGTCTACTGCGCCTGCGCGGCGCTGCGGCTGGCGCGCTTCAACGTCAATACCGGCGTGGTCGACAAGCGCTGGTTCCAGGGGCTGCCGTCGCCGGCCGCGGCCGCATTGGTGGCCGGCTTCATCTGGCTCATGACCGAGTGGGGCAAGCGCGGCGGCGAGGTGCTGTATCTCTCCTGGACGCAGATCACGTGGATCACCTTCGCGTTCACGCTTTATGCCGGGCTTTCGATGGTCACCAATGCGCCGTTCTACAGCTTCAAGGACGTCCAGATGAAGAAGAGCGTGCCTTTCGTGGTGATCGTGCTCATCGCGCTCGGCATCGCGGTCATCAATATCCATCCGCCCACGGTGCTCTTCGGCCTGTTCGTGGCCTATGGCCTGAGCGGCTATGTGGTCTACGCCTGGCGCAAGGCCAAGGGGCAGCAGGCGAGCGTGATCAGCACTTCGACCGAAGAGCCCGACGAGCGGGGCTTGCATAACTGAAGCCGGCTTGTGCTACATTCACAACCCTCATGACCAAGATTTCGCTGCTGGCCCTACTAGCCCTCCCTCACGGGCGGAGACGGTAGCGCACGCGCAAATCCCTCACCACGGCCCGTTCGCACCAGCAACGGGCCGTTTGTCTTTGGGGTTGCTGGTTGATTCCAACCATCACAGAGAAATCGACATGCTGAAGCAACCCCAAGCCAAATACCGCGCATTCGCCCCGATCGGCCTCAAGGACCGCACCTGGCCCGATGCCGTGCTGACCAAGGCCCCGATCTGGCTGTCGACCGACCTGCGCGATGGCAATCAGGCGCTGGTCGAGCCGATGGACATCGCCCGCAAGATGCGGATGTTCGAGACGCTCGTGGCCATCGGCTTCAAGGAAATCGAGGTCGGCTTTCCCTCCGCCTCGCAGATCGAATTCGATTTCGTGCGCAAGCTGATCGAGGAAGACCGCATTCCCGACGACGTGACGATCCAGGTGCTGACGCAGGCGCGCGACCACCTCATTGCGCGCACCTTCGAATCGCTGCAGGGCGCGCCGCGCGCCATCGTCCACCTCTACAACGCCGTGGCGCCGGTGATGCGCCGCGTGGTGCTCGGCATGGATGAAGACCAGATCGTCGAACTCGCGAGCAGCCATGCGCGCATGTTCAACGAATTCGCCGCCAAGCAGCCGGGCACGCAGTGGACCTTCCAGTATTCGCCCGAAATGTTCTCGGGCACGGATGTCGTGTTCTCCAAGCGCGTGGTCGACGCGGTGACGGAAGTCTGGGCGCCGACGCCGCAGCGCAAGTGCATCGTCAACCTGCCCACCACGGTCGAGCATTCCACGCCGAACATCTTTGCCGACATGATCGAGTGGATGCACCGCAACCTCGCGCGCCGCGATTCGATCGTGCTGTGCGTGCACCCGCACAACGACCGCGGCACCGGCACGGCGGCCGGCGAACTGGCGCTGATGGCAGGCGCCGAGCGCATCGAGGGCTGCCTGTTCGGCAACGGCGAGCGCACCGGCAATCTCGACCTCGTGAACGTCGCGCTCAACCTCTACACCCAGGGCGTTTCGCCCGAACTCGACTTCTCGAACATCGACGAGATCCGCGCGACGGTCGAGCACTGCAACCAGATCCCGGTGCATCCGCGCCACCCGTATGTGGGCGACCTCGTCTACACCTCGTTCTCCGGCTCGCACCAGGACGCGATCAAGAAGGCCTTCGCGGCACGCAAGGACGGCGATATCTGGGACATGCCCTACCTGCCCATTGACCCGAAGGACGTGGGCCGCAGCTACGAGGCCGTGATCCGCGTCAACAGTCAGTCGGGCAAGGGCGGCATGGCCTACCTGCTCGAGAGCGAGTACGGTCTCGAGATGCCGCGCCGCCTGCAGATGGAGTTCATGCAGACCGTGCAGCGCGTGATGGACGTGGCCGGCAAGGAACTCACCGCCGCCGACCTCTGGGAACTGTTCGTGCGCGAATACGGCCTTGAGGCCGCGCATTCGCTGCAGCACCGCGTGATCGAGGAAGAAGGCGAGGGCGCCATCGCCTCGGTGGTGCTGCGCGGCGACCTGCCCTGGGACGGCGAGATCCGCTCCATCGAAGGCCGCGGCAACGGGCCGATCGACGCCTTCACGCAGGCGCTGAGCAAGGCCACCGGCCATTCCGTGCGCGTGATGGACTACCACCAGCACGCCATCGGCGCGGGCGCCGATGCCAAGTCGGTGGCGTACCTCGAACTGCGCGTGGACGAGGCCCAGACGCTGTTCGGCGTGGGCATCGACGCGAACGTGATCTCCGCTTCGCTGAAGGCCATCGTCTCGGGCGTGCAGCGCGCGCGGACCCGCGGCGCGCACAGCGCACAATCGGTGGCTGAGCTCGCCTGACGCCGTCCCCCGCCGTACGCGCAAGGTGTAAATGAACCAAGGAGATCCACGATGACCGACCAACTCATTATTTTCGACACCACCTTGCGCGACGGCGAGCAGTCGCCGGGCGCTTCGATGACGCGCGACGAGAAGATGCGCATCGCCAAGCAGCTCGAACGGCTCAAGGTCGACGTCATCGAAGCCGGCTTTCCAGCCAGTTCGAACGGCGACTTCGAGGCCGTCAAGGCCATTGCCAACGCCATCAAGGACTCGACGGTGTGCGGCCTGTCGCGCGCCAACGACCGCGACATCGCGCGCGCGGCCGAGGCGCTCAAGGGCGCGGCGCGCGGGCGCATCCACACCTTCATCGCGACCTCGCCGCTGCACATGGAAAAGAAGCTGCGCATGTCGCCCGACGAAGTGCACGAGCAGGCGAAGCTGGCCGTGCGCTTTGCGCGCAACCTCGTGTCCGACGTGGAGTTCAGCCCCGAGGACGGCTACCGCAGCGATCCCGACTTTCTCTGCCGCGTGCTGGAGACCGTGATCAACGAGGGCGCCACCACCATCAACGTGCCCGACACCGTGGGCTACGCCATTCCCGAGCTCTATGGCAACTTCATCAAGATGCTGCGCGAGCGCGTGCCCAACAGCGACAAGGCGATCTGGTCGGTGCACTGCCACAACGACCTCGGCATGGCGGTGGCCAACTCGCTGGCGGGCGTGAAGATCGGCGGTGCGCGCCAGGTGGAGTGCACGATCAACGGCCTGGGCGAGCGTGCGGGCAACTGCTCGCTCGAGGAAGTGGTGATGGCGGTCAAGACGCGCAGGGACTACTTCGGCCTCGACATCAATATCGACACACGGCACATCGTGGCCGCGAGCCGCATGGTGAGCCAGACCACCGGCTTCGTGGTGCAGCCCAACAAGGCCGTGGTGGGCGCGAACGCTTTCGCGCACGCCTCGGGCATTCACCAGGACGGCGTGCTCAAGGCCCGCGACACCTACGAGATCATGCGGGCCGAAGACGTGGGCTGGGCCGCCAACAAGATCGTGCTGGGCAAGCTCAGCGGCCGCAATGCATTCAAGCAGCGGTTGCAGGAACTGGGTGTGACCATGGCCAGCGAGGCCGACATCAACACGGCTTTCATGCACTTCAAGGAGCTGGCCGACCGCAAGTCCGAAATTTTCGACGAGGACATCCTCGCGCTGGTCAGCGCGGAAGAGCACTCGAACGTTGACGAACAGTTTGCTTTTGTCTCGCTCTCGCAGCACAGCGAAACCGGCGAACGTCCCCAGGCCAAGGTTGTCTTCACCGTTCAGGGCAAGGAAGTCACCAGTGAATCCGACGGAAATGGCCCGGTTGATGCTTCTCTCAAGGCTATCGAATCGCATGTCAAGAGTGGCGCGGAAATGGTGCTTTACTCGGTCAATGCGATAAGTGGCTCGACAGAAAGCCAAGGAGAGGTTACAATTAGGTTACAAAATGCGGGGCGGGTGGTCAACGGTGTCGGGGCAGATCCGGACATCGTGGTTGCGTCGGCAAAGGCTTATTTGAGTGCGCTCAACAAGTTACAGAGCCAAGCTGAGAAAGTGGCGGCACAAGGTTAGGTGACAGGCGGTTCTTGTTATTCGATTGAAGAACAGGTCGCAAGTAACTGATATTGCGTGCCTTTTTTGATTTGGATACACTGCGGTTCTCATTTTCGCCGCTGGAGATTTAATAATGTCTGAAACCCGCCCCCGCCGAGTTTCCAGCCAGCGGTTCTTGCCCGCAGTCAAATTCGTCGCCGTCGCGCTCTGCGCCACGGCGTTTTTGCTGTCCGGTGCACAGGCCGCCAAGAAGGAAAAAGCAACCGCGGCCAAGACCGCCGTGGCCAAGAAGGCCGCAGGACCGGTGCCGGTCGAAGTCAAGCGTTCTGCCAGGGCGCCGCGTGGCGCCAAGGTCGCCGATCGAAGCGAGAAGGTCGTCCGTGGCGGCCGCAACGTGGTGGCTTCCATTCGCCAGAAGAACGGCAAGACGGTGGTTGCCGTGCAACGCCGTTCGGTGGTCCGCGTCGAGACGCCGGCACGCCAGTCCTTCGGGCAACTGGCCGGCCTGCACGGAACCGACGACGCACTCGACCTGAAATCGAGCGTGGCGCTCGTGATCGACCAGGACACGCATGAAGTGCTGTTCAGCAAGAACGACCATGCGGTGCTTCCGATCGCGTCGCTCACCAAGCTGATGACCGGCCTCCTGATCAGCGAAGCGCATCTTCCGAACGACGAGCTGATCACCATCACCCAGGACGACGTGGACACCGAGAAGGGCAGCCGTTCGCGCCTGACGGTCGGCACCACGCTGTCGCGCGGCGAGCTCCTGCACCTGGCCCTGATGTCGAGCGAAAACCGCGCGGCGCATGCACTGGGCCGCACCTATCCCGGCGGCCTCGCCACCTTCGTGAGCATCATGAACGCCAAGGCAAAGATGCTCGGCATGAAGGACACGCGCTACGTGGAGCCCACCGGCCTGTCGAGCCGCAACCAGTCGAGCGCGCAGGACCTCGCCCTGCTCGTCAATGCCGCCTATTCCGACGCCACGGTGCGCTCGCTGTCGACCTCGCCTGAATACCAGGTCGAGGTGGGCAACCGCGTGCTGCAGTTCAACACGACCAACCGTCTCGTGAAGAGCCCGGATTGGGAAATTGGCGTGCAGAAGACGGGCTACATCTCCGAAGCCGGCCAGTGCCTCGTGATGCAGGCCAAGGTGGCGGGGCGCAAGCTGATCATGGTGTTCCTGGATTCGGCCGGCAAGTTCAGCCGCATTGCCGATGCGGAACGCGTTCGCCGCTGGGTCGAGGCCACGCACGCTTCGACGGGCTCGCCGGCTGCATCGCGCAGCACGTCGGCCTACCAGGTCGCCGGTTGATCGGCTGGCCGCCCTGAGCAGGGCGCGTTGGCAGGCAGCAGGGCCGCGGCGCGGCCCGCTGACGGGGTCGTCAGCCTGCCACGGAGCCTGAAGTGCCGCTTGTGCTGGCCGCCGCGGAACCCGTCGAGGCCGCTGCTCCAGCATCCTTGTAGCCAAGCGCCCCCGAGATTTCGTTGGCCGTGGCCTGCAGCTTGGGCAGCCATCCTTCGTCGAGCCGGTCCGCAGGTGCGGAAATCGACAATCCCGCCACCAGTTTGCCCTGGTCGTCGTAGATGCCGGCGGCCATGCAGCGCACGCCCAGTTCGAGTTCCTCGTTGTCGCGCGCAATGCCGTACTGGCGCGCCTTCGATAGCTCGCGCTCGAGTGCGGGCAACTGCGTGATGCTGTTGCGCGTGTGGCCGGCCAGGCCGGTTCGCGTGGCGTAGCTGCGCACGCGCTGCGGATCATCGGCCGCCAGGAACAGCTTGCCGGTGGAGGTCAGGTGCAGGGCAGCCCGCCCGCCGATGGCGCGCACCACCTGCATGCCCGAACGCTCGCTGTACGAGCGCTCGATGTAGACGATCTCGTCGCCCTGGCGCATGCTGAGGTTGACGGGCTGCTGGGTGAGCTTGTGCAGCTCGCGCATCGGCCCCAGGGCGGCGTCGCGCACGTTGAGCCGGCCCTTGACCAGGTTGCCAAGTTCCAGCAGCCGCATGCCGAGCCGGTAGCTGCCGGCCTCGGGCCGATCGACAAAACGGCCGACCGCCAGGTCGTTGAGGATGCGGTGGGTGGTGGAGGGGTGCAGGCCCGTCTTCTCGCTGATTTCCTTCAGCGAAATGGCCTCCTCGCGCGAGGCGAGCACGTCGATCAGCGCGAACATGCGCTCGATCACCTGGATGACTGGAACGGCAGGAACGTCGGATTGGTTTTTTCTCATGGCGCGATGCGGTGTGGACCGGGCGCCATTTTACCTTGTGAAATCAGATGGTGCTTGCCAGCGTCCGTCGATCAGCAGTTCGTGCGGCGCAAAGCGCGCCTTGTAGTTCATCTTGGCGCTGCCTTCGATCCAGTAGCCGAGATAGACGTGCGGCAGGCCGAGCTTGCGCGCCTGCTCGATCTGCCACATCACGCTGTAGGTGCCGTAGCCTGCGCTGCTGTCGGGTTCGTAGAAGGTGTAGACCGCAGAAATGCCGTCGTTCAGCACATCGAGTATCGACACCATCTTGAGCGCGCCGGCCGTGCCGTCGGGCAGTGCCTCGCGGAATTCGACGAGCCTGGAGTTGACGCGGCTCTGCAGCAGGAACTGGGTGTACTGGTCGATGCTGTCGTGGTCCATGCCGCCGCCGGCGTGGCGGCCGGTCTGGTAGCGCAGATAGAGCTTGTAGTGCTCTGGCACGAAGCACAGCTTGAGCACGCGCGCCAGCAGGTTCTGGTGCTGCTTCACGGCGCGGCGCTGGCTGCGGCTGGGGTGGAAGCTGTTGACCAGCACGCGCAGCGGTATGCAGGCGCGGCAACCGTCGCAGTAGGGCCGATAGGTGAACATGCCGCTGCGCCGGAAGCCGCTGAGCACCAGGTCGGAGTAGGCGTCGTTGTGGATCAGATGGCTGGGCGTGGCCACCTGCGAGCGGGCCTGGCGGTCCGGCAGGTAGCTGCAGGGGTAGGGCGCCGTCGCGTAGAACTGCAGCGTGTGAAGCGGAAGATCCTTGAGGTGCGTCACGTCGGTCCGGAAGGTCGCGCGGAAAGGAGTTCTGCCCAGTATACGGGCTCGAAATGCCACTGTGGCCCCTGTTGTTCCCGGGCCCTCGCGACGTGCGCGACGAAGCGGCTGCGCGATATTTCGCGGGCTCCCAGGCTGGCCAGATGGGAGGTGTTCTGCTGGCAGTCGATCATCTTCACCTGGAAGCGGCGGCACAGGCACACCAGCGCGGCCAGCGCGATCTTGGAGGCGTCCGGACGGCGCGTGAACATTGATTCGCCGAACACCGCGCGCCCCAGCCCCACGCAGTAGAGGCCGCCCGCGAGCTTGCCGTCGATCCAGGTTTCCACGCTGTGCGCGTGGCCGGCCCGGTGCATCGCCATGTAGGCCTGCACCATGTCCGGCACGATCCAGGTGCCCGATTGGCCGGTGCGCGGCGATTGCGAGCAGGCCGCGATGACCGAGGCGAAGTCATGGTCGATCCGCACCTCGCAGCCGGCGGTCTGCGTGAAGCGGGCCAGGGTCTTGCGCAGCGACCTGTGGAGCCTGAATTCGGCCACCTGCAGCACCATGCGGGGGTCGGGGCTCCACCAGAGAATCGGCTGGTCTTCGCTGAACCAGGGGAACACGCAGCGGCCGTAGGCGTGCACCAGGGTGTCGACGTCGAGCGCGCCGCCGGCGGCGAGCAGGCCGGGTACGGGGTCGTGCTCGCCCCAGGCGGAGGCGGGGTCGGGCAGTGCGTCGCCGGGTTCGAGCCAGGGCAGTTGTTGCATGGCCGTAGGTATACACGGCTTCGCCCGCGCTTCGGCCGAGGCCGGAAAAATGCCCGTCCTGCAGCGGGAAGGCAAACAGCGGGAAGGCAAACGATTGCAGCCCGCGCGCCACAGGCGCCGCCCGTGAAGCGCACAAGACTATCCGAAGCCCATATAGTGCTGCTTCCCATTCGCACTCCATGCGGACCCGCCGGGCCAGCGTTGCCCGGTACCGGCCTGCCCAAGAGGACCACGTTGACCACTGATTCCATCCCCACCCGTTTCGGCAGCGGCCAGGCAGTGCGCCGCCTCGAGGACGAGAGCCTGCTGTCCGGCGCAGGCCGCTACACCGACGACGTTGCGCTCCCCGGCCAGACGCATCTCGTCTTTCTTCGGTCGCCCTATCCGCATGCGCGCATCGTGTCGATCGACACGGCCGCCGCCGCCGCCATGCCCGGCGTGCTGCGCGTGATCACCGGCGCCGAGCTGGCCGAGGCCGGCGTCAAGCCGATGCCGGGCGCCGTGGGCTTCAAGCGGGCCGACGGCAGCGACTGCGCCAGCCCCCCGCGCCTGGCCCTGGCGCATGGCAGAGCCCGCTTCGTGGGCGAGGCCGTGGCCGCGGTGGTGGCCGAAACCGTCCAGCAGGCACGCGATGCCGCCGAGGCGGTGGTGGTCGACTACGAGGCGCTTCCCATGGTGGTCGACCTCGCAAGCGCCACCGCCGACAGTGCGCCGCTGCTGTGCGATGAAGCCACCGGCAACGTCGCTGCCGAAATGCGCCATGGCAGCAGCGACGCCGCAACAGCCGCCTTTGCCAAGGCGAAGCACGTGGTCGCGCTCGACGTGGTCAACCAGCGCGTGGTGGCGCTGACCATCGAGCCGCGCTCGGTGCTCGCGGCGCCCGACGCCGAATCCGGCCGCCTGACCATCCGCATGAGCACCCAGATGCCTTCGGGCGTGCGCGATTCGATCTGCGCCGCCATCGGGCTCGCGAAGGAAAAGGTGCGCGTGGTGGTGGGCGACGTGGGCGGCGGCTTCGGCATGAAGACCGGCGCCTATCCCGAAGACATCGCCGTGGCCTTTGCCGCGCTGCAGGTCAAGCGCCCCGTGAAGTGGGTGGCCGACCGCAGCGAGGAGTTTCTTTCGAGCGCGCACGGCCGCGACATCGAAGCCAAGGCCGAACTCGCACTCGACGCCGACGGAAAGATCCTTGCGCTGCGCATCAAGACACTGGCCAACGTCGGCGCCTATGCCACCGGCACCGGCGTGGCGATCCAGCTCCTGATCGGCCCCTGGGTGCAGACCAGCGTCTACGACATCCAGACCATCGACTTCCATTTCAAGGCGGTGCTCACCAACACCGCGCCCACCGGCGCCTACCGTGGCGCGGGCCGTCCCGAGGCGATCTTCACCATCGAGCGATTGATGGACGAGGCCGCCCGCCAGACTGGCATCGACCGCGTCGCGCTGCGCCGCCGCAACTTCATCCGCCCCGAGCAGATGCCCTACAGGAACCCGATGGCGCAGACCTACGACACCGGCAAGTTCGAGTCGGTGATGGACCAGGCACTGGCGCTGGCGGACTGGCAGGGCTTCGAGGCCCGCGCCGCCGAGTCGGCGAAGAACGGCAAGCATCGCGGGCTGGGCATTGCCACCTTTCTCGAATGGACCGGTGGCAACGTGTTCGAGGAGCGTGTCACGGTCTCGGTGCAGGCCGATGGCGTGATCGAGGTGTTCTCCGCAGTCAATGCCATGGGGCAGGGCATTGCCACCTCGCTCGCGCAGCTGGCAGTCGATGCCTTCGGCGTGCCGATCGAGAAGGTGCGCGTGGTGCTCGGCGACACCGACCGCGGCGACGGCTTCGGCAGCGCCGGTTCGCGCTCCCTGTTCACCGGCGGCTCGGCGGTTCGCATCGGCGCCGAGCGCACCATCGACAAGGCGCGCACGCTCGCGGCCCAGGAGTTCGAAGCCGCCATCGACGACATCACCTACACCCGCGGCGTCTTCACCGTGGCCGGCACCGACCTGGAACTCGACCTGTTCGCGCTGGCGGGCAAGCAGCCCGGGCGCGAGATCTTCGTCGACTCGACCAGCACCGTGGCCGGGCCGACCTGGCCCAACGGCTGCCACGTCTGCGAGATCGAAATCGATCCGCCCACAGGCGAGATCAGCGTGGTGGCCTACAGCTCGGTCAACGACGTGGGCCGCGTGATCAACCCGATGATCGTTCGCGGCCAGCTCGAAGGCGGTGCAGTGCAGGGCATCGGCCAGGCGCTTTACGAGCAGGTGGTGTACGACAACGAAACCGGCCAGCCGCTCACCGGCAGCCTCATGGACTACGCCGCGCCGCGCGCGGACATCGTCCAGGCCATGTTCCACATGGAAATGGACGAGTCGACACCGTGCGCCAACAATCCGCTGGGCGTGAAGGGCGTGGGCGAGCTGGGCACCATTGGCGCCACGCCGGCCATCGTGAACGCGGTGGCCGATGCCTTCGCGCGCAACGGCCTTGCGGCCAGCGCTCCGCACCTGCACATGCCGCTGAGCCCGGCGCGCGTGTGGCAGGCCATGCACACCGTCGACTGAGCACCTTCAAGCCGGGTGATCGAAGCTCTCGCGCACCATGCTCGTCACCACCGAACTGCAGACCGATGCGATCCGCGTGTCGAGCTACCGCTGCGACGCCCGGCCCGGCGCGCGGCCGTTCACCGAGATGCACACCGAGCATTCGGTTTCGTACGTACGCAAGGGCAGCTTCGGCTACCGCACGCGCGGCAACGCCTACGAGCTGGTGGCCGGGTCCGTGCTGGTGGGCTGTCCGGGCGACGAGTACGTCTGCACCCACGATCACCATGTCTGTGGCGATGAATGCCTGGCGTTCCATCTGTCGCCGGGCTTCGTCGACCTGATCGGCGGCGACCAGCGGGCCTGGCACACGGCAGGACTTCCGCCGCTGCCCGAACTGATGGTGCTTGGCGAGCTTGCGCAGGCCGCGGCGGAGGGGCGCAGCGATGCGGGACTCGACGAGCTGGGCATGTGGTTCGCGAGCCGTTTCGTCGAGGTGGTGGAAGGGCGCGGCAAACCCGCGCCGCCATCCGCCGCCGCACGCGACAGGCGCCGTGCGGTCGATGCAGCGATGTGGATCGACGCGAATTCGCAGGACGACATCGGCCTCGAAACCGCGGCGTCCGAAGCTGGATTGAGTCCGTTCCATTTCCTGCGCCTGTTTTCGCAGGTGCTCGGCGTCACGCCGCACCAGTACCTGGTCCGCTCGCGCCTGCGCCACGCGGCGCGGCTGCTGGTGGACGACGACCGGCCCGTGACCGACGTGGCCTTCGAGGTCGGCTTTGCCGACCTGAGCAACTTCGTTCGCACCTTCCACCGCGCGGCCGGCGTGTCGCCGCGCGGCTTTCGCCAGGCTGCCAAGGGCGACCGCAAGATTTTCCAAGACCGCCTGGCCGCACTCTCCGATGATGACCGCCTGATCCACCCATCGAGCAGAAAGCCATCGCCATGCACGACCACATCGGACTGAAAGCCAGAGACCTTGCCGCGAGCCGGCGCTTCCGTGAGGCGGTCTGCCCCTGAAGGCGAACGACCATGGGAACGATCTACAAGGAATTCATCGTCGAAGCCGATGCGTCGCACGTCTGGGATGCGCTGCGCGACTTCGGCGCCGTGCACACGCGCCTTGCGCCCGGCTTTCTCACCGGCTGCGAGCTGGACGGCAAGGGCGCGCGCATCGTCAGCTTTGCCAACGGCCTGGTGGCGCGCGAACTGCTCGTGGGCATCGACGAGCCCAACCGCCGGCTGGCCTACACCGTGACCGGCGGCAAGGCCAGCCACCACCACGCCTCGGCCCAGGTGTTCGCGCTGGGTGAAGGCCGCTCGCGCTTCGTCTGGATCACCGACGTGCTGCCCGACGAACTGGCCGCCTACATCGAACCGATGATGGCGCAGGGCGGCGTGGCGATGAAAAAGACGCTTGAAGCGGCCTAGAAGTCTTCCAGCGGCAGGCCCACGTAGTTCTCCGCCAGCGCGGTGGAGGCCGCGTGCGAATGCACGAGGTAGTCGAGTTCGGCTTCCTGGATCTTCTGGCCGAAGGCGCCGGTTTCGGGAAAGCGGTGCATCAGCGAGGTGAACCACCATGAGAAGCGTTCCGCCTTCCAGACGCGGCGCAGGCAGAGGTCGGAATACCGGTCGAGCGCGGAGGCCGATTTCTCGCCGTAGAAGATCTCGAGCGCCCGTGAGAGGTAGCCCACGTCGGCCGTTGCCAGGTTGAGGCCCTTGGCGCCGGTCGGCGGCACGATGTGCGCGGCGTCGCCGGCCAGGAACAGTGTGCCGAAGCGCATCGGTTCGGCCACGAAGCTGCGCAGCGGCGCAATGCTTTTCTCGAGCGAGGGGCCGGTCACCAGCCGCTCGCGGGCTTCGGGGTCGAGCCGTGCGCGCAGCTCGTTCCAGAAGGCCTCGTCGCTCCAGCTCTGGACCTTCTCGTCGGCCGGCACCTGCACGTAGTAGCGGCTGCGATGCGCGCTGCGCATGCTGCACAGCGCAAAGCCGCGCTCGGTGTTGGCGTAGATCAGTTCATGCGACACCGGCGGCACCTCGGCCAGCACGCCGAGCCAGCCGAAGGGATAGATCTTCTCGTAGGTCTGAATGGCGTCGGCCGGCACGCTGGCGCGGCTCACGCCATGGTAGCCGTCGCAGCCGGCGATGAAATCGCATTCGATCTCGTGCGTCTGCCCGTCCTTCTCGTAGCGCACGCGCGGGCGCTGCGAATCGAAGTCGTGCAGGCTGACATTGGCGGCGCTGTAGATGGTGGCAAGGCCCTCGGCCGAACGCGCTTCCATCAGGTCGCGCGTCACTTCGGTCTGGCCGTAGACCGTGACCTGCTTGCCGTCTGTCAGGCCGTGCATGTCGATGCGGTGCCGGGCGCCCTTGAACAGCAGTTCGATGCCTTCGTGCGGCAGCCCTTCGGCCTTGGCGCGCGCATCGACGCCCGCGCGCGCCAGCAGGTCCATGGTGACCTGTTCGAGCACGCCGGCGCGGATGCGCCCGAGCACGTAGTCGCCGCTCTGGCGCTCGACGATGATGTTGTCGATGCCGGCCTTGAAAAGCAGCTGCCCGAGAAGCAGGCCTGCCGGGCCCGCGCCGATGATCGCGACCTGTGTGCGCATGTTCGTGTCTCCAATGGTTTTCCGAGAGCGTAGGACGTGTGCGGCCGGATGTCGCGGCGTGCGGCAAGGCTCTGTGCGATCATGCGAATGGCTGCGCGATCATCGCGCAACACTTCGCAGATTTGACCGAAATGACCATCGCCAAGGCCGACTTCATCGAGGGCATCGCCAAGGGAATGGCCGTGCTCGAAAGCTTCGACACCGAGCGCCAGCGCCTCAACGCCACGCTGGCCGCCGAGCGCGCCGGCCTCACGCGTGCCGCTGCGCGCCGGCACCTGCTCACGCTGGCCCACCTGGGCTACCTGGAGACCGACGGCAGCTATTTCTGGATGGCGCCCAAGGTGCTGCGCTTCTCGGGCAGCTACCTGGCGTCGTCGCGCCTGCCGCGCGCATTGCAGCCCACGCTGAACCGGCTGGCGGCGCAGACCGGCGAATCGTTCTCGGCCGTGGTGCTCGATGGCGAAGAGGCGGTCATCATCGCGCGCAGCGGCGCCTACGGCACGCCGACCCGCGTGCTGGCCTATGGCCTGCACTTGGGCGCCCGCTTGCCGGCCCATGCCACCTCGACAGGCCGGGTGCTGCTCGCGGCCATGGCGCCGGCCCAGTTCACGCAGTGGCTCAAGGGGCGCCACCTTGCGCGGCTCACGCCGCACACCACCACCCAGGCGCGCGGCCTGCGCCAGCTGATCGCCCGCGTGCGCAAGGACGATTACTGCTTTGCCAGCGAAGAGCACGAGCTCGGCGTGCAGGCGCTGGCGGTGCCGCTGCGCGACATGCAGGGCCGCACGGTGGCCGCGCTCAACGTGGTGCTGTCCGGCACGCGCTACCAGGAGGAGACGCTCCAGCGCGAGATGCTGCCGCTGCTCTTCGAGGCGGCGCGCGAAGTCCGGTCGCTGCTGTGAGATGAACTTCCGCACGGCCGCCGCCTCGAATCCCGAAATGGACAAGACAACACCATGCGACTCCTGCTTCTCGAAGACGACGTGATGATCGGCGAGGCCGTGCTAGACCTGCTGCGTGCCGAGCAGTACGCGGTGGACTGGGTGAAGGACGGCGAGGCGGCCGAGTCCGCACTGCGCACCCAGCAGTACGACCTCGTGCTGCTCGACCTGGGCGTGCCGCGCCGCGACGGGCTCGAGGTGCTGCGCAGCCTGCGCGCCCGCAAGCAGCGCATGCCGGTGCTGATTGCCACCGCGCGCGACTCGGTGCAGCAGCGCATCGAAGGGCTCGACGCGGGGGCCGACGACTACGTGCTGAAGCCCTACGACCTCGACGAGCTGCTGGCCCGCATCCGCGCCCTGCTGCGCCGCGCCGCGGGGCGCGCCGAGCCGGTCTACGAACACATGGGCGTGAGCATCAACCCCGCCACGCGCGAGGTCGCGGTGGATGGCCAGCCGGTGGTGCTTTCGGCGCGCGAATGGGCCGTGCTCGAACCGCTGATCGCGCGGCCCGGCATGGTGCTGTCGCGCGCCCAGCTCGAGGAAAAGCTCTACAGCTGGAAGGATGAAATCAGCAGCAATGCGGTCGAGGTCTACGTGCACGGCCTGCGCAAGAAACTCGGCGCAGAGCTGATCCGCAACGTGCGAGGCGTCGGCTACATGGTGCCGAAGGCATGATCCGCACGCTGACCGGATCGCTGCGTGCGCGCCTGCTGTGGTTTTTGCTCGCGGCCATCGTGCTGGCCGCCGGCGCGCAGGCGCTGGTGGCCTATCGCACGGTGCTGAAGGAGGCCGACGAGATCTTCGACTACCACATGCAGCAGATGGCGCTGTCGCTGCGCGCGGGCTTGCCGCCGAGCGCGGCCGTGGGCGGCCTGGGCAGCGGCGAGCAGAACTTCGACTTCGTGGTGCAGGTGTGGACCGCCGACGGCGTGCGCATCTTCGAATCGGCCGAGCAGGCCGCGCTGCCGCAGCTGGCGGTGCTGGGCTTTGCCGACGTGCGCGCGCGCGGCACCACCTACCGCGTGTTCTCGATGCAGACGAGCGGGCTGGTGATCCAGGTCGCGCAGGACATGGCGGCGCGCCGCAACATGGCCGGCGCACTGGCCCTGCGCACCATCGCGCCGGTGGCGCTGATGGCGCCGCTGCTCATGCTGGTGGTGTGGTGGGTGGTGAGCCGGTCGCTCGCGCCGGTGGCGCGCGTGCGGGGGCAGGTCGCGTCGCGGCAGGCCGACGATCTTTCTCCCGTGAGCGAGGAGAACCTGCCCGACGAGGTGCGTCCTCTGGTGCAGGAGCTCAACCTCCTGTTCGACCGGGTGCGGCAGGCCTTCGACGCGCAGAAGCACTTCGTGGCCGATGCCGCGCACGAGCTGCGCTCGCCGCTGGCCGCGCTCAAGCTGCAGGTGCAGGGCCTGCAGCGCGCCTCCGATGCCGCGTCGCGCGAACTCGCGGTGAGCCGGCTGGTGGCAGGCATCGACCGCGCGACGCGCCTGGTCGAGCAGATGCTCGCCCTGGCCCGGCACGAGGCCAGCATGGCTGCGGGGGCCAAGCCGGAACCGGTCGACCTTAGCGAAGTGGCGCGCCTGGCCATCTCGGATGCAGTCGCGGCCGCGCAGGCCCGGCGCATCGACATCGGCATCTCGCATGCCGACCCGGCCGTGGTGAACGGCCAGCCCGAGGCGCTGCGCATGCTGCTGCGCAACCTGATCGACAACGCCGTCAAGTACACGCCCGAAGAGGGACGGGTCGACGTCGGCATAGCAAGCCTGGGCACGGCGGTGGAGCTGAGCGTGGACGACAGCGGCCCCGGCTTGCCCGAGGACGAGCGCGAGCGCGTGCTCGACCGCTTCTACCGCTCGGGCGAGCCGCAGGCGCCGGGCAGCGGCCTCGGGCTGGCGATCGTGAAGTCGATCGCCGAGATGCACGGCGCCACGGTCGCGCTTGCGGCTTCGCCGGCGCTGGGCGGCTTGCGGGTACTGGTGCGCTTTGCCGCCAAGGCCTGAACCGCCGTCCGCGGTTTAAGCCGCGCTTAAGCCGGCGGGCCGACATTCCTTCCATCGTGTTTGCGTGCAGACGCATTGAAAGGAAAGCTAGAAATGAACACCCGCCTGACTTCTCCCCATGCCCTGGTTCTTGCCCTGGCGACCGCCGGGGTGATCGGTGCCGTCGGTGCCGGCGCCTACACCAGTGCCCGCGCCGTGAATGCGCCGACCACCAATGCCACGAGCGTGGCGCCCGCGGCCATGGTGACGCTGCCCGACTTCTCCACCATCACCTCGCGTGACGGCCCTGCGGTGGTCAACATCAGCGTGACCGGCACCGCCAAGGCGTCCGAGGACCAGGCCGCAGCCGAGATGCAGGGCATCGATCCGGACGATCCGATGTTCCAGTTCTTCCGCCGCTTCCAGGGCCAGATGGGCCCGCGCGCCCAGCAGCGCGAGGTGCCGGTGCGGGCGCAGGGTTCGGGCTTCATCGTGAGCCCCGACGGCATCATCATGACCAACGCCCACGTCGTGAAGGATGCCAAGGAGGTCACCGTCAAGCTGACCGACCGGCGCGAATACCGCGCGAAGGTGCTCGGCGCCGACGCCAAGACCGACATCGCGGTGCTCAAGATCGACGCCAAGAACCTGCCCACGCTCGCGCTCGGCAACACCAAGGACCTGAAGGTCGGCGAATGGGTGCTGGCCATCGGCTCGCCCTTCGGCTTCGAGAGCACGGTGACGGCCGGCGTGGTGAGCGCCAAGGGCCGCTCGCTGCCCGACGACAGCTACGTGCCGTTCATCCAGACCGACGTGGCGGTGAACCCCGGCAACTCCGGCGGCCCGCTGCTCAACACGCGTGGCGAAGTGGTTGGCATCAACTCGCAGATCTACAGCCGCAGCGGCGGCTACCAGGGCGTGTCCTTTGCCATTCCGATCGATGTGGCGGTGCAGGTGAAAGACCAGATCGTCGCGACCGGCAAGGCCACGCATGCGCGGCTCGGCGTGGCGGTGCAGGAAGTGAACCAGGCCTTTGCCGATTCCTTCAAGCTCGATAAGCCAGAGGGTGCACTGGTCTCCAACATCGAGAAGGGCGGCCCCGGCGACAAGGCCGGCCTGAAGGCGGGCGACGTGATCCGCAAGGTCGACGGCCAGCCCATCGTCTCGTCGGGCGACCTGCCTGCGGTCATCGGGCAGCAGACGCCGGGCAAGAAGGTCACGCTCGAAGTCTGGCGCCAGGGCGAGCGGCAGGAGCTTTCGGCCAAGCTCGGCGATGCGAGCGACAAGCCGGTGCAGGTTGCCAAGAACGACAGTGCGGCGGGGCAGGGCAAGCTCGGCCTTGCGCTACGGCCGCTGCAGCCTCAGGAAAAGCGCGAAGCCGCCATCGAGAACGGGCTGCTCGTCGAGGATGTGGCGGGGCCGTCCGCCATGGCCGGGGTGCAGGCGGGCGACGTGCTGCTGGCCATCAACGGCACGCCCGCCAGGAGCCTGGAGCAGGTGCGCGAGGTGGTGGCCAAGGCCGACAAGTCGGTGGCGCTGCTGATCCAGCGCGGCGAGGACAAGATCTTCGTGCCGGTGCGGATCGGCTGAAGCCCGCGCCAGTACAAAAGATGGCTTCATCCGAGGGCGGCCTTTCGGCGCACATCCTGCCCACGTCGGCCACCATGATCGGCGTGTGCATGACCGTGATGTCGATCGGCCACCTGGGCCCGCGCGACGACCTGCGGCTGCTGATCGACCGCCTGCTGGCCATCGACGCGCTGGTCTTCCTGGCCAGTGCACTGCTGTCTTTCATCTCGATGCGCTCGCGCGGCTCGGGCGTGCGGCTGGAAGCCTGGGGCGAGATGGTCTTCATCGCGGGCCTCGCGCTGCTGGCCCTGGGTGCGGTGACGCTGGCGTTTGCGCTGCGCTGAGGCCGGCGCCCCGGCTCAGGATTCCTTGTTGCCCGGATCCTTGTCGGGGGCCTGCGCGTCGAGTTCGTCCTTGACGGACCGGTTTCCTCGAAGGACCAGGAAGAGCACGGCGCCCAGGCCAATGGCAACAATCACGGCAATGAATCCGCCGCCGGAGGCCCACCACCAGAACAGACCGCCTGCAACAAGCAGCAGCGCGGTGATGAGTAGAGATTTCAAGTGCATGGCGCAAGGCGATAGTACGTTGGCGCTAATGTACGCGTCGTTACCGTTCGGCGCCCAATTTGTATTCTGGGATATACCCTCTTTTTTGCTTTGCCGCAGGGACGTAGCACTCCATCGATGGGGCTTGTGCGGCCCGTTCCACCGTGTCGGTGAGCAGACGAACTCGAAGGAAGGGATGAGCCACTCGTCCCAGGCTGGAAGAACCTGAAGCGGGTGAAGGAGGCGGTTACCCGTACGCCAGTGCGAGTTCCGTGATTCCTTCCGAGGTGATCTTCACGACCACCGCGGATTCGTAGTTCCTGAACGAACTGCGAAGATCGAGCGGCGGGGAGATGTCCGCTTCGACGCAGCCCAGGGCCTTGAGCGTCGCGATGGCCTGGATCAACTCCGGATCCCGGACGTGAACCGGGAACCTGGCATGTTCGAGTTCGAGCAGGTACTCAATGGGTGTCGCTGGCACGATGAGAACATCATGACCCAACCGTGGCGGTTCGTGTTCAGCCTGCGTCGATGAGATTCGTGCGGATCACCCTACAGGCGTCGGACCGGCTGCACGGCCACAACAGGCCGGATGCTCACTCAGACTGGCCGCACGTCGAAGAACGCTTCATCGGTGTCCCCAAGGTCGCGAAAGCCGGCAGTTCGGGCCGCGTCGTAGGCCTTCATCCATCGCCTGGCGAGCGCCATCTCTTCTCTGGTGAGGTCGGTTTCGCTGGACTCGCTGGCATTGTGGAACGCGCGCAGTGCGCGCATGACGTCGCCGCCGAGATGCCGGTCGAGTTCGCGCCGGAAGCGCTGCTCCGAGACCTTGACGGCGTCCGCTGCCGGGTGCGGGTAGTCGGCAAGCCGCACGGTATAGGCAACCCGGGGTTCGGGCTCGATGTCTTCGAACCTGAAGGGCGGGTCTTCCGAAACATCGGCCTGCGGGAGCGCGGCCCCTTGGGTTGGAGCCGGAGCCTGGGGATAAAAGAGTTCGGCTTGGTTCATGTTCATTTCTCCTGCGTCTTCTTGCTGGAAAGCGCCTGACCTTCGAACGGGTATCTCGACCCTCCGCATCAAGACTGTATGAATATACAGTAATATTGCGCCCGAACCCCCTTTTGCAGTTGCCCCCGAATCTTGGTTTTGCGGGGCCCTTGGCGACATCGCCGAGGATTCCGCCCAGCCTTGTGCTGGGCGTTTTTTTGTCTGATGCGACCGGACAGTCGAGGTTGTCCGACATGCCGAAGCGCGGATCCGGACGAGCATCGCGCCATGCAGCCACTCCGCCGGATTGCAGTCACCGTGATCGAAGAGGAAGAGGGCGCCTACCGCTGGCGCCTGATCGAGTTCGAGGGCGAAGGCTGGCATGTTCTCGGCCAGCAGTCGAGGTCCATGAAGACCTACAAGGCCGCGATGGCCGCCGGCTTGCTCGAACTGCAGAAGTTGGTCGAGGATCTCGATGTAGGGCCGCGAGAAGATGAGCCCGAGCCGGCGAAGGCCAAGAAGAGCGGATCCGTCTTCGGCTTCGGATTCGGGCTGCCGAAGATGGGGTGAGGCGCCCCAAAAGGAAATGCCCCGCTACCTTGTGAGTAGCGGGGCATCCAGAGGCCTTGCGGCTTGTAGTGGCTCCTCGACCTGGGCTCGAACCAGGGACCTACGGATTAACAGTCCGGCGCTCTACCGACTGAGCTATCGAGGAACAAGCCTCAGATTATAGCGTGGTTTTTTGCGTCGTTTGAGTACACCAATGCGGACGTAATAAATTTCTGAAAATTTTTTGGGCCCGCGCTCAGAGCGACACGCTCAACCCCAGGCGCAGCGTGCGCGGCGCACCTGGAAAGAGATAGACGTGGCCGAACTGGTAGGGCGATTCCTTCCAGTAGCGGCGGTCGAACAGGTTGTCGATGGCGATGCTCCAGCTCGTGTTTACGCCGCGCATCCGCGTGTCGTAGCGCAGCACCGCATCGACGCGTGTCCATGAGGGCAGCGCGATCGAACCATCGGGCAGCACGTTGCGGCGGCCTTCATGCGAGAGCTGTCCGAGCAGCTCGAGGCCCGGCACCGAAGCCACGCGGTAGCCGGCCTGCGCGCGCAGCACCTGCTTGGGCACGTTGGTGGGCGACTGGCCGTTGGTGACGGGCTCGGCCGTGCTTCCGCGGCGCTTGGCATCGATCAATGTCAGGCTGCCCGCAAGGCGCCAGGGCCCCGTGTTCCACTGCGCGCCCGCTTCGAGTCCGCGGTGCACGGCGCTGCCGTCGTAGCGTCCGTCGCAGGGCGTGGTGCCGAGCCGGTTGCAGGCATCGAGGTTCGTCATCGGGCGCTTGATGTCGAACCATGCGAGCTGCCAGGCGAAGGCGTCGCTGCCGCCCTTGAGCCCGAGCTCCCATTGGCGCGAGGTCAGCGCGGGCAGCGCCTCGCCGGCATTGGTGTATTGCGAGCTCTTGTTCGGCACCACCTGCGACTCGACGCCCTTGCCCCAGCTCGCATAGGCCAGGAGACCCGGCTGGATGGCGAAGCTGGCGGCGATCCATGGGGTGGTGATGCCGTCCTTGTAGCCGGTGGGGCGCGTGCCATCGGTGCGGATGCTGTCGCGGTCCAGCCGCGTGTGGCGCACGCCGAGCCAGGTGGTGAAACGGCTGTTCCAGCGGATCGCGTCCTGCACCGAGAGCTCGGTGGAACGCTCGTCGCGGTTGGTGTTGGCGTCGGTCAGCGTGGGGTCGGGCGGCACGATGGCGGTGGCCCAGACGTTGCCGGTGCCGACGTAGTTGTAGGCCTGGTCCTGGAAGCGGTTGCGCACGCGGCTCGCGAGCAGGCCGAAGCCGAGCTCGTGCCGCACGCTGCCGGTCATCACGTTGCCCTTGAGATTCAGGCTGCCGGCAGTCTGCGTGCGCCGCTCGTTCTCGCTGCGGAAGTCGTAGAAGTCGAAGGTGCCGTCGGAGCAGTAGCGGTCGTAATTGCCCTCGGCACCGCAGCCGAAGGCATAGGCCAGCCGGTCATCGGTCTTGAGCCTTTGCTGGCCGATCTGCGCGCTCCAGCGCCAGTTGGCATTGAGCGCCTGGCTGAAGCGCACGCTGCCTGTGAGCGCGTTGAACTCCGAAGGCTGCGACCACGGCTGGTTGTTGAGGTTGATCTTGGGGTCCACTGGCGCGGGCAGCGTGCTGCCCAGCAGGCTGAAGCCGTTCTGGCTTGGCTGCGTCTTGTGGCTGCGCTCGATTTCGAACTCGAGCACCGAATCGCGCGTGATGCGCCAGTCGCCCGCCAGCGAGAACAGATTGCGGTTGCCGTCGAGGTTGTGCACGAGCGGCCTGAGGTTTTCGTTCGCCACGTTGAGGCGATAGCCGAACTCGCGGTTCGCACCGAAGCGCCCGCCCAGGTCGAGCGCGCCGTGCACGCTGCCGCGGCTGGTGGTTTCGATGCGCAGCGTGCGCAGGTCCTGCTCGGTGGGCCGCTTGACCACGTAGTTGATCAGGCCGCCCGGCGCGCTGGTGCCGGCCTGGATGCCGCTGGTGCCGCGCAGGATCTCGATGCGCTCCTTGTTGTCGAGCGGGATCGATGTCTCTGCGCTGATCGGCAGGCCCTCGCGCCGGTAGTTGAAGCGGTTGTCCAGCACGAAGCCGCGCACCGTGAGGTAGTCCCAGTAGCCGGCCGAGTTGTAGGCATCGGTCACCGACGAATCGAACTGTGTGAGGTCGGCGAGGCGGCGCGCGCCGCTCGCGCGAAGCTGCGTGCTGTCGACCACCGTGGCCGAGAGCGGAAGTTCGCGCAGCGGCACGTCGCCGAAGCCGCTCACGTCGGCTTGCGGGGCTGCGCTGCTTTCGTTCACCGTGATGGCGGGCAGATCGGTTGGCTGCTGGGCCTGCGCGCCGCCGGCCGCCAGAAGAAGGGCGATGCCCACTGCATGAGAGATCGGCAACAGCGGCCAGGATCGGAATTGCTTTTGTGTCATTGGTTCATTCATGCGGAGGCGGCGCCCATGGCCGCCATCCATTGCGCGGCCGTGGCCTCGGGATCTTCTGCGGCGACCAGCGCGCGTACCACGGCGACCGAGCCGACGCCGGTGGCCAGCACCTCTGGCAGCCGCACCGCATCGATGCCGCCGATGCCCACCTGCGGATAGCCGCGCAGCAGGCGCGCATAGGCCGCAAGACGCGCCACGCCCTGCGGCGCGGTCGCCATCTTCTTGAGGGTGGTCGGATACACCGCGCCCATCGCGATGTAGCTCGGGCTCACCGCATCGGCGCGCACCATCTCGGCATAGCCGTGGGTGCTGACGCCGAGCCGCAGGCCCGCATCGCGGATCTGCCGCACCTGTTCGGGCGAGAGCGCGTCGAGGTCTTCCTGGCCCAGGTGCACGCCATAGGCACCCGCGGCGATGGCCGTCTGCCAGTGGTCGTTGATGAAGAGCAGCGCGCCCGTGCCGCGCACGGCATCGACGGCCGCATGCACTTCGTGTTCAGTGGCTGCCGCGTCGTCGGACTTGAAGCGCAGCTGCACCGTGGGAACGCCGGCGCGCGCCATGCGGCCGACCCATTGCGCATCGGGCAGCACGGCGTAGAGGCCGAGCCGCTCGGGGCAGGGCGCGAAGGCGTCGGCGCGTTCGGTGGGCGGAAACGCGCGCATGCCGAAATCGGCGGGCGTCTCGGGCCACTGGTTGGCATCGAAGGTGCCGTTGCGCACGGTCTGCGCCTGCCAGGCCCGCGCCAGGCATTCGGCATCGATCTCGATGAAGCCGAGCGCGGTGCAGGCCTGCTTCGCGCCGCGATACACCGGATCGTCCGAGGAAAAGCGGCCGGCCGAAATGGCCGCGGCCGTGGCGGAGCCGAAGCGCAGCCCGTGGGCTGCGACGATGGGGTGGGAGATGGCGCGGGAATCGGTTGAAGCGTTCATGCTGCGTGATGCCAGAAGGGCGTGCCGAGCACCGGCGTGCTGGGCTGCGCCGAGTCCTGCGCGGCCATGGCACCGGCGCGGTGGGCCGCGCGGCCGGCCTGCACGGCGTCGGCAAATGCGCCGGCCATCGACACCGGGTCCTGCGCCAGCGCCACGGCGGTGTTGAGCAGCACGCCGTCGTAGCCCCATTCCATGACCTGGCAGGCATGCGATGGCAGGCCCAGGCCCGCATCGACCAGCATCGGCACGTCGAGCCGCTCGCGCAGCAGCTGCAGCGCGTAGGGATTGACAGGCCCGCGGCCGGTGCCGATGGGTGCCGCCCAGGGCATCACGGCCTGGCAGCCGACGTCGACCAGCCGCTGGCACAGCACGAGGTCCTCGGTGCAATAGGGCAGCACCTGGAAGCCGTCGCGGATCAGCTGCGATGCGGCGTCGACGAGGTTCAGCGTGTCGGGCTGCAGCGTGTAGTCGTCGCCGATGAGTTCGAGCTTGATCCACGGCGTGTCGAACAGCTCGCGTGCCATCTGTGCGGTGGCAATCACTTCCTGCACGCTGTGGCAGCCGGCGGTGTTGGGCAGCACGGGCACCGCGAGCCGGCGCAGCAGCTCCCAGAAGCCGTTGCCGCTGTCGCTCGCGCCGGGGCTGGCGGACTGGCGGCGCAACGAGGCCGTCAGCATGGCGGGCTTGGCGCGCTTCACCGCGGCTTCGAGCAGGTCCGGCGAGGGATAGCGCGCGGTGCCCAGCAGCAGGCGGCTCTGGAAGGTCTGGCCGTAGAGGACCAGCGGGTCGTTGTCCGGATTGGAAGATGCGGTCGTTGTCATGGTGTGTGTTGTCTCCATCTCTGTGGGTTGCCTGGCTCAGCCGCCGGTCACGGGGCGGATCACTTCGATGCGGTCTTCGGGCTGCAGTGCGCGCGCCGCATGGGCCGAGCGCGGCACGAACTCGCGGTTCACGGCCACCGCGAACGGCGGCACGGCATCGAGTGCGGCCAGCGCGTCGATCACGGTGGCGCAGTCCGGCAGCGTGTAGGGCTTGTCGTTGATCAGGACGTTCATCGTCATGCTTGGGAGGTCTCCAGGCCGAGCTTCTGCGCCAGTGCCGAGCGGCCGTGCACGAGCAGCTCCATGGCCGAATCGAGCACCGCGGGCGCGATCATGAAACCGTGGCGGTACAGGCCGTTGATCTGCAGCACGCGCGGCTGCGGCTGCCGGATGGCGGGCAGGTTGTCGGGCAGCGTGGGCCGGCATTGGGTCGCGATCTCGAGGATGCGGGCTTCGGCGAAGCCGCTGTGCACCGCGTAGGCCGCGCTGAGCAGTTCGAGCGTGGAGCGCACGCTGGCGGGCGACATGTCGTCCGACTCGATCTCGGTCGCGCCGATCACGAACACGCTGCCTGGCTTGGGTGCGATGTAGAGCGGATAGCGCGGATGCACCAGCCGCGTGGGCCGCTGCAGCGCCACCTCGGGCGCGTGCACGCGGATGACCTCGCCGCGCACGCCGCGCAGCGCGCTCCACTGCGGCTTGGCACCGAGGCCGCGGCAGTCGATCACCCAGTCGGGCTGGCCCGGCGCGCCCGGAGAAAAATCGCCGGGTTCGCGTGGCGACTGCCAATGCAGCTTCACGCCCGGGCAGGCTTGCAGCGTGGCAAGCAGCGAAGCGAGCAGCGCACGGTTGTCGAGCTGGCCTTCGCCCGGAAGGAACAAGCCCTGTGCGAAGCGCTGGCCGAGCGACGGCTCGAGCGCGGCAATCCCGCTGCCGTCGAGCGTGCGCATCGGGGCGAGCTCGGACACCTGCGTGCCGGTGCGCGCCAGCACGCGCGCGAGCCGCGCGGCCTCGGCGGCGTCCTGGCGGTGCCACAGCACCAGCGTGCCTTCGCGCTGGAAGAACACAGGCTGCGCCAGCGGCGCCAGCAGTTCGGGCCAGCGGCCCAGCGCGTACTGCCCCATGCGCACGACCGGCACCGGCGCGACGGCCGATTCGGCCAGCGGCGCGAGCATGGCGGCCGCCACGCGCGCGGCGGCGCCTTCGGCCTCGGGGCTGCCCAGCTCGAACAGCTCGACCTTGCAGCCGGCTTGCGCCAGCGTGACCGCGAGCAGCCGGCCCATGAGGCCCGCGCCGAGGATGGCGGCGGATTGGAATGGGAGGCTCATGGCCTTGCTCCTTCCCCCGCTGGGGGAAGATTGGGATGGGGGCGAGCAGAGCGCGCGGTAGACACGCCGCTTGCCCCCACCCCAGGGAGGGAGAAAGGCAGGGCCGGTCGCCGATAATTTTCCGCATGACCCAAGCACTTTCCGACGCGCCCCAAGCGCCCCTGCGCTACGCACGCGTGCTCTCGATCGCCGGCTCCGACAGCGGCGGCGGTGCCGGCATCCAGGCCGACCTGAAGACCTTCGCGGCGCTTGGCTGCTACGGCATGACAGCCATTACGGCGCTCACCGCGCAGAACACGCTCGGCGTGTCGGGCATCCATGGCGTGCCGCCTGCTTTCCTCAAGGCGCAGATCCAGGCCGTGGTCGAGGACATCGGCGTCGATGCGGTCAAGCTCGGCATGCTGCATGCACCCGAGGTGGTCGAGGTGGTGGCCTGGGCCATCGATCACTACCGGCTGCCCAACGTGGTGCTGGACCCGGTGATGGTCGCCACCAGCGGCGACCGGCTGATAGCTTCGGAAACCGTGCAGGTGCTGGTGCGCGAGCTGTTCCCGCGCGCCGTGGTGGTCACGCCCAATCTCGACGAAGCGGCCTTGCTGATCGGCCATGCGATCGACGGCATCGATGCGCTCGACGTTGCGGCCAACGAACTGCTGGCACTCGGCGCGCAGGCCGTGCTGCTCAAGGGCGGGCACCTGCCGGGCGACGAGGTGGTCGACGTGCTGCTGCAATCCGACGGCACGCGCAAGCGGCTGGCCTCGCAGCGCATCGCGAGCCGCAACCTGCATGGCACGGGCTGCACGCTGTCGTCCGCCATTGCCGCGCACCTGGCGCTGGGGCTGGCGTTGCCCGAGGCCGTCGAGCGCGCACGCGCCTACATCCTCGGCGCGATGGCCGCCGGCGCGCATGTGAAGACCGGCGCGGGACACGGTCCGCTCAACCACGGCTTTGCGCCAGTGCCGACGCACCGCCTGCCGTCGTCGGCGTAGCCTTGGGCCGGCTGGCCCAGGCCAGCAGGAAGGTCGCGGCCAGCGTCGGCAGTGCCGAGCCGAACTGCGGCGCCCACCCGGCGAGCGCATGGTAGGCCGCGATGCCCGCAATCCAGATCAGCGCCGCGCCCAGGTCGACCCGACGCATGCCCACCGACGAAACCGCCTGGCCCGTGCCCAGCCGCCCCAGGATCACGCCGTAGAGCGGCACGAACACCGAACTCAGCATCAGCAGGAACGGCTCGAGCGTATGCATCGGCAGCACCAGCGCGAGCGCGGTGCACAGCGCCGCGAGCAGGAGGCCCCAGCGCCGCACGCTCCAGCGCGGCAGCAGGCTGTGGGTGGACACCGAGCCCGAATACACATCGCCGTAGGCGTTGTCGAGTTCGTCGATCAGGATCAGGCCCAGCGCCACCAGCCCGCCTTGGGCGAGCAGCAGGGCGGTGACCAGGCCTGTGCCCGGTTCCGCCACGCTCACCACCATCACGCCGAGCGCATAGCACCAGACGTTGGCCAGCGCATAGCCGATCCAGGTGCCGCTGAAGGCGCTGCCCAGGCCGCCCGCGCTGCGCTTGCCGTGGCGCGCGTAGTCGGCCACCAGCGGCAGCCATGAGACCGGCATGGCAATCACCAGGTCGAGCGCGCCGAACATGCCCATGCCGCCATCGCCCGGCCGGGCCCAGAAGGCGTCGAGGCCCTTGGCTTGCAGGCGGGTTGCGAACTGCCAGCTCAGCCAGAGCAGCGACAGCACCACCAGCGGCAGGCCGAAGCGGCTCACGAAGCGCCGCACCAGCTTGACCATGGAGCCGGCCAGAAGCGCCAGCAGCACCGCGCCCCAGAGCAGCGTGGTGAGGGCGCCGCCCAGCGGTCCGCCGAGCGCCAGGCCGAAGGCCTGCTGGCCGATCGCCTGCGTACCCTCGCGCATGATCACGAGCTCGAAGGTGGTCCAGCCCACCAGCTGCACGATGTTGAGCAGCACCGGCAGCCGCGCGAAGGCGCTGCCGTAGGTGGCGTGCATCAGCCCGGCGCTCGCCAGGCCGCTCTCGCAGCCGAGCCGTGCGGTCCAGGCCAGCAGGCCCGCGCCGAGCAGCGAGCCCAGCACGATCGCGATGGCCGCGTCCCGCGTGCCCACCGCCGGCACCAGGTAGGCGCCGATCTGCATCACCAGCAGCCCGACGCCCAGGCTGAACCAGAGCGATGCGTGGTCGTGCCAGCCGAACGCGCGCTGCGACGCGGGCAGGGGCGCCAGCGCCTCGTTGGCGGAAGAAGGTTCGTCGTCGTGTGCCATCCAGTTGCTCCAGTGCAAAAGGTTTGGCAGGTGGGCGAGGCTCCGGCGGTGGGGCCATCGCGCGAGACAACGCGACAGGCCGCCGGACCAGCTTCCCTGCGCGAGGATTACCTCAGTCAGGTTCAAAGGGACTCTCTCAGTCAGCCCCGGAACGGATTCCGGTTCGACACCCCTAGCGGTGGTGCTCCGCGCCGTGGCGCAGAGCGGAAACTATTGTACGAGCCTGTGCGCCCTGCCTCCAAACCATCGATCATGGTCCGGATATGGCAACCTGCATGCCACCACTTCGAGGATGTGTTCCATGAGCGATTCCGCAATCGACCAGTCTCTTGCCCAGGCCTTCCAGCGCTTCACCGAGGCCAACCCGGCCAGCCGGCGCCAGTTCGAGGCGCAGGCGCGCTACATGCCCGGCGCCAACAGCCGCTCGGTGCTTTTCTATGCGCCGTTTCCGCTCACCATTGCCAAGGGCGAGGGCGCCGCGCTCTGGGATGCCGACGGCCACCGCTATGCCGACTTCATCGCCGAGTACACGGCCGGCGTCTATGGCCACTCGGCACCCGAGATCCGCGATGCGGTGCTCGAGGCGATGCAGGGCGGCATCAACCTCACGGGCCACAACCTGCTCGAAGGCCGGCTCGCGAAGACCATCTGCGAGCGCTTTCCGCAGATCGAGCAGTTGCGCTTCACCAACTCGGGCACCGAGGCCAACCTGATGGCGCTCACGGCCGCGCTGCACTTCACGGGAAGGCGAAAGATCGTGGTGTTCTCGGGCGGCTACCACGGCGGCGTGCTCGGCTTCGGCGCCAAGCCGCTGCCGACCACGGTGCCCTTCGACTTCCTGGTGCTGCCCTACAACGATGCGCAGGCTGCGAGCGAGCAGATCGCCAGGCACGGGCCGGAGATTGCCGCGATCCTGGTCGAGCCGATGCAGGGCGCGAGCGGCTGCATTCCGGGGCGCCTCGACTTCCTGCAAGCACTTCGCGATGGCGCGGCGAAGGTAGGTGCGCTGCTGATCTTCGACGAGGTCATGACCTCGCGCCTGGGGCCGCAGGGCCTGGCCAACAGGCTCGGCATCCGTTCCGATCTCACCACGCTCGGCAAGTACATCGGCGGCGGCATGTCGTTCGGCGCCTTCGGCGGGCGTTCGGACGTGATGGCGCAGTTCGATCCGCGCACGGGATCGCTCTCCCATTCGGGCACCTTCAACAACAACGTGATGACCATGGCGGCCGGGTACGCGGGCCTCACGAAGCTGTTCACCCCTGAAGCGGCCGGCGCGCTGGCCGAGCGCGGCGAGGCGATGCGCGCGCGGCTCAATGCGCTGTGCACGAAGGAGGGCGTGGCCATGCAGTTCACCGGCACCGGCTCTCTGATGAACGCGCATTTCGTGCGCAGGGAGGTGCAGTGCGTGGACGACCTGGCGGCGGTCGACGGGCGGCTGCGGCAGCTGCTGTTCTTTCACCTGCTGGGCGAAGGCATCTACGCCTCGCCGCGCGGCTTCATCGTGCTGTCTTTGCCGCTGACCGACGCGGACATCGACCGATTCGCCGCCGCCATCGGCAGCTTCATCGGCGAATACCGCGCGCTGCTGCTGCTGCCTAGCGCGAACTAGCCACGCCCAGCAGCTCGTGCAGCCGCGTGCTGGTAGTCGTGTACTGCAGCGGTACGGCCTTGCCCGGGAACACGATGGCAGTGGCGCCCCAGGCGGCCAGCGTGGCCTCGTGGAAGCCGCAGACGATGAGCTTCTTCTTGCCCGGGTAGGTGTTGATGTCGCCCACCGCGAACACGCCGCGTTCGCGGGTTTCGTACTTCTCGGTGTCGACCGGCACCTGCTTGCGCTCGAGTTCCAGGCCCCAGTCGGCGATCGGGCCGAGGCGCGGCGAGATGCCCAGGCAGGCGATCAGCGCGTCGAGCGGCAGATCGGCAGTGGTTGCATCGGGCGTGGTGATCTGCAGTTGCCTGCCGTCGAAGGCGGTGGGCTGGCCAACCTTGAAGGCCAGGTTGCCCTCGGCCACCAGCGCGCGCATCGAGGCGACCAGGCCTTCATCGGCCTGGAAGCCGTCGCGGCGGTGGACCAGCGTGACCTGCTTCGCAATGGCCGTGAGCGCGGCGGCGGTTTCCAGCGCCATGTCGTCGCCGCCATTCACCACCACCGCCTGCCCGGCAAAGCGGTCCAGCGAATCGGGGTGATAGAAAAGCGAGCGGCCTTCGAACTGCGCGATGCCTTCGAGCGCGATGCGCTTGGGCACGAAGGCACCTACACCCGCCGCGATGAACACCGTCTTCGCGAGGAAAGCCGTGCCGGCCGAGGTGGTCAGCAGCAGGCGCTCGTCGGCCTGCCTTTCGAGCGTGGCCACCTGCTCGCCGAAATGGAATTGGGGCTTGAACGGCGCAATCTGCTCGAGCAGCGATTGCGCGAGGCCGCGGCCGCTGGTGACCGGCGTGCCCGGAATGTCGTAGATCGGCTTGTCGCCGTAGAGCGCCACGCACTGGCCGCCCGCGGCGGGCAGCGCATCGACGATGTGGCAGGAGATCTCGAGCAGGCCGAGCTGGAAGGCCTGGAACAGCCCGACCGGACCGGCGCCGATGATCAGCGCATCGGTTTCGACGGGGGCTCGGCCTTCGGGGTTCAACGGACCAGTTCGCCGATCTTGTCGGTCTTGTCTTTCCACTCTTCGGCGTCGGGCAGCGCGGGCTTGCGCTTGGTGATGCTCTTCCAGCCATCGGCCACCGCGAGTTCGGCGTTGAGCTTGATGAACGCGATCTGGTTGGCCGGGAGGTCCTCCTCGGCATAGATCGCATTGACCGGGCACTCGGGGATGCAGACCGCGCAGTCGATGCATTCGTCCGGGTCGATCACCAGCATGTTGGGGCCTTCGCGGAAGCAATCCACGGGGCATACGTCCACGCAGTCGGTGTATTTGCAGCGGATGCAGGCTTCGGAGACGACGTGGGTCATTTGTCTTCTAACGTCAGTGTGAGGTCGGGGAAAACCCCAGATTTTAGGCCTTTGCGGCGGCGGGCTGCACGAGCACGGCGGCAGCGGTCTTGTGGGAGGCCGTATCGACCAGCACCAGCGAGCCCAGGGCGCGCGATTGCGTGAAGGGCAGCACCGCCAGCGGCTGCTGCAGCGAAAGCACCACGTCGCCGATGGAATTGGCTTCCAGCTGCGTTGCGGGCTCGGATTCGAGCGTGGTGATGTTCACGCGGTCGACGATGCGCGCCACCTTGGCCTTGACCCAGCGGTGGCCCTGCAGCGCCCAGTACACGCGGCCCGCGACCAGCGGCTCGTCGTCGAGCCAGGCCACGGTGGCGGTGATTTCGCGCACCGGCTCGAAGGCGCCGGGCGCCAGCAGCCAGTCGCCGCGCGACACATCGACTTCGCGGTCGAGCACGATGCCGGCGCTGTGGCCTGCATGCACCACCTTGGGCTGGCGCGTGTGGCTCAGCACCTGCGCGACCGTGGCGGTCTGGTTGCTGGGCAGCACGGTCACGCGCTGGCCGGGTTCGACATGGCCGGCAGCCACGCGGCCCCAGAACACGCGGCGGCCCTGCGAGGTGTCGGCCGAGGACGAGAATTTCTCGACCCACTGCACCGGGAAGGCGAAAGGCACGGCCTCGTCCTGCACGGTGACCGGCAGCTCTTCGAGCAGCTCGAGCAGGCTCGGGCCCTCGTAGCCGACCCAGTCGGCGTGGCGCGTGGCCACGTTCCAGCCCTTGAGGGCCGAGATCGGCACGATGGCCGCGACCTGCACGCCGGCCGCTTCGGCAAAGGCATTCAGCGCGGTCGAGATGCGTTCGAAGGCGAGGCCGGCGTCGTCGATGGCGTCGAGCTTGTTGACCGCGAACACGATCGACTGCACGCGCAGCAGGTGGGCGAGCAGCGTGTGGCGGCGCGTCTGCGGCAGCAGTTCGCGCTTGACCACGGTGCCGTCTTCCACCTCGGCGGCCCAGGCCAGCTTGGTGGCATCGACCAGCACCACGGCGGCATCGGCGGCCGAGGCGGCCGTGACCATGTTGCGGGTGTACTGCTCATGGCCCGGCGCGTCGCCGATGATGAACTTGCGCCTGGCGGTCGAGAAGTAGCGGTAGGCCACGTCGATCGTGATGCCCTGTTCGCGCTCGGCCGAGAGGCCGTCGGTCAGGAGCGCCAGGTCGGTTTCGCCGCCGCGCTGCACGCCGGCGAGCTGGTCCTGCAGCACGGTCTTGCTGTCGACCAGCAGGCGGCCGATCAGCGTGCTCTTGCCGTCGTCGACCGAGCCGCAGGTGATGAAGCGCAGGGCGGTGCCGGTGTCCCCGTGAATGTCGGTGCCGGCAGGGGTTGCAGTCGTCGCGCTCATCAGAAGTAACCGTCTTTCTTGCGTTTTTCCATCGAAGCTTCCGAAGTCATGTCGTCCATCCGGGTGGCGCCGCGTTCGCTGACGTCGACCGACAGCGTTTCGAGCACCACATCGCCCGCATCGGCCGCGAGGCTCTCGACCGGGCATGTGGTCGTGATGTCGCCCACGGTGCGAAAGCGCACGTCGCGTACCTGCACGGTTTCGCCGTCGCGCGCCGGGGTGAGGTCGGTCACCGGCACCAGCAGGCCGCGGCGCTCGACCACCTCGCGCTTGTGCGTGTAGTAGATCGACGGCAGGCCCACATGCTCGCGTTCGATGTATTGCCAGACGTCGAGCTCGGTCCAGTTCGAGATCGGGAACACGCGGAAGTGCTCGCCCGGTGCGAGGCGGGTGTTGAACAGCGTCCACAGCTCGGGGCGCTGGTCCTTGGGCTGCCATTGGCCAAAGCTGTCGCGGTGCGAAAAAATGCGCTCCTTGGCGCGCGCCTTTTCCTCGTCGCGGCGCGCGCCGCCGATCAGCGCGTCGAAGCGGAATTCCTCGATGGCTTCGAGCAGCGTGACCGACTGGTGCGCATTGCGCGATTCGCCGGGGTGCGCCAGCCGCACGGTGCCGCGCGCCATCGAGTCCTCGACGCTGCGCACGATCAAATCGGCGCCCAGTTCCTCAGCGCGCTGGTCGCGGTAGGCCGTCACTTCGGGGAAGTTGTGGCCGGTGTCGATCATCAGGAGCGGGTAGGGAATTCGGCCGGCGCCGAAGGCCTTTTCGGCGCACTTCAGCAGCACCAGCGAATCCTTGCCGCCCGAGAACAGCAGCGTAGGGCGCTCGAAGGCGGCCGCCACTTCGCGCAGGATGAAGACGGTTTCCTCTTCCAGCGCATCGAGGTGTGTGTTGGACAGGCGCGCGGGAGAGTGCATGGGCGGCAGCAGCAGTTCGGTTTCGGTGCGGGCGTTCATCGGGTGGTGTGCTGAATGCGGAGGATCGGTGCGGCGCGGACTCTCAGTGAGAGAGGTGCAGTCCGCACTCGCGGTCGTCTTCGCCCTTGGTAGGGTCCACGTAGTCGAAGTTGTTGGGCAGGCCGTGCGCTTCGCAGTACGCGTACAGGTCCTTGGACGACCAGTGCAGCAGCGGCGCGACCTTGATCAGGCCGTCGGGGTTGACGCTGACCGGGTCCATCTGCGCGCGCACGGCCGTGTCGGTGGCCCGAAGCGCGGTGAACCAGACCTTCGGTGCCGTCTCGCGCAGCGCGCGGGCAAAGGGCTCCAGCTTCACCTCTTCCGTGAAGGCGGC
Organism: Variovorax sp. VRV01; assembly: GCF_014852545.1. Lineage (NCBI taxonomy): Bacteria > Pseudomonadati > Pseudomonadota > Betaproteobacteria > Burkholderiales > Comamonadaceae > Variovorax > Variovorax sp. VRV01. The sequence continues at coordinate 131,101 of NZ_JACVBS010000009.1, forward strand.
ATGGCGCGGATCGTCGAGCGCCGGCGTCGGGCCCTCCACCGCTTCGCGATGCGCACGCGAGCGGCGCGGCAGGTAGATGTGCAGGTCCAGGCCCAGTTGCTTGGTCACCTCGTCGGCAAAGCGGTAGGTAGCCTCGGTGTTGTAGCCGTTGTCCATCCAGACCACGGGAACGTCGCGCCTGGCGCGCGTGACCATGTGCAGGATCACGGCCTCGAACGGGCGGAAATTGGTGGTGACGATCGCGCGCTGGCCGAGGCCGATGGCCCAGTCCACCAGGCCCTCGGCGTTGCGGCCGAGCTCGGCGTTGATGCGTGCGAAATCGATGTCCGTGGTGGCGATGCTCATGTCGATGGTTCCCATGCGGGCTCAGGTGCCGGCCGCGAAGTGCGGCGCGGGCTGCACCGCATCGCCCTGGTAGAAGGCCGAGAAGCGGTCGAACTGGCGCTGTGCATCGGTGGCGTCCACGCCTTCCTTCAGCACGGCGCTCGAGAAGCCGGTGCGTTCCATCTGCACCAGCTGGTCGATCAGCACGTCGCCGGTGGCGCGGATGTCGCCCTTGAAGCCGAGCCGGCGGCGCAGCAGAAAGGCCTGGCTGTAGGCGCGGCCATCGGTGAACTTCGGAAAGTTCAGGTCGATGCGCTCGATGTCTTCCAGGCACACCTCGATGGCGAGCGGATCGGCATCGTTGGGCAGCTGCAGCACCTTCGGGTCACCGTCGTCGACGTGTTCTTCGGCGGAAAGAATGTGCAAGGTCTTTTTCATGCCGCTTCCTCCACCTTGAAGCGTGCACCGTTGGCCGCGGCCTTGAACGGGTCGTGGCCGACGCGGCGCAGGGTGTCGATGAAGGTCTCGCCGCCTTCGCGGGTGTCGCGGTAGGTGGTGAGCACGGCCTCGATCACGCCCGGCACTTCGGCCGCCGAGAACGAGGGGCCGACCACCTTGCCGGCCTGCGGCGCACCGCTGAGGGCCGAGCCGTCGGAGCCGCCGAGGGTGACCTGGTACCACTCCTTGCCGTCCTTGTCGACGCCCAGGATGCCGATATGGCCGCTGTGGTGGTGGCCGCAGGAGTTGATGCAGCCGCTGATGTGCAGGTCGATCTCGCCCAGGTCGTCGAGCTCGTCGAGGTCCTGGTAGCGCTCGGTGATGGCTTCGGCGATGGGAATGGAGCGTGCATTGGCCAGCGCGCAGAAGTCGCCGCCGGGGCAGGCGATCATGTCGGTCAGCAGGTGCACGTTGGCGCTCGCAAAGCCGGCCGCGCGGGCGGCGAGCCACAGCGCGTGCAGGTCTTCGGCATGCACCCAGGGCAGCACGATGTTCTGGTCGTGCGTGACGCGGGCTTCACCGGCCGAGAAGCGGTCGGCCAGTTCGGCGAGCGTGTCGAGCTGGGCGGCCGATGCATCGCCGGGCGCCTGCTTCAGGCGCTTGAAAGAGAGCGTGACGGCGCGCAGCGCGGGGTTTTTGTGCGCGGCCACGTTGCGGGCCAGCCAGCGCGCGAACATCACGTCGTCGGCGGCGTGGGCACGCAGCTCGGCATCGGTCTTCTCGGCGCTTTGCAGCACGCGGGTGGCGAGCGTCGGCGGCACGAAGGAGGCGGCCACGCGGTCGAACTCTTCCTGCGTGATGGTGTGCGGCGCACCGTCGTGCTCGATGATCTGCTTGTACTCGGCCTCGACGTCGTCGATGTAGCGCTGGCCTTCGGCCTTCACCAGGATCTTGATGCGCGCCTTGTAGATGTTGTCGCGGCGGCCATAGCGGTTGTAGACCCGGATCACCGCTTCGAGGTAATTCATGATCTGCTGCCACGGCAGGAACTCGCGCAGCACGGTGCCGATGATGGGCGTGCGGCCCATGCCGCCGCCCACCTGCACGCGGAAGCCGATCTCGCCCGCCTCGTTCTTCACGAGCTTCAGGCCCACGTCGTGCCAGCCGGTGGCGGCGCGGTCTTCGGCGGCGCCGGTGATCGCGATCTTGAACTTGCGCGGCAGGAAGGCGAATTCAGGGTGCAGCGTGCTCCACTGGCGCATGATTTCGGCGTAGGGGCGCGGATCCGCGATTTCGTCGACCGCGATGCCGGCGCGCTCGTCGCTCGTGATGTTGCGGATGCAGTTGCCGCTGGTCTGGATGCCGTGCATGTCGACCGAAGCCAGCAGGTCCATCACGTCGGCCGACTTCGACAGCGGAATCCAGTTGTACTGGACGTTCTGGCGGGTCGAGAAGTGGGCGTAGTGCGTGGGGAGCTTGTGGCTGCCGAGCAGGCCCTGCGTCTCGATGGCCTTGCGGTAGACCTCGGCTTCGGGCTCGTCGTACTCGCGGGCGATCTTGGCCAGCACGCGCAGCTGGCGGCTCGAAAGCTCGCCGTACGGCACGGCCACGCGCAGCATCGGCGCGTAGCGCTGCACGTACCAGCCGTTCTGCAGCCGCAGGGGGCGGAACTCGTCTTCGTGGAGGCGGCCCTTTTGCCAGCGTTCGAGCTGGTCTCGGAACTGGGCAGCCCGCTGATGGACGAACTGGCGATCGAATTCTGTGTATTGGTACATCGTGTGATCTTCTTGAAGAAGTGCGGTGCCGCACGTACAACGGGGCGCCCCAGCAAGAAGCCGAGATTCTGAAACCCGGCCTTATGGAAGCAAACTATTTTTTGGTTCGGGCTTTATGCGGATAAGCTTATTCTTCAATGGGCATGCGGGTTTCGGGGCGGTTGGATGCTTATTCTGGATAAGGGGGAAGGGGCTTGGTTGGAGGTGGATGAGGGGTTTTGGGGCGGGGTGTTTTGGGGTTCCGGGGCCGGGTCTCGCCCCGGCGGGCGAGCTACTTTCTTTTGCTTCGCCAAAAGAAAGTAGCCAAAGAAAAGGCGACCCCACTGTCTGCGACCCTTCGCTTCGCTACGGGCAACCTGCGGTGCTCGGGTTTCGCGGGGTCTCGCAGAACTCGCTTCGCTCAGACAGCTGCGAGCCCTGATCCGCGAAACCCTGCGCTCCTCGGCGCAGCCAGAGGGGAGGGCAAACCGAACGGGCCATTGCTGCGCTCGGCCGCCAAGCCACCGCAGGCGCGCAGCGCCTGCGGTGGTTGGGATTGAGTTGGGCTGTTGGTCTTGGGGCCGAGCGAAGCGAAGGCTGCCCGCTCCCACCCCTTCTGGCTGCGCCGAGGAGCGCAGATGGAGGCGGGATCAGGGCCGCAGCTGTCTGAGCGGAACGCAGTGGAGCGAGTTCTGCGGACCCCCGCCGGAGTCGAGCACCGCAGGTTGCCCGCAGCGAAGCGGAGGGACGCAGACAGCAGGGGTCGCCTTTCTTTGCTTACTTTCTTTGGCGAAGCAAAGAAAGTGAGTCGCCCGCCGGGGCGAGTCCCGGCCCCGGAACCCCAAAAAAACTCAACGCAACATCGAAGACATCGCCGAACAGCAGTTCAGCATCCGCACCGCGGCCTCGACTGTCTCAGCGGAAAACCGCAGCGTGACACCGTCGATGCGTTCGAACGACGGCCACTGGCAGAACAGATCCGCCATCATCGGCGACTGCGTGCGCAGAGTGACCACCTGCGGTCCCTTGAACACCAATGGCCTCGCATTGCCGCGCGCAGCCAGCGCCTCGGCCACGCCGGCCCGGATGGCGGCGCGCGACTGTTCGGGCGACAGCGACACCCCGCTGTTGAACCCCGTGGCACGCTTGGTCTGCACGAAGGTCGCGTGCGGAAAGAGCGCCCGGTTCTCGGCAATGAACACATCGTCCCCGCTGGCCATCACCACCGGCACGCCGTATTCGCCGGCCAGTGCGCCATAGAGCCCGGCCTCGCCCAGTTCCTGGTCGCCGAGCCGGATGCCTGCAAAGGCAAAGCTGTTGATGGTGTGGGCGAGGATGCCGCGTCCCTGAGCGCGCGAGTGGTAGCCCACCATGCAGACGGCGTCCATGCCTTCCTCTTCCACGCCGGCCACCATGCTCAGGTAGCGCGGCTTGCCCTGCACCACGCGGGCGCGCGCATCGAGCACGTCGGGCGGCATGTTGCGAAAGCCGCCATGCGAATCGTTGACCAGCACCTCGGTGGCGCCGGCCTCGAAGGCGCCGGCAACGGCCGCGCTCGCCTCGTGCGCCATCAGCAGGCGCGCGCGTTCGTACTCGGGGTTGCCCGGCCGGGCCTGCTCGTGGTGGTAGACGCCCGCAACGCCTTCGATGTCGGTGGAGATCAGGACTTTCATGGGAGGGGGTGCGGTTGCGCGAAGGAAGAGGAAAGGGAAGAGGGCGGCAGCAGTTCCGACAGCGCCGCCCGGTGATGGCCATCGCGGCCCGTCACGGCCGTGGCGCGCCAGAGCGCATGCAGGATCGCCTGCTCGGTGCTGTCGGCGGCGGCCTGGAAGAGGCCGTCGAGCAACCCGTCGTGCACCATCGCGATGGCCGGCATCGGGCGGTCGACGCGGTCGGGTACGGTGTAGGCGGTCGAAAAGGCCAGCACGATGTCGCCGCTGCCATGGCCGAAGACCGAACCGGTGCGCGCCAGCCCCGCGCCCGCGCGCAGCGCGAGGCGGCGCAGCTGGCGTGCGTCGAGCGGTGCATCGGTGGCGACCACGATGATGATCGAGCCCTTCTCGGGCTCCCTGCATTCGCGCGTGCCGTGCGCGGCCAGCCGTTCGCCGACCGGATGGCCGGCCAGCACCAGCTGCGGCTGGCGCCCGTAGTTCGCCAGCACCAGCGTGCCCACGGTGTGCAGCCCGCCCCCGGGCGCCGAGATGCGCCGCGAGGCACTGCCGATGCCGCCCTTGAGCTGGAAGCTCGACATGCCGCGCCCCGCGCCGACCGAACCCTGCGCAAAGTCGGCGCCGGCGCTCTCGAGTGCGTGCAGGTAGTCCGCCTCGGTCACGGCCAGCCGCTGGATGTCGTTGAGAAAGCCGTCGTTGCACTCGAAGACCAGCGGATTCACCGTCGGCAGCGACCGTCCGCTCTCGGGGTTGGCCGCAAGGCAATGGCGAATCTGCGCCGTCGCCACCGTGCCGACCGAAAAAGTGTTGGTCAGCGCAATCGGCGTCTCCAGCACGCCGAGCTCCGCGAGCTGCACCAGCCCCACGCTCTTGCCGAAGCCGTTGAGCACCACGGCGGCGGCCGGCACCTTGTCGCGGAACGGATCGCCCGCATGCGGACGGATCACCGTCACGCCGGTCTGCACGCCGCCGTCGTCGAGCGTCCGGTGGCCGACCGTGATGCCTTCGACGTCGGTGATGGCGTTGCGCGCGCCTTGCAGCAGGGTGCCGATGTAGGGCAGGGGGGTCGCTGGCATGAAGACAGATCGAATTATTCGCGGTCGATCTTCGGATCGAGCGCGTCGCGCAGCGCATCGCCCAGCAGGTTGAACGCCAGCACGGTGAAGAAGATGGCCAGGCTCGGGAACAGCGCCACGTGCGGCGAGGTCACCATGTCGGCGCGGGCTTCGCTGAGCATCGCGCCCCATTCGGGCGTGGGCGGCTGCGCGCCCATGCCCAGGAACGAGAGGCTGGCGGCCGTAATGATCGAGGTGCCCACGCGCATCGAGAAGTACACGACGATCGAAGAGATCGTGCCCGGCAGGATGTGCCGCACGATGATGGTCCAGTCCGACGCGCCGATGCTGCGTTCGGCCTCGATGTAGGTCTGCTGCTTGAGCACCAGCGTGTTGCCGCGCACCAGGCGCGCGAAGGCCGGCACGCTGAACACCGACACCGCCACCACCACGTTGGTCATGCTGCTGCCGAGGATGGCGACCACCCCCAGTGCCAGAAGAATGCCGGGGAAGGCAAAGAGCACGTCGGAGATGCGCATCACGATGCGGTCCCACCAGCCTTCGTAGTAGCCCGCGAGCAGGCCGAAGGCCGTGCCGACGAAACCGCCCACCAGCACCGAGAGAAAGCCCGCCATCAGCGAGATGCGCGCCCCCATCAGGATGCGGCTGAAGATGTCGCGGCCCAGCGGATCGACGCCGAACCAGTGCGTGGCCGAAGGCCCCGTGTTCAACATGTCGTAGTCGAAGAAGTTCTCCGGGTCGAAGGGCACGATCCACGGCGCGAACACCGCGACGAACACCAGCAGCAGCACGAACAGCGCGGCAACGATGCCCACGGGCTGCTTCTTGAAGCGGCGCCAGCATTCGCCCCAGGGCGTGCGGACCTTGCCCGCGGTTTGAACCGCCACCACGGGCGGAGTGATCGATTCGGCGGTCACGCCAGTAGCTTGCGTCATGGCTTCCTGCTCACTTGTAGCGGATGGTGGGATTGATGTAGCCGTAGAGCACATCGACCACGAGGTTGATCAGGATGAATTCGAGCGAGAACAGCAGCACCAGCGTCTGGATCACGGGGTAGTCGCGCATCTGCACGGCATCGACCAGCAGGCGGCCGAGGCCCGGCCAATTGAAGACCGCCTCGACCAGGATCGAGCCACCCAGCAGGAAGCCGAACTGCAGGCCCATCATCGTGACCACCGGGATCAGCGCGTTGCGCAGGCAATGCTTGATGATGACGGTGCGCTCGCGCACGCCCTTGGCACGCGCGGTGCGAACGAAATCTTCCTGGATCACTTCGACGAACGAAGCGCGCGTGAAGCGCGCCATCACCGCGGCCACCGCGGCGCCCAGCGTGATCGAGGGCAGGATGTAGTGCTTCCAACTGCTCGCGCCCACCGTGGGCAGCCAGCCGAGCTGGACCGAGAAGATCTGCATCAGCAGCATGCCGAGGGCAAATGCGGGAAACGAAATGCCCGACACGGCCAGCGTCATGCCCAGCCGGTCGGGCCATTGGTTGCGGAACACCGCAGAGACGATGCCGATGCCCATGCCGAAGATCACGGCCCACACCATGCTGGTGATGGTCAGCATCACCGTCGGGAAGAAGCGCTCGCCGATCTCCATCGACACCGGCCGCCGCGTGCGGATCGAGGTGCCGAAGTCGCCCTGCAGCATGTGGGTGAAGAAGCTCACGAACTGCTGGGGCAGCGGCTTGTCGAGGCCGAGTTCTGCGCGGACCATGGCCACGGTCTGCTCGTCGGCGTCCTGGCCGGCGGCGAGGCGCGCCGGATCGCCGGGCAGCATGTGGACGAACAGGAACACCAGCACCGCCACGATGAGCAGCGTGGGGATCAGGCCCAACAGTCGTTTGAGGAAGTAATTCAGCATGGGTGCGGTTGCCGCGAGCGGGCGATGGCGCAGTGCCACCGCCCGCCGGGCAGTCAGTCAGGAAACGAAGGAGCCGGGATCAGTTCGACACGGCGATGGCGTCGATGTTGATGTTGCCGTCAGGCATCACGAACACGCCCGAGAGACGCTTGGCGTGTGCCGACAGGTTCTGCTCGGTGATCATCGGCACGCGCGGCAGGTCCTTGCGGATCTCTTCCTGCGCGGTCTTGTACAGCGCAGTGCGTTCCTTCTCGTCCGTGGTCACCAGCGCCTTGGCCAGCGCGTTGTCGACCACCTCGCTCTTGTAGAACGACATGTTGTTCAGCTTGGGCGCCCAGGCTTCCGAGGCGAACAGCGGGCGCAGGCCCCAGTCGGCTTCACCGGTCGACGACGACCAGCCGGTGTAGTACATGCGGACCTTGGCCGTCTTCGGATCGGGCCATGCATCGACCTGCTCGGTGCGCTGGCCCACTTCGAGCGCCTGCACCTGCAGCTTGATGCCGATCTGCGCGAGCTGCTGCTGCACGAACTGGATCGTCTTCTGGCTGGTCGTGTTGTTGTAGGCGCTCCACAGCACCGACTCGAAGCCGTCGGGGTAGCCGGCTTCCTTCATCAGTTCCTTGGCCTTCTTCAGGTCGTAGGGAATGGGAGCCATCTTCTCGGCGTACTTCACGCCCTGAGGCAGCACGCCCTGCGCGGGAAAGGCATAGCCGCCGAAGGCGACCTTGGCCAGCGCTTCCTTGTTGATGGCGTAGCCGATGGCTTCGCGCACCTTCGGGTTGTCGTAGGGCTTCTGCAGCATGTTGAATGCCAGGAAGCGCGTGATGATCGAGGGCGTGGCCACCACTTCGAGCTTCTCGCTCTTCTTCAGCAGGTCGGCCTGCTCATAGGGGATGGGGAATGCGAAGTCGGCCTCGCCGGTCTGCAGCATCGCGGCGCGCGTGTTGTTCTCGAGCACCGGCTTCCACGATACGTTGTCGACCTTCGGGTAGCCCTTCTTCCAGTAGCCGTCGAACTTCTTGGCCTTGACGGCTTCGGTCTGCTTCCATTCGACGAACTCGAAGGGGCCCGTGCCCACGGGGTGGAAGGCGATGTCCTTGTTGCCCCACTTCTTCAGCGCGGTGGGCGAGATCATGGCGGCCGATGCGTGGGCCAGCGAGTTGATGAAGGGGCCGAAGGGCTCCTTCAGCGTGACGCGAACGGTGCTGGGGTTGACCACGTCGACCTTGCTCACGCGGTTGAACTGGTTGTAGCGCAGCAGCTTGTTGTCCTGGTTCAGCACGCGGTCGAGCGTGAACTTCACGGCCTCGGCGTTGAAGTCGGTGCCGTCATGGAACTTGACGCCGGTGCGCAGCTTGATGGTGTAGACCAGGCCGTCCTTCGAGACGTCGTAGCTCTCGGCGAGCACGTTCTGCACCTTCAGGTCCTTGTCGAACTGGAACAGGCCTTCATAGAAGGTCTTGGTCACGGCCGTGGTGATGGTGGTGTTGGTGTTGTACGGGTCCAGCGTTTCCGGCTGGTAGCCGATCGACAGCACCACGTCTTTCGCGGCCAGTGCCGTGCCCGATGCAGCCAGTGCGGCCAGGCCCAGCAGTGCCGATGCCCATCGCAGGGAGGAAGAAGATTGCTTCATGGAAAGAAACTCCAGTCGGTTCGAGAAAAAAAGCAGGAGGGCCTGCGGGTTGAAAAAATCTGCCGGTCGCTCAGAAGGCGCCGCCGATGGCGTGCCGCGCCACGAAGTGGCCCGGCGCCACCTGCACCAGCGGCGGCACGTCGGGTTCGTCGCCCACGGCGCGGATCGGGCTCGGGATCTCGCCTTCGAGCAGCGCGCGCGGCTTGTGGCGGCGCGACGGGTCGGCCACCGGCACCGCCGCCATCAGCTTGCGGGTGTAGGCATGCTGCGGCGCTTCGAACACCGCGCGGCGCGGACCGATCTCGACGATCTGCCCGAGGTACATCACGGCCACGCGGTGGCTGATGCGCTCGACCACCGCCATGTCGTGCGAGATGAAGAGGAAGGCCACGCCCAGCTCGCGCTGCAGGTCGAGCATGAGGTTGACGATCTGCGCCTGGATCGACACGTCCAGCGCCGACACCGATTCGTCCGCCACCACCACCTTGGGGTTGAGCGCGAGGGCGCGCGCGATGGCGATGCGCTGCCGCTGGCCGCCCGAGAATTCGTGCGGATAGCGCTGCGCCACCTCGGGCGGCAGGCCGACCTTCTGCAGCAGCCAGTCGACGCGCTGCTGCGCTTCCGCGCCCTTGGCGATGTTGTGGATCAGCAGCGGCTCCATGATCGAGAAGCCGACCGTCACGCGCGGATCGAGCGAGGCGAACGGGTCCTGGAAGATGAACTGGATGTTGCGGCGCAGCGCCTGCAGCTCGCGCGTGGGCAGGTCGCGGATGTTCTGGCCGCCGAACTCGATCGCGCCGCTCTGGCTCTCGACCAGGCGCAGCAGCGAGCGGCCGGTGGTCGACTTGCCGCAGCCCGATTCGCCGACCAGCGCCAGCGTCTCGCCGGGGTAGAGGTCGAAGCTGATCTTTTCCACCGCATGCACGCGGCGCTTCACGCGGCCGAACAAGCCGCTGCGCACGTCGAAGCGCGTGACGAGGTCGCGCACGCGCAGGATCGGGCCGGCGCCTTCGCGCACGGTGCTCTGCGGCGTGGTGCTTGTGCAGGGCACGGTCTCGGGCGTGCCCTCGGTGCGCAGCAGCTCGAACTTGGCGGGCAGGTCAGTGCCCTGCATCGCGCCGAGCTTGGGCACGGCCGACAGCAGCGCTTTGGTGTAGGGGTGCTGCGGCGAAGCGAACACCGTATCGGAGCTGCCTGCTTCGACCTTGTCGCCGCGGTACATCACGAGCACGCGGTCGGCAATCTCGGCCACCACGCCCATGTCGTGCGTGATGAAGAGCACGCCCATGCGCATCTCCTTCTGCAGCTCGCGGATGAGCTGGAGGATCTGCGCCTGGATCGTCACGTCGAGCGCGGTGGTGGGCTCGTCGGCAATCAGCAGCTGCGGCTTGCACGACAGCGCCATCGCGATCATCACGCGCTGGCGCATGCCGCCCGAAAGCTGGTGCGGAAAGCGGTCGAGCACGTTGCGCGCTTCGGGAATGCGCACCAGCTCCAGCATGCGCAGCGCCTCGGCGCGTGCGGCCGCGTTGCTCTTGCCCTGGTGGATGCGGATGGCCTCGGCGATCTGTTCGCCCGCGGTGAACACCGGGTTGAGCGAGGTCATCGGCTCCTGGAAGATCATCGCGATGTCGGCGCCGCGGATGTTGCGCATCTCGGCGTCGCGCGCCTGCGCGAGGTCGAGCACTTCGCCGCTGCGGCGGCGAAACGCCATGCGCCCGCCCAGGATGCGGCCGCCGCCGTGCTCCACCAGCCGCATCAGCGCGAGCGAAGTCACCGACTTGCCCGAGCCCGACTCGCCGACCACCGCGAGCGTTTCGCCATGGTCGACATGGAAGGAGAGGTTCTTGACCGCATCGACGGTGCGCTCGGAGGTCGAGAAGCGCACGGTGAGGTCGTCGACGGCGAGAACGCGGCCGTCTGGCAGGGCGAGGGCAGGGGAGGACATGGTGCGAGAAAAAAACGTGTGCGTGTCAGGCGAAGATGGCGGTGCGGGGTGCTTCGTCGCCGCACGCGTGGCCGCGGTACATGCCTTCGGTGTTGAAGGCGAGGCTCAGGTTGCCGTGGCGGTCGATGGCGATCAGCCCGCCGGTGCCGCCGATGGCGGGCAGCGACTGGTGCACCACGGCGTGCGTGGCGGCTTCGAGTGTGGCGCCGCCATAGGCCATGCGCGCACAAATGTCGTAGGCGGCAGCGACGCGGATGAACATTTCGCCGCTGCCGGTGCACGAGACGGCAGCGGTGCGGTCGTCGGCATAGGTGCCGGCGCCGATCAGTGGCGAATCGCCGATGCGGCCGACGCGCTTGTTGGTCATGCCGCCGGTCGAGGTGGCGGCGGCGAGGTGGCCGTGCATGTCGAGCGCGACCGCACCGACGGTGCCGAACTTCTTGTCTTCGTCGAGCGGCGGCGTCATGGCCGCGCCTTCGTGGTCGGTCACCACGCGGCCGGTGTCGCGCACGCGGTAGAGCTGCTGGCGGCGCGCCTCGGTGGAGAAGAAGAAGGGCTCGACCATTTCGAGGCCGTGCTCGCGCGCGAAGGCTTCGGCGCCCGCGCCGGCCAGCAGCACGTGGGCGCCGTCCTCCAGCACGGCACGCGCGGCGCGCACCGGGCGGCGGATGTGGCAGACGCCGGCAATGGCGCCGGCGGCGAGCGTGGCGCCGTCCATCACGGCGGCATCGAGCTCATGGGTTTCCTCGTGCGTGAAGACCGCGCCGTGGCCCGCGTTGAAGAGCGGGCACTCTTCGAGCAGTTCGACCGCGAGGCAGGTGGCGTCGAGCGCGGATGCGCCCTTGAGCAGCTGTGCCTGTGCAGCCTGCACGATGCCCTGCAACGCGTCGTGGTAGGCCTGCGCCTGCGTCGCACTGGTCGTGGCGGCGCTGATGGTGCCGGCACCGCCGTGGATGGCGATGACGGGTGTGATGTTCTTCATCGGGAAGCTTTCTTCTTTTTCTGGCGAACGCCGGCCGGTAACGCGCCGACGGGCAGTGCCGAGGAGACTTCCGCCCGCGGCAGCCCTTGCGCGCCATGCAGCCAGGGCCGCACCGCCTGCAGGATGCGGCTCGCGGACTGCACCGCGCGCGGCGCACGCAGCGCCACCGCGCTGGTCAGCGCCTCGATCAATGCCAGCACGCTGGTTTCGCAGTTCGGCCGGTAGCTGGTCTCGGTCTGGCAATAGAGCGCCACGTCGGCCAGCGGCGCCAGCGGCGAACTCGGGCGGTCGGTCAGCGCCAGCACGGCGCAGCCCTGGCCCTTGGCGATCTGAGCCAGCGCCACCGTGTCGGTGAGATAGCGCGGAAAGGTCAGGCCGATGAACAGGTCCTGCGGGCCGGCATGCATCAGCGTGCGCGCCGCATGCGTGACGCCGCTGACGCTCGACAGCATCCGCACGTCGCTGCAGCTGCCGTCCAGCCCGTGTTGCAGCAGCCCGGCGAGCCAGGCGCTGGCGCCAAAGCCACCGATGTAGATCGAGCGCGCCTTCAGGATGCGCTGCACCGCGGCTTCGCAGGCGGCGTAGTCCAGCGACTGGCGCGTGGCTTCGATGTTGCGGCGGCTCTCGTCGAGCGCGGTGGCGAACACCTCGGCCACCGTGGTCGGGTGCTCGAGGTTGCCGCGCAGGCGCTCCACCGGCGCCACCAGCGATTCGAAGCCGCGCACGAGTTCGGCACGGAAGGTGGCGTAGCCGTCGAAGTCCAGCGCCCGCGCAAAGCGGTTGGCCGTGGCCACCGACACGCCCACCGCGGCCGCCAGTTCGTCGATGGGCAGCGTGGCCACCTGCAACGGGTGCTCCAGCACGAAGTCGGCCACCTGGCGGTGCGAACGCGTCAGCCGCGGCAGCGCCTGCGCAATGCGCTGGGCCACGGTGGTGCCATTGGTGTCGACGTTGGTGCTCATGGGGCGGGCGATGCACCTCGAAGGGTGCGCGCAATGAAAATGAATTTACAAATATATGTCAGTTAAGAAAATTTTCTGTCATTTTCGGACGATATTGCAAGTAGCGGGCCAGGAACGAGCGGCTTTGGCGCAAAACCAAGGGATTACCCTGATGCCGCCTTTGAGGCCCGCCGTGCGGCTTCTTGACTCTCCCACGGTGTGAAGGCCAAGACTCCGTTCTTTGGCTTTCGAAGGAGAACTCCATGGAACACCCCATGGCACTGGTTGTTGGGGCGCGCTTGTCTGTTGCCGAGGTTGTTGCCCGGTCCGGCGCGTCCGCGCAATTGCTGCGCGACTGCGAGTCGCTCGGGCTGCTCGACGGCATGGCGCGCAACGAAGAGGACGGCCGCCGCTATGACGAACGCGCCGTGTCCACACTGCGCTTCGCGCGAAGGGCGCACGCGCTGGGATTCGAAACACCGGAAGTCGCCGAGTTGCACGCGCTGTGGCGCGACGGGCATCGCGCGAGCTTCGATGTGAAGCGCATCGCGCTCGAACGGGCCGACGATCTGGCCCAGCGGATCGAGCAGCTCGCGCACATGCAGCGATTGCTGGAGCGCCTGGCCCACTGCTGCGACGGCGACGGTCGCCCGGAATGTCCCATCCTGGATGAGCTGGCCGGGCTCGAGGGGTTCGCCGGCTGCGAGGCGCGACGCGGGTAAGGTTACGGCGCCGCCTTCTCCTTCTGCATGAACACGCTCAACGGATCGTCGGGATAGTCGCCGAAGCGCTCGCGCCGCGCATACCCCGCACGCGCATAGAACGCGAGCGCCTCGGGCTGGCGCACGCCCGTCTCCAGCCGGAACACGGCGCATCCGCGCGCCGCCGCTTCGGCTTCGAGAAAGTCCAGCACCTTCGCGGCCACGCCTTGGCCGCGGTTCTGCGGCCGCACGTACATGCGCTTGAGTTCGCCATAGCCGGGGTTCATGACCAGGGCGCCGCAGCCGATGGCCGTGCCCGCCTCGTCGCGCGCGACTGCAAACAGCACGTGGGCCGCCGACAGCGCCGCAATGCCGATGCCGTAGTGGCTCTCGGGCGGGTACAGCGGCTTCTGGTACGCATCGAGGTCAGCGATGAGCTGGATGACGTCGGGCTGGTCGGGGCGTTCGAGGGCAACGTTCATGCGGAGGGATTCCGTTGGTTCGCGGAATCTTATGGCGCTCCTGGGGCCAAAAGAAAACCCGCCGAGGCGGGTTTGGGAGGTTTGGCCGTGGTTGGCGCGTCAGGGCTTTTCGCGGCTGGCCCGCAGCATCTTCAGCCGGTGCTCCGCCTCGCCCGGTGGAATCTTTCCTTCAGCCTCCAGTCCCTTCAGCCGCCGCTCATCAGCCCGATTCAGCGCGTCCTTCAGGAGAGCCATCTTGCGCGTTTTGCAAGGATCGCATTCGTAGAAGCCCGCGGGACTCCCTGTGAGTTTCATCTTTGCGTCGTACTCTGCGGTGCTGATCCGCCCCGTAGGTTCGATGCCCATGGCGAGGACTCTTCCGTTCTTGAACGTAACGAGCGCACTCCCTTCGCACCCTGTGGTGTCCGTGTTTTCGGGGGCGTAGGATTTCCACGAAACCCTGCGCATGTGCCGCAAGGCATACCGAACGTCCTCTTCTGTCAAGACGACATCGTCGCAGTTCAGGAAATCCTTGTTCTCCCAGGCAGTTCGGCGTGAAGGTTCGGTGACCTCCACTTTCTGCACATATGCGATGGGGTATCGCCTGTCGGCTGCCTGTGCCGAAGATGCTCCCACTGCCACAATCAGCGCCGCCACAGTCACGAAAATGCTTGTCTTGTTCATGGTGTTTGTACGGGTAGATTCCAATCCGCGCCCTGGGCTTCCGTTATGTTCTTCCTGCTGACCAGGGGGTGACGAAATACTTCACCCGGAGCGATTTGCATCGAATCCTCGAGCACGCTGACAAGCCACGAGAGGGATTGATTTTGAGCCGCGGTCGGCGTGTCGAAAATGCCGTACTTGCCTCGTAATTTCTCGAGCGGCCACTGTGCCTCATTCCCAGGTGGCTTCAACCCTACCGGCATCCTGGCCCTACCGACCATCTCTATTCCGATGGCTTCCATGTTGCTTGGATAGCGTTCACCGGGCGCCTTGCGCATTTCGATGCGGTGCATCGCATCCACGCCCACATTTGCATAGTCGCGCGGGGTGCACTTCCCCGTCACCAGACATCTCGCCTTCAGCGGCCCCACGTGATTCGTGCGCTGATAGATCGCCGCGGTCTGATAGATGGTCCCATCCGTATCGATGAGAAAGTGTGCGCCGTTCGCCTTCGGGCGCTTGTAGCTGTTCAGTGAAGACGCCGAGGTATCGGCGTCGGTTTGATGCACGACGATGCCCGTGATTGCACTGGTCCGCCTGCCTCGTTCGATTTCGGGGCTGCGAGCATTTCTGACTCGCGCGTGATTAATCATTCCGTTTGCGTCAATTTCGACAAGCATGCGGTTCCTCCTGAAAATTTATTAGTTGTCGATTCTCTTGAGAGGCGTTTCTTGCGAGATCAGATGCCACACAGATCACCACCTCGCGGCACATGCTACAGGCCACCGAAGGGGTTTCTGTGAAGGCTTTGTCAACTACTCCTGGCCAATGCTGCAAAGCCCATTCGCCCGGATGGGTTCATCGCTTGATCCAACAATGGCCGCCGACAAGCCGGTCAACCTTTCGGCTTTCTTCCTGAATCTGCAATTGCGAAGGAGCAGCACCTTGGAATACCGTCACCTCGGAAAATCAGGCCTCAAGGTCCCCGTATTGAGTTTTGGCACCGGCACTTTCGGCGGCAAGGGCGAGCTTTTCAGCGCCTGGGGCCAGACCGACGTGGCCGAGGCGCGCAAGCTGATCGACATCTGCCTGGAGGCGGGCGTCAACATGTTCGATAGCGCGGACATCTATTCGGCCGGCGCGGCCGAGTCGGTGCTCGGCGAGGCGATCAAGGGCCGCCCGCGCGACCAGCTCCTCATCTCGACCAAGGCCACCTTTCGCAGCGGCGAGGGGCCGAACGAGGTGGGATCGTCGCGCCACCACCTGGTGCGCGCGGTCGATGGCGCGCTCAGGCGCCTGGGCACCGACTACATCGACCTGTTCCAGCTGCATGGCTTCGATGCGGGCACGCCGGTGGAGGAAACGCTCGCCACGCTCGACGACCTGGTGCGCGCAGGCAAGCTGCGCTATGTGGGCGCGTCGAATTTCTCGGGTTGGCACCTGATGAAGTCGCTGGCGGTGGCCGAGCGCTACGGCTACGCGCGCTACGTGGCGCACCAGGCCTACTACTCGCTGGTCGGACGCGACTACGAATGGGAGCTGATGCCGCTCGCGCAGGACCAGGGCGTGGGCGCGGTGGTCTGGAGCCCGCTGGGGTGGGGCCGGCTCACCGGCAAGATCCGCCGCGGCCAGCCGCTGCCGGCCACCAGCCGCCTGCACGTGACGGCCGACATGGGGCCGCCGGTGCCCGACGAGCTGCTTTTTCGCGTGGTCGATGCGCTCGAGAAGGTCGGGGCCGAAGTCGGCAAGACCGTGCCGCAGGTGGCGCTCAACTGGTTGCTGCAGCGGCCGACCGTGTCGAGCGTGGTCATCGGCGCGCGCGACGAGGCGCAGCTTCGCCAGAACCTGGGCGCCGAGGGCTGGAAGCTCACGCCCGAGCAGGTCGCCGAGCTCGATGCGGCCAGCACCACGACGCGCGCCTATCCGTACTGGCACCAGCAGGGTTTCCTGGAGCGCAATCCCAACCCGGTCTAGGACGGCGCGAGTCCGAGGACCCAGCGCTCGAAGTGCTCCAGCGCCCCGGAAGCCGGGCGGCCTTCGGGGTAGGCGAAGTAGTAGCCCTGGCGCACTTCCAGGTGCCGGTCGATCGGGATCACGAGCTCGCCGGTGCGCAGCTCGCGCTCGATCAGGATGCGCGGCGCCAGGCCCACGCCCATGCCAGCAGCCGCGGCGGCGGTCACCATGGTGAAGAGCTCGTAGCGCGGCCCGCGCGAGGCGTGCACCGTGTAGTCCCAGCCCTGCTGCGCATACCAGTCGCGCCAGGCATGGGCGCGGGTGCCCAGGTGCACGTGTCGGCAGCGCTCGAAGGCCGATTCGTCCCACGGCCCGTTGGCGTCGCGGAAGGCGGGGCTGCAGACCGGCACCATCTGGCCTTCGGAAAAGATCAGCCCGCCCTGGGTGCCGGGCCAGAACTGGTCGCCGAAATAGATGGCCGCGTCGTAGGCGTTTTCCTGGAACGAGAAGGGCTGCGAGCGCGCCGAGAGATTGACGGTGATGTTGGGATGCCGCCGGCTGAAATCGGGCAGCCGCGGGATCAGCCATTGCGTGGCGAAGGTGGGCACCACGGCCACTTCGAGCACGAAGCCCATGTCGTGCCCGGCGCTGATCTCCTGCGTGTCGCGCCGGATCTGGTCGAGGTGGCGGCGGATGCGCGCCGCGTACTCGCGCCCGGTGTCGGTGAGCGTGAGGCGCCGCCGCACGCGCGAGAACAGCGCCACGCCCAGCCGCTGCTCCAGCGTGGCCACCTGCCGCCCGACGGCGCTTTGCGTCAGCGCGAGTTCGGCCGCCGCGCGGGTGAAGCTCCCCAGGCGCGCCGAGGCCTCGAAGGCCTGCAAGGCACCCAGGTTGGGAATGTCTTTTCTCATCGTTGCTATTCTGCGTGCCGGGCTCGCGATTTTTTGCGGCGGCTTGCGCGGATTGGACCTGTCGGCGAACAGCAAGAAAGGAATTTCATGCGTCGTGTGGTGATCATCGGCGGCGGTGCCATCGGCTCCGCCATCGCCTATTTTCTCAACCGGGATCCGCAGGAGGAACCGTTCGACGTCACCGTGGTCGAGCGCGATTTTTCGTACACGCAGGCTTCGTCGGCCTTGTCGGCCAGTTCGATCAGGCAGCAGTTTTCGAGCGCCATCAACATCGAGATGTCGCTCTACGGCATCGACTTCTTCCGCCACCTGGGCGAAAACCTGCGCGTCGGCGACAACGTGCCCGACATCGGGCTGGTCGAGCCGGGCTACCTGTACCTGGCGCCGCCGGAGGGCCTCGACGTACTGCGCGAGAACCACTCGGTGCAGAAGGCGCACGGCGTCGACGTGGTCCTGCTGGCGCCCGACGCGCTGCAGGCGCGCTTCCCGTGGATCTCGACCGAGGGCATTGCCCTGGCCTCGCTGGGCCTTTCGGGCGAGGGCTGGTACGACGGCTACAGCCTGTTGCAGGCCTTTCGCAAGAAAGCCATTTCGCAGGGCGCGCGCTATGTGCAGTTGCAGGCCACGGGATTGAAGCGCAGCGGCCGCGCGGTGGCGGGCGTGGAACTGGACATCGGCAACGTGCTGGAGGCCGACGTGGTGGTCAACGCCGCCGGCGCCTGGGCTGCCAGGGTGGCGGGCTGGGCCGGCATCGATCTGCCGGTGCGCGCGCGCCGCCGCATGGTGTTCAGCTTTTCGTGCCCCGAGACCCTGCCGGGCTGCCCGCTGGTGATCGACACTTCGGGCATCTGGCTGCGCCCCGAAGGCCGGCGCTTCATCTGCGGCTTTGCGCCGCCCCAGGACCGCGACCGCGACGACGCGCCGCTCGAAGTCGACTACCGCGTCTTCGACGATTTCATCTGGCCCGCACTGGCGCGCCGCGTGCCGGCCTTCGAAGCCATCCGCATGACCGGCGCATGGGCCGGCTACTACGAGATGAACCTGTTCGATCACAACGCGATCCTCGGCCTGCATCCGGACTGCGACAACCTGTTTTTCGCCAACGGCTTCTCCGGGCACGGGCTCCAGCAATGCCCGGCTGCCGGGCGCGGCGTGGCGGAACTCATCCGTTATGGCGAGTACCGCAGCCTCGACCTGTCGCCGGTGTCGTTCGCCCGGATTCTCGAGAACCGGCCGCTGGTCGAGAAGAACGTGATCTAGCCTCGGCGCGGGTGGAGGCGTACGATCTTTTGCCAAGCAAGCGAGGGTCTCAGCATCATGACTGCACAGGCATTGGTCGACACCGCCCGGGCGCTGGTCGCCGGCGACAAGGGCTTGCTCGCGATGGACGAGAGCAACGCCACCTGCCACACGCGCTTCGTGAAACTGGGCATTCCCCAGACCGAGGACGCGCGGCGCGACTGGCGCGAGCTGATCGTCACCGCGCCGGGCCTCGGCGCCTGCATCAGCGGCGCGATTCTCTTCGATGAAACCATCCGCCAGCGAACCAGCACGGGCGCATCCTTCGTCTCGGTGCTCAGCGGCGCGGGCATCGTTCCCGGCATCAAGGTCGACACTGGCGCGAAGCCGCTGGCGGGCCATCCCGGCGAGACGGTCACCGAAGGCCTGGACGGCCTGCGCGAACGGCTGGCCGAATATGCCGGCATGGGGGCTCGCTTCGCCAAATGGCGCGGCGTCATCACGCCCGGCCCCGGCCTGCCCAGCCGCGCATGCATCGAGGTCAACGCCCATGCGCTGGCCCGCTATGCGGCCCTGTGCCAGGAGGCCGGACTCGTTCCCATCGTCGAGCCTGAAGTGCTGATGGAAGGCGACCATTCCCTCGCGCGCTGCGCGGAAATCACCGAAGAGACGCTGCACGCGGTGTTCGCCC
Organism: Variovorax sp. VRV01; assembly: GCF_014852545.1. Classification (NCBI taxonomy): domain Bacteria; kingdom Pseudomonadati; phylum Pseudomonadota; class Betaproteobacteria; order Burkholderiales; family Comamonadaceae; genus Variovorax; species Variovorax sp. VRV01. The sequence continues at coordinate 150,352 of NZ_JACVBS010000009.1, forward strand.
AGCTGCGCCTGCAGGGCGTGCTGCTCGAAGGCATGCTGCTGAAGCCCAACATGGTGCTGCCGGGGCAGGACAGCCTGAAGCAGGAGAGCGTGGAAGAAGTCGCCGACGCTACGGTGACCTGCCTGCTGCGCACCGTGCCCGCGGCCGTGCCGGGCATCGCTTTTTTGTCGGGCGGCCAGTCGGCACAGCTTGCATCGGCCCGGTTGAACGCCATGAATGCGAGATCCGGCTCGCGCCTGCCGTGGGCGCTGGCGTTTTCCTATTCGCGCGCGGTCCAGCAGCCGGCGCTCGACGCCTGGAAGGGCGATGCCGCCAACGTTGCCGTGGCGCAGCAGGCGCTGGTGCACCGCGCCCGCTGCAACCAGGCTGCGCGCCGCGGCGCCTACGATGCGCGGGCGGATGCGCCGACGCCAGGCTGAGCTTCAGCCGCCCTTTGCCGCATTCACCAGCACGGGCGTCGGCCGATAGCTCTCGGGAAACAGCTTCTTGAGGCCTTCGATCTTCGGCAGATCGTTGAACACGATGTATTCGTTGCCTGGATGGCGTGTGAGGAAGTCCTGGTGATAGGCCTCGGCCGCATAGAACGGCTTCCCCATCTCGATGGTGGTCGCCAGCGGCTTGCCGAAGGTCCTGGCCTGGTTCAGCTGCACGATGTATGCCTTCGCGATGTGGGCCTGTTCGGCGTTCTCGGCAAACACGGTGGAGCGGTATTGAGGCCCTGTGTCCGGTCCTTGCCGGTTCAGCTGGGTCGGGTCGTGCGCCACCGAGAAATAGATCTGCAGCAGCTTGCCGTAGCTGATCTGCCGCGGGTCGTAGGTGATGCGCACCGCTTCGGCGTGGCCGGTGCGGCCCGAGCCCACGTGCTCATAGCGCGCCGTCTTCGCGTCGCCGCCGGCATAGCCCGACACGGCGTTGTTCACGCCCTTGACGCGCTGGAACACGCCTTGCACGCCCCAGAAGCAGCCGCCGGCGAACACGGCAGTGTCGTACTTCATGGTGGGCGAGGCCGGCAGGTCGATCGCGGGTGCCGGCACGCGCCGGGCCGGCTCTGCGAACGAAGGCGCGGCATGCCAGGCCAGCGCCGCGGCGGCGAGCATGCCGGCGGTGAGTGCGGGGAATCTCATGGGCTGTCCTTGAAGAAGGCTGGATGCCAGGCCGATGGGAGCGACATTGCCGCTGATTCCAGCCCACGTCAATGTTCGGCTGCCGATCACATCGCTCAGGGCGGGCAGGGGCGTGCGGCGGCCGCGCCCGGACGCGTGGCCTTGCTGGTGCTGCTTTCGTCCACCGTGCCGAGCGGGCGCGTGAACGTGCAGCCATAGGCCGGGTCCGCCACCGTGGCGGCGGTGACCACGTCGTCGCCCGCCGGCTTCACGCCGTCGCGCTCCCACTTGACCATGGCATCGAAGGCCTCGACCTGTTCGGCGATCGTGAAGTCGCAATGCGAGATGCCGCGCACGGCGCGCTGCACCAGCCAGCCGCCGTTGCCCTTGGCCGCCACGCGCTGGTGGTAGATCTGCTCCATGCTGAAGGGCACGTACAGGTCGCCCAGCGTGTGCAGCGTGACCACCGGGATCCTGAACTCGCCGTTGGCCTTGGGAATCCAGCGCAGGCCATCGGTGCGCAGGCGGTTGGCGTCGGCCGCCGCGCTGAGCTTGAGCACCGAGGCATTCAGCGCCGTGGTCCCCGGCACATCGCCGTCGATGGTGTAGGTGAAGCGGTTGGTGTCGAGCGTGCTCCGGTTCAGGATGCCGTTGACCGTGCCGTCGCTGCCGAACACTCCCCATACCGCCGCGAACGAGCCGCCCTGCGTGAAGCCGAGGTCGAACATCGGCCGCTCGCCGCCCGTGAGGTTCTTCACCACCGAGCCGAACTTCAGGCCGGTGGCCGTGGGCGTGCCCGGGAAGGCGGTGTACAGCGTGCCCGTGACCTGCGCCCGGATGTCCAGCCAGTTGACGGTCGGGTACTTCGGCAGCCCCGCGAGCGCCTGCGCGGCGACCTGCGCGCCCGCGAAGTAGTCGAACAGCTCGGTGTCGCCCATCACGCCGCACATCGGCACCGCGCCGTGGTACTTCAGCTTGTGGTTGGCAGTGGCGAAGGCCTCGTCCTCGATGGCCGCCGCCGTGATGTGGCCGCCCATCGAATGGCCCGTGATGTAGATCCTCGAGGGCGCCGCGAGCTCGCGGCCGTTGGCCTTGGCGATGGCATTGAACTGCAGGGCCAGCGCGTTGGTGTCTTCCACGCCCGCGCGCACGTCGTAGAAATTCTTGCTGTAGCTCGAGGCGGCCCAAGCGTAGCCGTTCTGGATCAGGTGGCGCCGGATGGAGGGGTTGTTCACCTGCAGCACGTTGCTTTCCCCGGCGTAGCCGTGCGCGTACATCACGAGCTTGCCGTTCCAGTTGGCGGGCACCTCGACGTGGTACTGCGCGCCGCCGAGCATGCCGGCCCAGCGGCTGGTGGTGGTGTTGTCGACGGTGTCGCCTGCATCGGGAGCCAGCGCCGCGAAGGTGGTGGCCGCGGGGTCGGCGGGGGCGAAGGAGTTGCGGCTGTCCTGCAGCCGCGTTTCTTCGGGCGGCGGGGGTGGCGCAGGTGGAGGAGGCGGCGCCGGCGGCGCGGGTGCCGGCGCCGGCGGCAGTGGGGTGAAGGCGAAGCCGTTGCCGCCGCCGCCCCCGCCGCAGGATGCGACGGCAAGGCTGGCTGCAAGGGCAAGAAATGTCAGGCGCGCGGAATGCATGGGATGTCTCTCTCTGTTCTTGTGTTGTTGGGAAGAAGCCCGGCGCAGCACAGCCTTGCGCGGCCGTAGAGAACGACCGTGCTATTTCGCTGGACCGGCGGCGCAGCGTAGGGGCGTTGCCGGGCGCACCGGCCCGGGCTTTCCCGTAGCTGCTATCTCCTGCGCGACACCGCGCGCGGCGTGTCAGCCCTTGCGGCGCGTCACCACCACCGTGGCTTCGAGGCCGTCATAGGCCTCGGCATCGCCATACCAGCTGCCCGAGATCGGCGCGGCCTGCGCCGGGTCGCGCGTGACCCCGACGCGGATCAGCTGGCCGCTGCCCATGAGGTTGTTGGTGGGATCGAAGGCGAGCCAGCCGATGCCCGGCAGGTAGGCCTGCAGCCAGGCGTGCGTGGTGCCGGCGCCGGTCATCGATTCGCCGGGCGCCTGGGCCGCGCGGTCGAGCGCGGCGTCGTACAGGTAGCCCGAGACGAAGCGCGTGGCAATGCCCAGGCGCCGCGCGGCCTCCATCATCAGCAGCGCGTAGTCGCGGCAGCTGCCGCTGCCGAGCGCCAGCGTCTGCAGCGGCGTCTGCGTGCCTTCCTCGTCGCGTGCCTTGTATTCGAGGCTCTGGCCGATGTGCGCGTTCATGCGCGCGAGCACTTCGCGCGTGCTGTTGGGCTGGTCGATGTGCAGGAACTGGTGGGCCCAGCGGATCAGCGTGCCGTTGGCATCGTCGTCGTGGTGCGGGCGCAGGTAGTGCTCGAGGTCGAGGCGCTCCTGCACCGAATAGGCGAAGGGCAGGAACTCGGCGGCCGGATCGAGCGCGAGCTGGTCCTGCTGCGCCGGCACGTGCTCGATGGTGAAGGAGCACACGATGCGCAGCTCCGTGGCCTCGCCCATGGGCTGCACCAGCGCGACCGAGTTCGAATGCGGGTCCTGGATCAGCCGCGTGAACGACTCGGGGCTCACCTGCAGGTCGGTGGCGAGCACGCGCAGGTCGTGGCTGTCGCGCGGACGGAACATCACCCGGTGCAGGCCGAAGGTGACCGGCTTCCTGTAGCGGTAGACGGTGGTGTGGATGATGTCGTATTGGATGGCCATGCGCTGCATTCTGGGGCCTTGGCGCGGCAGCGCCTACGCTTGCGTTCGATCGGTCGCGAGCGCCTTGGCCAGATTGGCCGGCAGCGGCAGCGGCTCGCCATGCCATTGCGCGGCCAGCAGCTCGGCGCACAGGGCCGCGAAGCTCAGGCCGCGCGAGCCCAGCGCGGTGCAGGCCCAGGGAGCGGGTGCATCGGACGCGCCATCGGCATCGAGCGGGCCGACCAGCGGCCGGCGGTCGCCCGATGCGCAGCGCACGCCGACCCAGGCGCGGGCCTCGCCGCGGTCGAGGCTCGCGGCCAGCGCGGCGGCCGCGGCGGGGTGCAGCCGCTCCAGGCGCTCGCGGTTGGCGGCGGCATCGGCGCCGTTCGGTTCGAGGTTGGCGCTGTCGCGGTCGAAGGTGGCGCCCGCCAGCCAGAGTTGGGCGCCATCGTCGGTGGGTACATGCGCGATCAGGTGGCCGTCGCCATTGATGGGGGTCGCAGGAAGCCCCTCATCCGCAGCCATGGCGCCCCTCATGACCTGGCCGCGCACGGGCTGCAGCGGAAGCCCTGGCGCGAAGCGGCCGGATTCGAAGCCCGCGGCGACCACCACGCGTTCCGCCTCGGCCAGCAGCTGGTCCGCCGCATCGAACAGCTGCCATGCGCCGCCGCCGTGCGCCATGCGCGCCACCCGTGCGTTGCCGCGGAACTCGATGCCCGGCCCGCGCAGCCAGGCCGTGATCAGCCGATGCGGCCGCACCCAGCCCGCGCGCGCATGCCAGAGGGCCGGCGCATCGGCCGGCAAGCGGGCCTGTGCCAATTGGGCGGCGCTCGCGGGCCACGACTCGTTGGGGCCACTGTCGCTCCACCCGGCGGGAACCCGCGCGTCGCCCTCGGGCCGGCGCTCCAGCACGCCGCTGGCGCGCCAGTCGCGGCCTTCCTCCAGCAGCCGTTCCAGTTCATGCCACGTCGCGCGGATGCCGGCACGCGTGAGCCGCGACAGCAGGGCATCGTCCGGCGAGACATGCGGTGCCATCACGCCGACCGGCAGCCCGGAGGCACCGGCGGCGGGGTGGCCCGCCGCGTCGAGCACCGTGACCTGCCATCCGCGCCGCGACAGGCTGGCGGCCACCGCCGCGCCGGCCAGCCCGGCACCGATCACGGCGCAGCGGCCCCGCGTTTCGATGTGCCCGGGTGCAGGGCCGCGGCGGCGAACCGTCCAGGCCGGCGCGAACACGCCGCCCAGGCAGTCGCGCTTGGGCGGCAGGCCCGGCCGCCTTTCGAGCTGGAAGCCGTTCTGGGAGAGCGCATCGCGCACCGCACGTGCATAGGTCCAGGTGGCCAGGCCGGTGCCCTGGCGCGCAAAGCGCGACACGGCCTTCAGCGTGTCGGGAGACCACATCGCGGGGTTCTGCTGCGGGCTGAAGCCGTCGAGGAAGATGCTGTCGGCCTCGAAGCGCTGCGCCCGCAGCATCGCCTGTACGTCGCCGATGCACAGCGTGAGCAGCACGCGGCCGGCGTCGAAGGCCAGCCGGTGAAAGCCCGGCAGCAGTCCGTGCCACTGCGCGGCCAATTGCTCGGCCAGCGGCATCAGCTCCGGATAGGCTCCGGCGGCGCGCAGCAGGTCTTCGGGCCCGACCGGATGGGCCTCGATGGAGACGAAGTGCAGCATCCGCGGCCGGTTTGCGTCGGCGCGCCAGGCCTGCCAGCTTGTCAGGAAATTGAGCCCCAGCCCGAATCCGGTTTCGAGAATCCGCCATTGAGGGCGTCCAAACCAGGCGGCGGGCAGGCCGCAGCCGTCCAGGAATACGTGGCGCGACTGCGCCAGTGCCCCGGTTTCGGTGTGGTAGATGTCGCCGAAGCGCTCGCTGTGCGGCACGCCGTCGGCGCGCCAGGCGACGGGCTCGGCGGCCAAGGCGGGCTCAGTTCGAGGGGGGGACGTAGCCCTGCGCGACGTCCGCGCCTTCGCCGAAGAAGTGCTTTTCCATCTGCCGGGCCAGGTACTGGCGGGCGCGCAGATCGGCCAGATTCAGCCGGTTCTCGTTGACCAGCATGGTCTGCTGCTTGAGCCAGGCGGCCCAGGCTTCCTTGCTGACGTTTTCCCACAGGCGCTTGCCCAGTTCCCCGGGATAGGGCGGGAAGTCGAGCCCTTCGGCCTCTTTGCCGAGCTTGATGCACTGAACCATGCGTGCCATTTTGATTGCCTCTGGTGGGGAAAGCGGTTGCTTAGTTGATTTGGCTATTTAGAACTGAGAACTCGGTCGTTCCAGTTTCCATATGTCGTATTGAGAATACGCAGCTTCATTGATATGCCTTTTTGAGCAAGACACCATGAGCCTTCGCCGCGACTTTATCAAGCTTTCCCTGGGTGCCGGCGTGGCCGGTGCCATGGCCCTGACGGCATTGCCGTCGTTCGCGCAGCAGGGCGCGGCGCCCGTGACGCTGCTCAACGTGTCGTACGACCCGACGCGCGAACTCTATGTCGACTACAACCGCGCGTTCGCCAAATACTGGAAGGGCAAGACCGGGCAGGACGTGACCATCAAGCAGTCGCACGGCGGCTCGGGCAAGCAGGCCCGCTCGATCATCGACGGCATCGATGCCGACGTCGCCACGCTGGCGCTGGGCGGTGACATCGACGCGCTCGCCACGCACGGCGGGCTCGTCAAGGCCGACTGGCAGAAGCGCCTGCCGCAGAACTCGGCGCCCTACACCTCGACCATCGTGTTCCTGGTGAAGAAGGGCAACCCCAAGGGCCTGAAGGACTGGGACGACCTGGTCAAGCCCGGTGTGCAGGTGATCACGCCCAACCCCAAGACCTCCGGCGGCGCGCGCTGGAACTACCTGGCCGCCTGGGAATTCGCCAAGCGCAAGTACGGCAGCGACGCCAAGGCCAAGGAATACATCGGCAGCCTGTTCAGGAACGTGCCCGTGCTCGACACCGGCGCGCGCGGTTCGACCATCACCTTCGTGCAGCGCGGCGTGGGCGACGTACTGCTGGCCTGGGAGAACGAGGCCTTCCTGGCGCAGAAGGAATTCGGCGCCGAGAAGTTCGAGATCGTGGTGCCGTCGATTTCGATCCTGGCCGAGCCCACCGTGGCAGTGGTCGACAAGGTGGTCGACAAGAAGGGCACCCGTGCGGTGGCCGAGGAATACCTCAAGTACCTGTATTCGGACGAAGGCCAGGACATTGCGGGCCGCAACTTCTACCGCCCGACCTCGGAGAAGGCCAAGGCCAAATACGACAAGCAGTTTCCCAAGCTCACGCTGGTGACCATCGACCAGGCCTTCGGCGGCTGGGCCAAGGCCGACAAGGAGCACTTTGCCGACGGCGCTTCGTTCGACCAGATCTACACCGCCAAGCAGAAGTAATTCGCCTCGCTCCCTCGAAGCGCACTCCCGAAGAAAAACCGAAAGCCTCCTGTGTCCGTTCTCCTGATTGCCGGCAGTCCCTCCGCACCTTCTCGTTCCACCGCCTTGCTCGAGGCCGTGGGCGAACGGCTGGCCGGGCGCGGCGCGCGTGTCGAGCGGCTCGCGATCCGCGAACTGCCGGCTCAGGCGCTGCTCCTGGCCGACTGGAACCATCCGGCCATCGAGCGTGCGATTGCGCAGGTGGCGCATGCGCGCGTAGTCGTGGTGGCGACGCCGGTCTACAAGGCCGCCTACAGCGGCTTGCTGAAGGTTTTTCTCGATCTGCTGGCGCAGAACGCGCTCAAGGGCAAGACCGTGCTGCCGCTGGCCACCGGCGGCAGCCCGCACCACATGCTCGCGCTCGACTACGCATTGCGGCCGGTGCTGCATGCGCTCTCGGCGCGCCATATCCTGCCGGGTGTCTATGCGACCGATTCGCAGATCACGCTGACGCCCGAGAACGCCTACCAGGTGCATGCCGACCTGGCTGAGCGGCTCAACGAAGCCGTCGAGGTGCTCACTACCGAAGGACTGAAGCTGCCGGCCACGCATGGCTTCGAGCCCGTGCCTTTCTCCAGGGTGCGATGTAGCGTCTAGAACGGGTTCCTGATCGAACCCGAGTCCGGCCAGCCCCATTTCCTGTTCCCGTTTTTTCAAGTCGCCGCTGCGCGGCGAGGGCGCAGCTTTGCCTGAAGTTCTTGCACAAGGAATCTACCCATGAACCCCGTTGCCACCGAAGACTCCGCGCTCGACACGCAGCCGCGCTCCATCTGGAAGGCGCTGCGGGACCTGGCCATCAGCACGATCGTGGTGACCGCCATCGCGCTCATCGTCGGCTTCATCTCGGCCTGAGGCCGCCTCCACCCGCATTCGAAAAGGACAGCCCATGACTTTCCTCTCCCTCCCGCGCCGCCGCCTGCTGCAGGGTGCCGCCGCCGCCATCGCAGTGCCTTCCTTCGCCGCGCTGGCCCAGGCGCCGGCGCGCCAGTTGCGCATCGGCCACCAGAAGGGCGCGCTGAGCATCCTCAAGGGCCGCGGCACGCTCGAGAAGCGCCTGGCCCCGCTCGGCGTGGCCGTGAAGTGGACCGAGTTCACCGCCGGCCCAGTGCAACTCGAGGCACTGAACGTCGGCTCCATCGATTTCGGCGACGTGGGCGAGGCGCCGCCGATCTTCGCGCAGGCCGCGGGCGCGCCGCTGGCCTACGTGGCCACCACGCTGCCGCGGCCCCAGTCGGAAGCGGTGCTGGTGCCCAGGGGCTCGGCCATCCGGACCGTGGCCGAGCTGAAGGGAAAGAAGGTTGCGCTCAACAAGGGCTCGAACGTCCACTACTTCATCGTCAAGCTGTTCGAGAAGCATGGCCTTTCCTACAGCGACCTGAACCTCGTCTTCCTGCCGCCGGCCGATGCGCGCGCGGCCTTCGAGAAGGGTTCGGTCGATGCATGGGTGATCTGGGACCCGTTCCTTGCCGCCGCCGAAAAATCGCTCGAGGCCCGCGTCCTGGCCGACGCGACCGGTGTGGTGGGCAACCGCGGCTACTACTTCTCGTCGCTCGGCTACGCCGCAAAGAATGCCGACGTGCTGGCCATCGCGATCGAGGAGATCAACAAGGTCGATGTCTGGGGCACCGCCCACAGGAACGATCTTGCCGCTGAGTTCGCTGCCCTGTGGGGCCTGCCGAAGCCGGTGGCCGAACTGACGGTGGCGCGCGCGGCCTATGGCACCAGTCCCATCAGCAAGGCTGTGCTCGCCGAGCAGCAGAAGATCGCCGACACCTTTTTCGACCTGAAGCTGATCCCCCGAAGGATCAGCGTGCTCGAGGCCGCTGCGGCGGGCATCGCGTGATGCAGGAAGCCTTGCGCCATCGCGCCGCCCGCGTGCTCGCCACGACCACGCGCGCCTGGGGCATTGCCGAGCCGCGGCGCCTGCGGACTGCATTGCCGCGCTCGCGCTGCGCGCTGCCCCGCGTGCGCGGCGTCTTCTTCGCAATTTGACGCAGCACCACCGAAAGACGACATGCAGATATTCTGGTTTCTCCCCACCCATGGCGACAGCCGCTATCTCGGCACCAGCGAAGGCGCGCGGCCCATCGACCTGGCCTACCTGCAGCAGATCGCGGGCGCGGCCGACAACATCGGCTACGAAGGCGTGCTGATTCCCACCGGCCGCTCGTGCGAAGACCCGTGGGTGATTGCCTCGAGCCTGATCGGCGCGACGAAGAAGCTCAAGTTCCTGGTGGCGGTGCGGCCCGGCCTGCACCAGCCCAGCCTGGCCGCACGCATGGCCGCGACCTTCGATCGCCTGTCGGGCGGCCGCCTGCTGGTGAACCTGGTCACCGGCGGCGACCAGGCCGAACTCGAAGGCGACGGCGTGTATCTCGACCATGCGGCGCGCTACGAGCAATCGGCCGAGTTCATCCGCATCTGGCGCGAGATCCTCGCGCGCAGCCATGGCGGCCAGGCCTTCGACTACGAAGGCCGGCACCTGAGCGTGAAGGGTGCGAAGCTGCTCTATCCGCCGGTGCAGGAACCCTATCCGCCGGTGTGGTTCGGCGGCTCGTCGGCTGCCGCGCACGAGCTCGCGGCCGAGCAGGTCGATGCCTATCTCACCTGGGGTGAGCCGCCCGCCGAGGTGGCCAGGAAGATTGCCGACGTGCGCAACCGCGCCGCGCGCAAGGGCCGCACGGTGGAGTTCGGCATCCGGCTGCACGTGATCGTGCGCGAGACCGACGACGCCGCATGGAAGGCCGCCGAGGAACTGATCAGCCGCGTCGACGACGAGACCGTGATCCGCGCCCAGGCCGCCTTCGCGCGCATGGATTCCGAAGGCCAGCGCCGCATGGCCGCGCTGCATTCAGGCGGCGCGAGGCGCTCGCGCGCCGAGCTCGAGATTTCTCCCAACCTCTGGGCCGGCGTCGGCCTGGTGCGCGGCGGCGCGGGCACCGCGCTGGTGGGCGACCCGCAGACGGTGGCGGCGCGCATCGAGGAATACGCGGCGCTGGGCCTGGACAAATTCATTCTCTCGGGCTACCCGCATCTTGAAGAGGCCTACCGCTTCGCCGAGCTGGTGTTCCCGCTGCTCTCGCGCAAGGCACAGGCACGGCTCGCGGGCGGATCGCTGAGCGGGCCGTTCGGCGAAGTGGTCGCCAATCTCGATGCGCCTTCGCGCCTCGTTTCCCAAAGCTGAGGAACTTCATGACGGAACAAGTACAGGAACTGCCGGCGGTTGCGCCTTCTTCGGAAGAAAACGCCGGCGGCGCGCTCAAGGCCTTCGGCGCCAGCGTGGTGGTTCGGCTGGTGCCGTGGCTGGTGCCGGTGGGACTGATCGTCTTCTGGCAGATCGCTTCGTCGCTGGGCTGGCTCTCCACGCGGGTGCTGCCGGCGCCGGTGGACGTGGTCAAGGCTGCCTGGGCGCTGGCCGTATCGGGCGAGCTCTGGACGCACGTCAAGGTGAGTGCGGGCCGTGCGCTCGCGGGCCTCGCCATCGGCGGCGGAACGGGGCTGGTGCTGGGCCTCTTGACGGGCTCGGTGAAGTTCTTCGAGACGCTGCTCGACTCGACCATCCAGATGGTGCGCAACATTCCCGCGCTGGCACTCATTCCGCTCGTGATCCTGTGGTTCGGCATCGACGAGTCGGCCAAGCTGTTCCTGATCTCGGTGTCGGTGTTCTTCCCGATCTACCTCAACACCTTCCACGGCATCCGCAACGTCGATCCGCAGCTGATCGAGATGGGGCGCACCTACGGCCTCTCGCGCTGGCAGCTGTACCGCGAGGTGATCCTGCCCGGCGCGCTGTCGTCGATCCTGGTGGGCCTGCGCTTTTCGCTGGGGCTGATGTGGGTGATCCTGATCGTGGCCGAAACCATCTCGGCGCAGGCCGGCATCGGCTACCTCACGATGAACGCCCGCGAATTCCTGCAGACCGACATCGTGCTGGTGGGCATCCTGCTGTATGCGCTGCTCGGCAAGCTGGCCGACCTGTTCGCGCGCGGGCTGGAGCAATGGTGGCTGCGCTGGCATCCCGGCTATCAGAAAAAGACGGCGAAGTGAGGGCCGGGCGCATGAAGAACATCATTTCGCGACGCGCGGCCATCGCCATGCTGGGCGCACTGGGCGCCGGTGCCGTGTTCGCGCAGGGCGGGGCCGCGCGGCCCGTCACCGTGCGGCTCGGCTACCAGAAGTCCTCGACGCTGATCGCCCTGCTGAAGGTGCAGGGCACGCTCGAGAAGCAGCTTGCCCCGCTCAACGCCACGCTGAGCTGGCACGAGTTCACCAGCGGGCTGCCGCTGCTCGAGGCCCTGAACCTCGACAACCTGGACATCAGTGCCGACGTGGCCGACACCGTGCCGGTGTTCGCGCAGGCTGCCGGCGCCGACCTGACCTTTGTCGCGCAGGAAGCGCCTTCGCCCGCAGCACAGGCCATTCTCGTGCGCGAGGACTCGCCGCTCAGGTCGGTGGCCGATCTCAAGGGAAAGAAGGTCGGCTTCGCCAAGGCGGCCGGCGCGCACTACCTGCTGATCGCGGCGCTGGAGAAGGCCGGCCTGTCCTTCAGGGACATCGATCCTGCCTACCTGACACCGGCCGACGGCCGTGCCGCCTTCGAGCGCGGCGCCATCGACGCCTGGGTCGTGTGGGATCCATTCCTGGCGGCTGCGCAGCGCCAGGCCAGGGTGCGCGTGCTGGCCGATGGCACGGGCATCGCCTCATACCAGCGCTACTACCTCGCCAGCACCAAGTTCTCGAAGGCGCGCCCGGACGTGCTGCGCGTGGTCTATGCCGAGCTCGAGAAAACCGGCCGATGGGTCAAGCAGAACCCGAAGGATGCCGCGGCGCTGCTGTCGCCCGTCTGGGGCCTGGACGCGGCAACGATCGAGCAGGCCAACGCCCGCCGCAGCTACGCGGTGCGCCCGGTGGTGGCCGAGGCGCTGGTCGAACAGCAGCGCATCGCCGATGCCTTCTTTGCGGAAAAGCTGCTGCCGAGAAAGATCAACGCGCTCGACGTGGCGCTCTTCCAACCGGGCCTCAAATCATCATGAATGCCGTTCTGAAAGACACACGGCCGCTGGCCATCTCGGGCGGCGTTCGCCTGGAGGCGCGCGGCCTGCACAAGCGCTATGGCGAGCGCGAGGTGCTGCGCAACACGCAACTCGCCATCGAGCCGGGGCAGTTCATCGCCATCGTCGGGCGCAGCGGCTGCGGCAAGAGCACGCTGCTGCGGCTGGTTGCCGGGCTCGAGAAGGCCAGCGCCGGCGGGCTCTTCACGGACGGCAAGGCCATCGACGGCCTGCACGACGACACCCGGATCATGTTCCAGGAAGCGCGCCTCCTGCCCTGGCGCCGGGTGCTCGACAACGTGACGCTCGGCCTGCCCGACGAAGCCAAGGCACGGGGCAAGGAGGTGCTCGCGCAGGTGGGCCTGGCCGACCGCGAGAACGAATGGCCGGCGCGGCTGTCGGGCGGCCAGCGCCAGCGGGTGGCGCTCGCACGGGCGCTGGTGCATCACCCGCGCCTGCTGTTGCTCGACGAGCCGCTGGGCGCGCTGGACGCGCTCACGCGCATCGAGATGCATCGCCTCATCGAGAACCTGTGGCAGCGCCACCGCTTCACCGCGCTCTTGGTGACGCATGACGTGCAGGAGGCCGTGGCGCTCGCGGACCGCGTGATCCTGATTGAGGACGGGCGCATCGCGCTCGACGAGAACATTGCGCTTGCCAGGCCGCGCTCGCAGGGCGACCCGGCGTTCGCGGCCATCGAGAAACGCATTCTCGACCGCGTGCTGCAAAAGCCCGGCGAGGCCGAATCCGCCGCCACGGACGCCAGCTGGCTGCAGCCCTCCGCGCACACGCTGCGCTGGGCGATCTGAATCCATCGTTCATCCAATCACAACGAAAAGGCAACCGCATGTCGCAGAACTGGAAATTCGAAACCCTGTCGGTGCACGCCGGCTATTCGCCCGAGCCGACCACGCGCGCCGTGGCGCCGCCCATCTATCAGACGGTGGCCTATGCCTTCGACAGCGCGCAGCACGGCGCCGACCTGTTCGACCTGAAGGTGCCCGGCAACATCTACACCCGCATCAACAACCCGACACAGGACGTGCTCGAGCAGCGCGTGGCGGCGCTCGAGGGCGGCATTGCGGCGCTCGCGCTGGCCTCGGGCCAGGCGGCCGTGACCTATGCGATCCAGACCATCGCCGAGGCCGGCGACAACATCGTCAGCAGCACCGCGCTCTACGGCGGCACCTACAACCTGTTCGCGCACACGCTGCCGCAGTTCGGCATCACCACGCGCTTCGCGGACCACCGCGATCCAGCGAGCTTCGAGAAGCTGTTCGACGAGAGGACCAAGGCCGTGTTCGTCGAATCGCTCGGCAACCCGGCCGGCAACGTGACCGACATCGCGGCCATCGCCGAGATCGCGCACCGCCACGGTGTGCCGCTGATCGTGGACAACACCGTGCCTTCGCCGTACCTGAGCCGGCCCATCGAACACGGCGCCGACATCGTGGTGCACTCGCTCACCAAGTACCTGGGCGGCCACGGCACCAGCATCGGTGGCGCCATCGTCGATTCGGGCAAGTTCCCGTGGGCCGAGCACAAGCAGCGCTTCCGGCGCCTGAACGAGCCCGACGTCAGCTACCACGGCGTGGTCTACACCGAGGCGCTGGGCCCGGCCGCCTACATCGGCCGTGCGCGCGTGGTGCCGCTGCGCAACACCGGCGCGGCCATCTCGCCGTTCAACGCCTTCCTGATCCTGCAGGGCATCGAGACGCTGGCGCTGCGCATGGACCGCATCAGCAGCAATGCGCTTTCGGTGGCCCAGCACCTGAAGACGCACAAGGCCGTCAACTGGGTCAACTACGCGGCGCTCGAAGACCACCCCGACCATGCATTGGCGAAGAAGTACTTCGGCGGCCGCTCCAGCGGCGTGCTGACCTTCGGCATCGGCGCCGGCCGCGAGGGCGGGGCGAAGTTCCTCGATGCGCTCAAGCTCTTCACGCGGCTCGTGAACATCGGCGACGTGCGCTCGCTCGCCACGCACCCGGCCTCCACCACGCACCGGCAACTCTCGCCAGAAGAGCTGGCGCGGGCCGGCGTCACGGAAGACACCGTGCGCCTGTCGGTCGGCATCGAGCACATCGACGACCTCGTTGCCGACCTCGACCAGGCGCTGGCTGCCGCCGGGTGACCGCCTTGCCCTTGTTTCTCCTGCCCGAACCCTTCCTTCAACCCCAAAGAGAAAGAAACACCATGTCCATCCAAGCCATCAACGTCCGCAACCAGTTCAAGGGCAAGGTCCGCGAGATCATCCGCGGCGACGTCGTCTCCGAAGTCGACGTCGAAACCGCCTGGGGCATCGTGACCTCGGTCATCACCACGCGCTCGGTCGACGAACTGCAGCTCAAGGTGGGCTCCGACGTGGTCGCGCTCGTGAAGTCGACCGAGGTTTCGATCGCGAAGCTTTGACGATCCCGGGGCTTGCGAACAACCCGGGTGCCACCGTGGCGCCGGGTTTTCAGTTCTTGGCACATCGGCCATGGGCTTCTACAGTGTGATCTGCACAACGCCCGGAGAGAAGCCATGGCCAATTTCGAAGTAGGCGACATCGTCCGCGCGCTGCACGCCGCGCGCGATGAATGGCGCGATTCGCAGCGCCGCTCGCGCGAGCCCGGCACGCGCGAGTTTCCGTCGCGCGATGCGCTGGCGCAGGTCATCGAATCGCTCAAGGGCGCGCTGTTTCCGATGCGGCTCGGCCCGCCCGACCTGCGCCACGAGAGCGAGGATTTCTACGTCGGCCACACGCTGAACACCGCCCTGCAGGCGCTGCTGGTGCAGGCGCGGCTGGAACTCAACTACAACGCCCGCCACGAGCCGCGCCCCGCGAGCGAAGTCGAAGGCCTCGCCACCGAGGCCATCCGCCAGTTCGCGAACGCGCTGCCGGGCCTGCGCCGCCTGCTCGACACCGACGTGCTCGCCGCCTACCAGGGCGACCCGGCGGCGCGCAGCGTGGACGAGGTGCTGCTGTGCTATCCCGGCGTGCTCGCGATGATCCACCATCGGCTGGCGCACGAGCTCTACAAGCTTGAATTGCCGCTCCTGGCGCGCATCGTGGCCGAGCTCGCGCATGCGCAGACCGGCATCGACATCCACCCCGGTGCGCAGATCGATGCGGGCTTCTTCATGGACCACGGCACGGGCGTGGTGATCGGCGAGACGGCGATCATCGGCAAGCGCGTGCGCCTGTACCAGGCCGTCACACTCGGCGCCAAGCGCTTCCCGACCGATGCCGACGGCAACCTGCAGAAGGGCCTGCCGCGCCATCCGGTGGTGGAAGACGACGTGGTGATCTATGCCGGCGCCACCATCCTCGGACGCGTGACGCTGGGGAAAGGCGCCGTCATCGGCGGCAACGTGTGGATCACCGACAACGTGCCCGCGGGCGCGAGCGTGACGCAGGCGAGCCTGCAGAACGCGCCGAAGGCGAACGCGCCATAGGAACGGCACCGAGGAGCGGGCGGCTTCGGCCGCGCTATGCTTGGCCGTTGTCAACTATGTAGCTTGCCTTCGCATGTCATTGCCTCAAGCCACTTCCTCCATTTCTTCCGCCCCCCCGGCGGGCGACGCGTCCTGCGACGTGCTCGTGATCGGCGGCGGCCCCGCAGGCTCCACGATTTCCGCGCTGCTCGCGCAGCAGGGCCGCAAGGTGGTGCTGCTCGAGAAGGCGCATCACCCGCGCTTTCACATCGGCGAATCGCTGCTGCCCGGGAACGTCGAGCTGTTCGACAGGCTCGGCGTGCGCGACCAGGTTGACAAAATCGGCATGCCCAAGTTCGGCATCGAATTCGTCTCGCCGGAGCACGAGCACCGCAGCTATGTGGAATTTGCCGAAGGCATGGACAAGTCGCTCGATTCCGCCTGGCAGGTGCGCCGCTCGGAACTCGACGAACTGCTGTTCCGCAATGCCGCCACGCGCGGCGCGCAGACGCTCGAAGGCTGCAAGGTGCGCGACGTGGCCTTCGACGCCGATGGCGCCACGGTGCAGGCCGAGATGGACGACGGTGCCAGGCGCAGCTGGCGCGCCCGCTTCGTGGTCGATGCCACGGGACGCGACACGTTGCTGGCCAACAAATTCCGCTGCAAGGAAAAGAACCCCGACCACAACAGCACGGCGCTGTTCGGCCACTTCACCAACGCCGAGCGGCTGGAGGGCAAGAAGGAAGGCAACATCAGCATCTGCTGGTTCCCGCACGGCTGGTTCTGGTTCATTCCGCTGGCCGACGGCACCACCAGCGTGGGCGCGGTCTGCTGGCCGTACTACCTGAAGACGCGCGACAAGCCGCTGAAGGAGTTCTTCTACGACACCATCGCGCTGTGCCCGGTGCTGGTGGACCGGCTGAAGCACGCGACGCTGGTGGACGATGCGGTGCACGCCACCGGCAACTTCTCGTACTCGAGCACGCACGCCACGGGCGACCGCTACCTGATGCTGGGCGATGCCTTCACCTTCATCGACCCGATGTTCTCGTCGGGCGTGTACCTCGCGATGCACAGCGCCTTCGACGGCGCCGAGCTGGTGGCCACCGCGCTCGACCGGCCGGCCGAGCTGGCGCTGGTGAGAAAAAGCTTCGAAGCCATGATGCGCAAGGGACCGCGCGAATATTCGTGGTTCATCTACCGCGTGACCAACCCGACCATCCGCGACATGTTCATGCACCCGGGCAATCCGTTCCGCGTGAAGGAGGGGCTGATGTCGCTGCTGGCCGGCGACATCTACCGCGGCACGCCGATGTGGCGCGCGCTCGGCATGTTCAAGTTTCTTTACTACTTCATCTCGATCACCCACCTGCGCCGCACCTGGGCTGGCTGGAAGCGGCACCGCTTCAACATCCGCGACATGGGCGCACTGAAGGGCGAGACGATCCTCAAGTCGGAGTAGCGACTCAGGTCGCCCACGCCGAGCGCGAGGCGCGCAGCGTGGCCACGGCATGCGCCACGCCCGGGCCGGGGCTGCCGAGCACCTCGATGCCGAGGTCTGCGAGCTCATCCGCAACGGGGGCCATCGAGGCCTGCGCCAGCACCACCACGTCGGCGCCGGTGGCGGCGCTTCGGATCGCACCGGAGAGCATCTCGATGTAGCCGGCCGTATCGCCGGCCTCGAAGTGCGGCCAGGCCCCGGCGACCAGGAGCGTGCTCGGCCGGACGCCGACGCCGGCCTGCGCAGCGGCCGAAAGAACCAGCGCGGTGGTCGGCTCCAGTGTGCTTTCGAGCGCCGCTGCAATCAGCACGCGCGGGCCGGCGCGCACGGCGCGGTCGGCCATCGCGCGGTCGATGCGCTGGGCTGCGAAGGCGCCGCCTGTCGGGGTTTTTTCCGCGACTCCGCCGATGGTCGAGCAGGTGCATGCCACCACGGCGGCGCCCTCGGATGCCGCCTCGCGCATGGCCTCGTGCACGCGCGCGGCCAGCATCGGGTTGTCGATGCCTAGGGTGCGGGCTTCGTGCAGCAGTTCCTCCATCACCAGGTGGCGCACCTCCAGTTCGGGCGCGATCTCGCGGGCCAGGCGCTCGAAGGTCGGCACATGGGCCTGCGCCGTGTGGAGGAAGGCGATGGCGTCGTTCATCGAGACGAGAGGCTCAGGCCGCTTCGCGCGCGCGCCGCGCCTCGTAGGCCTTCAGGTGGACGTAGGCCGTGCGCAGCACCGAAGGCACCGAGGAAGAAGAGGCGGCAGGCGCGCGGCCGAGCAGGTCGCCGACGATGTGGTCGGCCTCGATCGGTGCGCCGCGCACGATGTCCTTGTACATGGAGGCGGTCAT
The DNA here is from genome assembly GCF_014852545.1 of Variovorax sp. VRV01. Lineage (NCBI taxonomy): Bacteria > Pseudomonadati > Pseudomonadota > Betaproteobacteria > Burkholderiales > Comamonadaceae > Variovorax > Variovorax sp. VRV01. The sequence goes on from NZ_JACVBS010000009.1 coordinate 168,366, forward strand.
AGGGGAGCCCGGCGCCGTCATCATGGCGCGGCCGCGCTCGACGGCGGCCGGGCGCGGCGCGAAGCCGTTGTGCGCGGCAATGGCGCAGCATTCGTCGAAGATCGCGAGCGCCACGTCCTGTCCGCCCGCGCTCGCAATGTCGCCGATGGACGCGCGCATCAGGCTCGTGAGCCCGGCCGCCGAGGCGATGAAGACCCACTTCTCCCACATGTCCTGCGAGATGTTCTCGCTCGGCGTGGCATCGAACTTCGCGCCCGCGAACTGCGCGGCAATGGCATCGACCCGCGCCGAGCGTCCGCCCGCGCGCTCGCCGAAGGCAAGGCCGTGCATGTCGTTGAGGTGCAGCACGCGGCCCTCGTCGTCCAGCGTGGCAGAGATCATGCACAGGCCGCCGAGCACGCGTTCGCTGCCGAAGCGCTCGGCCAGGCGGTCGATGTGGCTCATGCCGTTGAGCAGGGGAAGAATGACCGTGCCGGGGCCGACGGCCGGCGCGAACGACGCCATGGTCGCGTCGAGGTCGTAGGCCTTGCTGCCGACCACGACCACGTCGAAGGGCGCCTTGATGTCCTCGGCCAGCAGGTGGGGCGGCGAGGGCAGTTGCAGGTTGCCGAACGGGCTTTGAACCACCAGTCCGGTCTTCGCGATCTGTGCCGCGCGTCGCGCTCGCAGCAGAAAGGTGACGTCGCGTCCTGCCTCCAGCAGCCGGCCGCCGAAATAACCACCGAGTGCACCGGCACCCACCACTAGAAATCGCATCGTGAACTGCTCCTGGGATCAAAGGTCTCGGGCGATGATGCACGCGATTGCGCAAGCCTGCTGCGCATGCCGCAAAGCCGGGGCGGGGCCCAAGAGCTTTTCTGGAAAAGGTCTTGGGCGCTTCGCATAATCGCCCCGGTCATTCCTTTTCCGTTCATGTTTCCCCCACTTTAAAGGAGCTTCATCCATGAGCCAGACCCGAATTGCCGTGATCGTCGGCAGCCTTCGCAAGGATTCGTTCAACCAGAAGCTGGCCCTTGCGCTGGCGCACCTCGCGCCCTCTGACTTCACGTTCGAGCATTTGCGCATCGACGACCTGCCCCTGTACAACCAGGACGACGACGGCAACCAGGCGCCTTCGGTGAAGCGGCTCAAGACCGAGATCGCGGCCGCCCAGGGTCTGTTGTTCGTCACGCCCGAATACAACCGTTCGTTTCCCGGCGTACTGAAGAACGCGATCGATCACGCTTCGCGTCCCTATGGCCAGAGCGCCTGGGCTGGCAAGCCGGCGGGCGTGCTGGGCATTTCGGTAGGCGCCATCGGTACCGCGGTGGCGCAGCAGCATTTGCGCACTGTGCTGGCGTACCTCGATGTCCCCACGCTCGGGCAGCCGGAGGCGTTCCTTCAGGTCAAGGAAGGCCTGTTCGATGACACGGGCCACATCGGCAACGAAGGCACGAAGAAGTTCCTGCAGGGCTGGATGGACAAGTACGTGGCCTGGGTCAAGAGCCACGCGGCCGCCTGAGGCAGCCGAATCCGCCAATGAAAATGCCGCCCCTGGGGGCGGCATTTTCATTGGGGTGGAACCGAGGCTCAGGCCACCTGCGCCACGTCCTTCTGGTTGGCGGCTTCGGCCGTTGCCGCCCGGATGTCGACGCGTGCCGCGGCCAGTGCTGCGGCCTTGGTGGCATCGCCCATGGCCACGCCTTCGGCACGCACGAAGCGCACGTCGGTGATGCCGAAGAAGCCGAACACCACCTTCAGGTAGCTCTCCTGGTGTTCCGCGGCCTGGCCGCCTTCGGTGGTCGAGTAGATGCCGCCGCGGCTGGACGCCACGATCACGGTCTTGCCGCCGGCCAGGCCCACGGGGCCCTTGTCGGTGTACTTGAAGGTGCGGCCGATCTGCGCGAGCCGGTCGATCCAGGCCTTGAGCTGGGTCGGCACCGAGAAGTTGTACAGCGGTGCGCCCACCACGATGACGTCCGAAGCCAGGAACTGGCTCACGAGCTGTTCCGAGAGCGCGTTCTCGCGCTGCTGGGCTTCGGTCGGCTGGGCCTGCACGCCGGTCTTGATGCCCAGGGCATCGGCGCCGAAGTGCGAGGGGGCGTTGGCGGCGAGGTCGAGGTACTCGACGGTGGTGTCGGGATGCGCGGCTTTCCAGGCCGCCACGATCTCGGCCGTGAGGAGGCGGGAGGTCGAATTGGCACTCAGGATGCTGGAGTCGATATGGAGCAGCTTCATGGTCGATCACTTTCGTGTGGAGGTCGGCGCTCAAAGGTGGCCGGCGATGGCGTAATTCTATTTTTGATGCGAGTGGATGATAAGTAGCCAAATTTTGACTACATCGTCCCATGTGCAGGACAATGAACGCATGCAAGACCTCAACGACATGGTTTTCTTCGCCGAGGTGGCAGAGCGCGGCGGCTTTGCCGCGGCCAGCCGCGCGCTCGGCATTCCCAAGTCGCGCCTGTCGCGCCGTGTGGCGGAACTGGAGGGTCGGCTCGGCGTGCAGCTGATGCAGCGCAGCACGCGGCGCCTGTCGCTCACGCCTGCGGGCGAGACCTTCCTGCGGCATTCGGCCGCCGTGCGGGACGCGGCGCAGGCCGCGACTGAGGCGGTGGCGCAGGTGCACACCGAGCCCTGCGGCACGGTCCGCCTGAGCTGCCCGATCACCATCGCCCACAGCGGGCTTGCACAGCTGCTGCCGCGCTTCATGGAGCGCTACCCGGCGGTGCGCGTCGACCTGCGCGTCATGAACCGGCCCGTGGACCTGATCGAGGAGGGCATCGACATCGCGCTGCGCGTGCGCCCCGCCATCGAAGACAGCACCACGCTCGTGGCCAAGGTGCTGGGCACCAGCCGCGCCGTGCTCGTGGCCCGGCCGGAGCTGTTGCAGCGCCTCGGGCCGGTCCGCACGCCGGACGACCTTGCGCGGCTGCCGACGACGGCCATGTCGGCCAACGCCGAGGGCCGCAGCGAATGGCGGCTCGAGGGGCCGAAAGGCGAGATTCACGTGCACGTCCATACGCCACGCTGCGTGGCGGACGATCTGGCGACGCTGCAGCTGGTCGCGCTCGAAGGCGTGGGCGCGACGCTGCTGCCCGGCTACATGTGCCGCGCCGACGTGGAGGCGGGCCGGCTCGCGCAGGTGCTGCCCGGCTGGGGGCCTGCGCCGGTGATCGCCCACATGGTTTTCCCGCCGCGGCGGGCCCTGGTGCCGGCGGTTCGCCAACTGATCGATTTCCTGACCGAGCACATGAGCGGGAGCCAATCGGGCATGTATTAGCGGATCGGGGCTTCTTATGCGAAAAACGCCATAACCAAACAAGTAGATATTCGTTTGGCATTGAAGCTGCGCTTCGCACAATCCCAGGCTCCCATCCATCCAAGGAGCGACCATGGCGACCCTGCGACTCGGCGACACAGCCCCCAATTTCACCCAGGACTCCAGCGAAGGCCCCCTCGACTTCTACCAGTGGGCCGGCGATTCGTGGGTGGTGTTCTTCTCGCACCCGGCCGATTTCACGCCCGTGTGCACCACCGAGCTCGGCAAGACCGCGGCGCTGTCGGGCGAATTCGCCAAGCGCGGCGTGAAGCCGATCGCGCTGAGCGTCGACCCGGCCACCAGGCACAAGGAGTGGATCGGCGACATCAACGAGACGCAGAACACCACCGTCAACTTCCCGATCATCGCGGACCATGACCGCAAGGTGGCCGACCTGTACGACCTGATCCACCCGAACGCATCGGCCACTGCCACGGTGCGCAGCGTGTTCATCATCGATCCGAAGAAGGCGATCCGCGCGACCATCACCTACCCGGCATCCACCGGCCGCAACTTCGACGAGATCCTGCGCGTGATCGACTCGCTGCAGCTCACCGACAGCCACAAGGTGGCCACGCCCGTGAACTGGAAGGATGGCGACGACGTGGTCATCATCCCGAGCATCCAGGACCCGGCCGAACTGGCCGAGCGCTTCCCCAAGGGCTTCAAGGCCGTGAAGCCCTACCTGCGCATCACGCCGCAGCCCAACAAGTAAGCGGGCAGGGCAGCGCCTTCATGCAGACTTCCGTGATCATCGTGCCCGGCTGGCGCGACTCCGGGCCCGGCCATTGGCAGAGCCTGTGGGAAGAGCGCATTCCGGGTGCGGCGCGCGTGGTGCAGGACGACTGGGCTTCGCCCAAGCGCGAGGCCTGGGTGGCCACGCTCGCCAGGCTGGTGCTCGAAAGCCCCGGGCCGGTGGTGATTGCCGCACACAGCCTGGGCTGCATTGCCACGGCGCACCTGCCGGCCGAGGCGGCGGCGCGCATCCGCGGGGCGCTGCTGGTGGCACCGGCCGATCCGGAGCGCCGGGCCGTGCTGTCGGACTTCGCGCCCGTGCCCTATGCGGCGCTGCCGTACCGCAGCATCGTGGTGGCGAGCAGCAACGACCCGTATTGCCCGATCCGGCTGGCCGGCGCCTATTCCCGCGCCTGGGGCAGTGAGTTTGTCCGCATGCAGAATGCGGGCCATATCAACATCGATTCGGGGCATGGGGACTGGCCGCTCGGCCTCGCCTTGCTCCAGTCGCTGACCGACGAGCCCGCCGCCTGGCCGGCAGGCCGTGAATTTTCAGAAAACTTGGCAACCACATGACTTCCAGATTCAAGACCTTTGCCGCCGTGCTCGCGCTGGCGTCTTCCGCACTCGCCGGCGGCAGCGCCTTCGCGCAGGGCAGCACGCTGCTGAACGCCTCGTACGACGTGGCGCGCGAGTTCTACAAGGACTACAACGCGGCGTTCGTGGCCAACTACAAGAAGACCACCGGCAAGGACGTGAAGATCGACCAGTCGCATGGCGGCTCGAGCGCCCAGGCGCGCGCGGTGGCCGACGGTCTCGATGCCGACGTGGTGACCATGAACACCTCCACCGACATCGACTTCCTGGCCAATGCCGGCGTGGTCGCGAAGGACTGGAACAAGAAGTTTCCCGAGAACGCATCGCCCACCACCTCGACCATGCTGTTCCTGGTGCGCAACGGCAACCCCAAGGGCATCAAGGACTGGGAAGACCTGGTCAAGCCCGGCGTGCAGGTCGTGATCGTCAACCCCAAGACCGGCGGCAACGGGCGCTACGCCTACCTGGCGGCCTGGGGCTATGTCAAGAAGAAGGGCGGCACCGACGCCCAGGCGGCCGAGTTCGTCGGCAAGCTGTTCAAGAACGTGCCGGTGCTGGCGCGCGGCGGCCGCGACGCGACCACCGCCTTCCTGCAGCGCAACATCGGCGATGCGCTGATCACCTTCGAATCCGAAGTGGTGTCGATCGACCGCGAGTTCGGCTCCGGCAAGGTCGATTCGGTCTATCCGTCGATCAGCATCGTGGCCGAGAACCCGGTGGCCGTGGTCGAGCGCACCACCAAGAAGAAGGGCACCGGCGAACTCGCCAAGGCCTACCTCGACTGGCTCTATTCCGAAGAGGCGCAGGAAATTGCCGCCAAGCACGCGCTGCGCCCGCGCTCGCAGGCCGTGCTCAAGAAGTACGCCGCCACCTTCAAGCCGCTGCAGCTGTTCACGGTGCAGGAACTGTTCGGCAGCCTCGGCGACGCCCAGAAGGTGCACTTCAACGACGGTGGCCAGTTCGACAAGCTCTACACCCCTGGCGCGAAGTAAATGAGCGGCGCTGTTTCTTCGGCGCTCCCGTCCGCGGGAGCGCCGCTTTCGCATGTGAACCGGGCAGGGGGCTCCAAGCGGGTGCTGCCCGGTTTCCACATCACGCTCGGCTTCTCCATTCTCTACCTGAGCCTGATCGTGCTGATCCCGCTCTCGGCGCTGGTCTTCAAGACCTTCACGCTGAGCTGGGAACAGTTCTGGGTGGCCGTGACCGCGCCGCGCGTGATGGCCTCGTACCGGCTCACCTTCGGCGCCTCGCTGATCGCGGCCGTGGTCAACGCGGTGTTCGGCCTGCTCGTGGCCTGGGTGCTGGTGCGCTACAAGTTCCCGGGCAAGCGCATCGTCGATGCGCTGGTCGACCTGCCGTTCGCGCTGCCCACGGCGGTGGCCGGCATCTCGCTCACGGCGCTGCTCGCGGGCAACGGCTGGATCGGGCAATTGCTCGAGCCGCACGGCATCAAGCTGGCGTTCACGCCGGCGGGCATCGTGATTGCGCTGATCTTCATCGGCCTGCCCTTCGTGGTGCGCACGGTGCAGCCGGTGCTGGAAGACGCCGAGAAGGAACTCGAGGAAGCCGCCACCTCGCTGGGCGCGACGCGGCTGCAGACCTTCACGAAGGTGATCTTCCCGTCGATCGCGCCGGCGCTGCTCACGGGCTTTGCCATGGCCTTTGCACGCGCCATCGGCGAGTACGGCTCGGTGATCTTCATCGCCGGCAACATGCCGATGATTTCGGAGATCACGCCGCTCATCATCATCGGCAAGCTGGAGCAGTACGACTATGCGGGCGCCACCGCGGTCGCGCTCGTGATGCTGGTCCTTTCATTCGTCCTGCTGCTGGTCATCAACGGCCTGCAGGCCTGGCAGCGTCGCCGCGCAGGAGCCTAGGAATGTTGCACTCCCCCAGTCTTCGCGCACTTCGTGTCGCTTCGCCAACCCCCTCGCCGGGGGCAACACCAGCAGCCCGGCAAAGCCGGTTCTGCGGTGTTCCTTCGCGCAGCCTCATCGAGAGTTCGCTATGAGTGCGCCTTCCAAGATCATTCGCTGCGCACAGGCCGGCACCACCGAATCGGCCTGGGTGCGCTGGACGCTGATCGGCATTGCGCTCGCGTTCATGTTCCTGTTCCTCGTGCTGCCGCTGGCCGCCGTGGCGACGGAAGCGCTGCGCAAGGGCCTCGATGCCTATCTCGAAGCACTGAAGGAGCCCGACGCCTGGAGCGCGATTCGCCTCACCTTGATCACGGCCGCCATCGCGGTGCCGATGAACCTGGTGTTCGGCGTGGCCGCAGCCTGGGCCATCGCCAAGTTCGAGTTCCGCGGCAAGGCCTTCCTGACCACGCTGGTGGACCTGCCGTTCGCGGTGTCGCCGGTGGTGGCGGGGCTGATCTACGTGCTGGTGTTCGGCGCGCAGGGCTGGCTCGGCCCGTGGCTCGCGGAGCACGACATCAAGATCATCTTCGCGGTGCCGGGCATCGTGCTGGCGACGGTGTTCGTGACCTTCCCGTTCATCGCGCGCGAACTCGTGCCGCTGATGCAGGCGCAGGGCACCGACGAGGAGCAGGCCGCCATCGTGCTCGGCGCGACCGGCTGGCAGACCTTCTGGCGCGTGACCCTGCCCAACATCAAGTGGGGCCTGCTGTACGGCGTGATCCTGTGCAACGCACGCGCCATGGGCGAGTTCGGGGCGGTGTCGGTGGTGTCGGGCCACATCCGCGGCCAGACCAACACCATGCCGCTGCATGTGGAAGTGCTCTACAACGAATACCAGTCGGTGGCGGCCTTTGCCGTGGCCTCGCTGCTCGCCATCCTGGCGCTGGTCACGCTGGTGATCAAGTCGGTCATCGAATGGCGGCATGAGCGCGAAATGAAGGCCATTGCCGAGCTGCCGCCCGAGCGGCCACCCGAGCCCTCGGCGGCCTGAGAGAGAAAGAACAAGACCATGAGCATCGAAATCCGCAACATCAGCAAGCAGTTCGGCGACTTCCGCGCACTGAACAACGTGAACCTCGACGTCGAATCGGGCGAACTCGTCGCGCTGCTCGGCCCCTCGGGCTGCGGCAAGACCACGCTGCTGCGCATCATCGCGGGGCTGGAGACGGCCGACACCGGCAGCATTCTCTTTTCGGGCGAGGACACCACCGACGTGCACGTGCGCGAGCGGCAAGTGGGCTTCGTGTTCCAGCACTACGCGCTGTTCCGCCACATGACTGTGTTCGAGAACGTCGCGTTCGGCCTGCGCGTGAAGCCGCGCAAGGAGCGCCCGAGCGACGCGCAGATCAAGCAGAAGGTGACCGACCTGCTCAAGCTGGTGCAGCTCGACTGGCTGGCCGACCGCTACCCGTCGCAGCTCTCGGGCGGCCAGCGCCAGCGCATCGCATTGGCGCGCGCATTGGCGGTGGAACCCAAGGTGCTGCTGCTCGACGAACCCTTCGGCGCGCTCGACGCCAAGGTGCGCAAGGAGCTGCGGCGCTGGCTGCGCCGGCTGCACGACGAGCTGCACGTCACCTCGATCTTCGTCACGCACGACCAGGAAGAGGCGCTCGAAGTGGCCGACCGCGTGGTGGTCATCAACAAGGGCCGCATCGAGCAGGTCGGCTCGCCGCAAGAGGTGTGGGACCAGCCCGCGAGCCCCTTCGTCTATGGCTTCCTGGGCGACGTGAACCTGTTCCACGGCCGGGCCGACAATGGCGCGGTGCAGCTGGACGGCATGCGCCTGGACTCGCCCGAACACAGCGGCGCGCGCGACGCCAAGGCCATGGCCTACGTGCGCCCGCACGATCTCACGGTGGAGCGCTACACCGCCGGCGCCACCGGCATCGTCGCCACCCTGTCGCGCGCCATCGTGGTCGGCCCGATCGCGCGGCTGGAACTTGAGCCCACCGAAACGAATCCAGATAATCCGGGCTCCGGAACCATCATCGAGGCGCAACTTCCTGCGCAACAGTTCCGTGAACTGGGCCTGCACGAGGGCGACACGGTCGTCGCCACGCCGCGCAAGGCCCGGGTGTTCGTAGAAGAAGATTGGGTTTCCCCTTGATCGATTGGTACTTCGGCGCGCCGCGCCGCGCGTATGGGCTGGTCTGCCTGGCCTGCGTCCTGATGCTGGCCTTCGGGCTCTACCTGCAGCACGTGGTCGGGCTCGAGCCTTGCCCCATGTGCATCGTGCAGCGCTATGCGCTGGTGCTGGTGGCGCTTTTCACCGGGCTGGCCGGCGTGTTCAGGAGCCGCGGCCTGCAGGCAACGGGCGGCGTGCTGGCGCTGGTGGCGGCCGCGGGCGGCGCCTACACCGCGGCGGCGCAAAGCTGGCTCCAGTGGAACCCGCCCGAGGTCGTGACCTGCGGGCGCGACCTCTACGGAATGATCGAGACCTTTCCGCTCAAGCGGGCGCTGCCGATGATCTTCCGCGGCGGCGGCGATTGTTCGAAGGTCGACTGGTCGCTGTTCGGCCTGACGCTCGCGAACTGGTCGTTCATCGCCTTCGTGGTGCTGGCGGTGCTGCTGCTCGTGCTGCTTTTTCGCCGGCCCGCGGCGCGCTAGCTAGAGCGGCAGGGTGTCGAAGGCTGCGTAGGCGGTCGCCAGCCAGGACTTCACGCGCTGGCGCTCCAGCAGGCCGAGCGCATGCGGCCCTTCGCGGTCGTTCACGGCCTTCCAGAAACTGGTGTTCTGCGCATCGATCTTGCGCATGCTCGCCTCATGCAGGCGCGGCAGCGTGATCACGCGGGCGCCGTTCGCGGTGGCCTTGGAAAGCGACTGCGACGCCAGCAGCATGCCGAAGTCGCTGCCGCGGCCGTAGTTCTGCACCACGATGTAGTTGGGCCGGTTGCCGAAGGTGTCGATCAGCGTGCCGAGCAGGTCGGTGGAGTCCTTGCCGTCGTCCAGCACGTGCCAGAAGTTCACGGCCACGCCCAGCTCGTCGAACACGTCGAACAGGTCCGATTCCTTGATCCAGCGCGACAGCGGCGCGAGCGTCTGGGCCGCGAGGTCGACGATGACGCTTTGCTGCGGATTCGTCTCGAAGCCGTTCACCACGGTGTCCAGGCCCTCGAAGCTGTCGACCACGATGGGCGAGGCAAAGCCTTCGTAGAAGCGCGTGAACGAGCTGTGCGAGCGGTCGGTGTCGAAGCCCGTGAAAGGCTTGCTGTGGTCGATGAAGTACTGCGCCAGCACGCGCGCCGTGACCGACTTGCCGACACCGCCTTTTTCGCCGCCGATGAAATTGATGGAGCTCATGAGTTGCTGCTGCCTCGAAAGGGTGGAGGAGTGAAGGGCCGGATCATTCTAGGGGCCGCGTTTTTCTATTTGCCGCGCCTGGCCATGCCCTGCAGCAAGGGATGTGCCTGCAAACGCTGCTGCAGCCGTTTTTTCCAGGCGGCCGGCAGCGTCGAGGCCTCGATCATTTCGGGCCAGCGGCTGCGCGCGAGCCGCGCCGTGTCCGCAACGGCGCGCCGCATCAGCGGTTCGTGCAGCCCCGTCGAGAAACAGAAGGCGCGCACGTTGGCGGGCGTGAAGAGGGCGGTGCGTCGGGGGGCGGCCTCGCCCGGCGACGCCGGCAGAAGAGGCAGGGCATGGCCGTCGACACCCTGAAGCGCGGCATAGGCCACGATGTCGTAGGCCGGGGCCAGCCGCGGTGCGATGCCGTCGGGGTACAGCACGCCGAAGTTCTTCAGATGCGCATCGGGGTTGCCGAGCAGGTCGTTCACCGCGAGGCGCCGCACGAGTTCGAGCACCGCTTCCTCGCCGAGCGATGGAAAGGCGCGCATGGCCAGTGCCATGTCGAGGTAGCTGGCGCTGTACTTGTGCATCGGGTCGACCGCGAGCACCTGCGCGAAGTCCTCGAAATGGATGCGGCGCGCGCCCTCGCGGTCGAAGCGCGTGACGGCAAGGAAGTCGGGCTCGTCGGGCAGCGCGTAGCTGTGCTCGGCCGCAATGGCCGAGAGCGGCGCAAGTTCAGCGTGGCAGACCTCGACGCCGGCCGCCCGCGCCAGCTGGAGCGAGAGCATCTCCAGCTGCGGCATGTGGGGGCGCCCGGCCACGGGCAGCTTGGCGATCACGCGGGTGCTCGCGCCGGCGCGGGTGCGGGCCACGTAGCGCCCGCCCTGCCGGCGCAGGCCGAGCTTGGGCTGCACGCCCGACACCGAGATGCCCTGCGGCATCGGCAGTTCGACCACGGACATCTCGAGCGCGTCCTGGTCCTGTGTGATGAGCCGCTGCAAGGTGCCGCGGTCGACCGCAACCGGCCGGGCGCTCACCGCGCCGGGCAGGTCGCCGCCGCAGGCCGCAAGCAACTCGAAGTGATCGTTCTCGCGGCAGCCGCGCAATTGCGCGATGTGGCTGCGCAGGACGCCTTCGGGCAGCAGGTTCTGGAAGAAGCGTGGCAGCTGCCCGCCCTGTGCGTTGAAGAGCGGGTTCTTGACGTCGCTCCACAGGGCGGCCTGCGCCGAGGGGTCGCTGGCCACCATTGAAAGCGAAAGCACCTCGGGCGGCGGCGCGGCCACCAGTTCGGGCTCCGCCACGAAGCGGCAGAGGTCGGCGTACTGGAACAGCTTGCCGAAGCGGCGCGTGCCGAGCGAGATCTCGAGGATCTTGACGTTCATGGCGAACGCTTCCTCGCATGGGGCTCGGAAGCCGGAGCCGTCGGCGCAGCCGCAGCGCCGACGGCATTGCCGATGCGCGTGGGCACCGGGCGATAGCCGGGCTCGGTGTCCGCACGTTCGCCGAAACCCTTGGGCGCGAGCTGCAACTCGAGGCCCAGGGCATCCACCAGCGCCAGCAGCGAGGACAGCTGCGGATTTCCCTTCAGGCTCAGCGCGTTGCGCACCGAACGCTCGGTAAGGCCCGAGCGCAGCGCGATTTCTGCGTTGCCGAGGCCCGCGGCCTCGCGCCGGGCTGCCAGGGCTGTGATGAGTTCCTGCTTGTTCACGGAAATATATTACCGCAAACCGGAGTTTTGGAAATATGTTTCCTCGACTGACCGCGATCCCTACCGGGGGATGAGCGTGAAAAACGGCATCACGACGCCCATGACCCAGTTCTGGCCGAAATCGAGCGCCGCGCGCCGGTATTTCTCGTCGGCCTGGGCGGCCAGCAGGTCGAGCCGCGCCACCACCTTGGAGAGTTCGCGGTCGGCCACGAGGTTGCGTCCGCGCTCGCTGATCTCGGTGGCCAGCAGCAGCGGCTGGCCGTCGGGGCCGGTCTTGGAGGCGATCAGCCAGAGCGATATCTCGAAGTTGCGCGCGGCCCGGAAGCTGTTCTCGGCATTGACGCCGTCGAGCATGGTCTGGTCCCAGGTGTCGCCGTTGGCCTGCTTGAGCATCGTGGCCCAGCCGACGACCAGCGCCGCCACCCGGTCGCCCTGGTAGCCTTGCGGGCTGGTGTCGAAGGCCATGCGGATGGCATCGATGCCGGTGGCGCCGCGCAACTCGGGCAGGGCGGGCCCGGTCAGCACCGCATCCCAGGCGCGCTGGGCAGCCGCCTCGACGCTGGCTGCCGACTTGCGCCATTCGCGCGGGTTGCGCCGGTAGAGCGTGGTCTGCACGCGCCGGATCGATTGCAGGTTGTCGCGCAGGGAGAGGTTGGCGATGCGGTTGGCGCTGGACTGCAACCATTCCTGGTTGGTATAGGGCTCGGCGCGGTCGGTGGAACGCACGGCCGCGCAGCCGCCAAGGCCCAGCAGCGTGGCCGCACCGGCCAGCACGTAAGCGCGGCGTACGGCAAGGGGGGATGAAACCAGGGAATCGCTCATGCCCTGACGTTATCATCCACGGCTGGGGCGGCGGCCTGTCTCGAACGGCAGGTCCGTGCAATTTTCCTTACAAATCAACACCTTGGCGTCGTGCCAAGGCAGGCCGACAAGTCGTGCGTCTCAATTCCATCAAGCTTTCGGGCTTCAAGTCGTTCGCCGAACCCACCAACTTCCTGCTGCCGGGCCAATTGGTCGGCGTCGTCGGGCCCAACGGTTGCGGCAAGTCGAACATCATGGATGCGGTGCGCTGGGTGCTGGGCGAGTCGCGCGCGTCGGAGCTGCGCGGCGAGTCGATGCAGGACGTGATCTTCAACGGCACGACCACGCGCAAGCAGGCCAGCCGTTCGAGCGTGGAACTGGTGTTCGACAACGCCGACCACCGCGCAGGCGGCCAGTGGAACCAGTTCGGCGAAATTGCCGTGCGGCGCGTGCTCACGCGCGACGGCACCAGCAGCTACTACATCAACAACCAGCCGGTGCGCCGCCGCGACGTGCAGGACGTGTTCCTGGGCACCGGCCTCGGCCCGCGCGCCTACGCCATCATCGGGCAGGGGACGATCAGCCGGATCATCGAGTCCAAGCCCGAAGAGCTGCGCCTGTTCCTCGAGGAGGCGGCGGGCGTCTCCAAATACAAGGAGCGCCGGCGCGAAACCGAGAACCGCCTGGGCGACACGCGCGAGAACCTCACGCGCGTGGAAGACATCCTGCGCGAACTCAACGCCAACCTCGAAAAGCTCGAGAAGCAGGCCGAGGTGGCCGCGCGCTACAACGCGCTGCAGGGCGAAGCCACGAAGAAGCAGCACCAGCTGTGGTTCCTCAAGCGCAGCGAAAGCGATGCCGATCAGGCCAGGATCAAGGCCGACTCGGAAAAGGCGATCAACGACCTCGAGTCGCGCACCGCCGACCTGCGCCGCATCGAATCCGAACTCGAAACCGTGCGCCAGGCCCACTACGCGGCCGGCGACCAGGTCAACCAGGCCCAGGGCAAGCTCTACGAAGCCAGTGCCGAAGTGGGCCGCCTCGAAGGCGAGATCCGCTTCGTGGTCGAAGGCCGCCAGCGCGTGGAGCAGCGGCTGGTCCAGCTGCGCGAGCAGATGGGCCAGTGGGGCCGCCGCCGCGAAGAGGCCGAGGCGGAGATCGAAACCCTGGCCGGCCAGGGCGTCGACGCGGAAGAGCAGGCCGTCCTGCTGGCCGCGCAGCTCGAGGAACACGACGCGCGCATGCCCGAGCTCGAGGAAGCCGTGCAGCGCGCCCAGGACGAGGCCAATGCCCAGCGCAGCACCGTCTCGCAGGTGCAGCAGCAGATCCAGGTGCTGGCCGCCGACCAGCGCAACATCGAAGAGCAGAGCCGCCAGCTCACGCAGCGCAGCGAACGCCTGCGTGCCGACCAGAACGCGCTGGCCGCGCCCGACGAGGCACGCCTGCAAGCCCTGCAGGAAGAGCACGCGGCCGCGCAGGAAAGCGCGAGCGAGGCCGACGCCCGCCTGCATGAGCTGCAGGAATCGGTGCCGCAGCTCGATGACGACCGCCGCGCGAAGCAGCAGGCCGTCAACACCGAAGGCGCGCGCCATGCCGAGCTCTCGGCGCGGCTCGAGGCGCTGCGCGCGCTGCAGGAAAAGGTCAAGACCGACGGCAAGCTGGCGCCCTGGCTCGCCAAGCACGGGCTCGAAGGCATGCAGGGGCTTTGGAGCCGCATCCACATCGAGCAGGGCTGGGAAAACGCGCTCGAAGCGGCGCTGCGCGAGCGCCTGGGTGCGCTCGAGGTCAGCCGGCTCGACATGGTGCGCGCCTTCGGCAACGATGCACCGCCCGCCAAGCTCGCGTTCTACAGCCCGCCCGAAGCCGGCGTGCCGCAAGGCGCTGCCGCGCTGCCGCGCCTGTCGAGCCTGCTGCGCCTGAACGATGCCGGCCTGCAGGCCCTGCTGACCGACTGGCTGCACGGCTGCTACACCGCGCAGAGTTTCGAAGAGGCGCTCGCGCAGCGCGCGACGCTGCAGCCGGGCGAAGTCATCTATGTGCAGAGCGGCCACGCCGTGTTCTCGCACAGCGTCAATTTCTATGCCCCGGATTCCGAGCAGGCCGGCCTCCTGGCGCGCCAGCAGGAAATGGAAAACCTCGAGCGCCAACTGCGCGCCCAGGCCCTCATCAGCGAAGAGGCGCGCACGGCGCTGGTCCGCGCCGAAGCTGCCTACGCCGATGCCGCGCAGCGCCTCGTCACGGCACGCCGCGAAGCGGCCGAAACGCAATCTCGTGCGCATGAACTGCAGGTCGAGACGCTGCGCATGACGCAGCTTGCCGAGCAGACGCGCGCGCGCAGCCAGCAGCTGGCCGCCGACCTGGCCGAGGTCGACGCGCAGCTCGAGGAACTGCAGGAAAAGCGCATGGCCGCCGAAGGCCGCTTCGAAGAGCTCGACATGCAGCTGGCCGACAGCCAGGAGCGCCACGCGCAGCTCGACGAACGCGTGATCGAAGCCGGCCGCGCGCTGGCCGCGAGCCGCGAGCAGCACCGCAGCCTCGAACGGCAGGCGCAGGAGGCCACCTTCTCGCAGCGCACGCTCGAAGCCCGCCGCGGCGAGCTGAACCGCGCGATCGAAACCGCATCGCAGCAGGTGCTGTCGCTTACCGACGAAGACGAGCGCGCCCGCGCCGAACTCGGCCGCCTGTCGGACGCCGCGGCCCAGGCCGGCCTGCAGGACGCGCTGGCGCTCAAGCTCGAGCGCGAGGCCGCGCTGGGTGCGGCCCGCAGCCAGTACGACGACCTCACGCTGAAGCTGCGCGCCAGCGACGAGCGCCGGCTGCAGTTGGAGCGCGAACTCGATCCGCTGCGCCAGCGCATCACCGAATTCCAGCTCAAGGAGCAGGCCGCGCGCCTGGGTGTCGAGCAGTACCAGCAACTGCTCGGCGACGCCGGCGCCGACCTCGAGGCCGTTGCCCAGTCGATCGAAGCCGACAAGGTCCGCCTCACCGGCCTGCAGGGCGAGATCGACCGCCTGAACCGCGAAGTGGTGGCGCTGGGCGCGGTCAACCTGGCCGCGCTCGACGAACTTGCCGTGGCCAGCGAGCGCAAGACCTTCCTCGATGCGCAGTCCGCCGACCTGAACGAAGCCATCGGCACGCTGGAAGACGCCATCCGCAAGATCGACGCCGAGACGCGCGACCTGCTGGGGGGCACCTTCAAGATCGTCAACGAGCACTTCAGCCGCATGTTCCCCGAGCTGTTCGGCGGCGGCAATGCACGGCTCGTGATGACAGGCGACGAGATCCTCGATGCCGGCGTGC
This sequence comes from Variovorax sp. VRV01, assembly GCF_014852545.1. Classification (NCBI taxonomy): domain Bacteria; kingdom Pseudomonadati; phylum Pseudomonadota; class Betaproteobacteria; order Burkholderiales; family Comamonadaceae; genus Variovorax; species Variovorax sp. VRV01. Next base: position 184,012 of record NZ_JACVBS010000009.1, read on the forward strand.
AGGTGCTGGCGCAGCCGCCCGGCAAGAAGAACCAGACCATCCACCTGCTCTCGGGCGGCGAGAAGGCGCTCACGGCCATCGCGCTGGTGTTCGCGATCTTCCAGCTCAACCCGGCGCCTTTCTGCCTGCTGGACGAAGTGGACGCGCCGCTGGACGACGCGAACACCGAACGCTATGCCAAACTCGTGACCGCCATGAGCCGCGAAACCCAGTTCCTCTTCATCAGCCACAACAAGATCGCCATGGAAATGGCCGAGCAGCTGATCGGCGTCACCATGCAGGAGCAGGGCGTCTCGCGGATCGTCGCGGTGGACATGGAAGCGGCCGCCTCCATGGTCGAAGCTGCTTGAGCCGGGCAGCGCATGAGCAATCTCACTCTCGCCCTGGCCATCCTCGGCGGCCTCGTCCTCGCGGCCGTCGTTGCCTACAACACCGTGACCTCGCGCCGCAACGCGCCGCGCCAGCCCGACGCCGCTGAGCGCGACCTGTCCGAAGCGGACCATCGGCCATCGTCCTCGTCCGACGGCGTGGAGCCGACGTTGCACGTCGATCCGCACCAGTTGCCGAGCCAGGAACGCCACGAGCCTCTGTTCGACCCCGACCTGCCCGCGCCCAGCGCGAGCCCGGTGCCCACGGCCGAGCGGCGCGGCGGGCTCGATCCGCTCATCGACGTGATCGCGCCGGTGTCGCTGGACGGGCTCGCGTCGGGCGACGCAGCCATTGCCGCCATGCCGCCCACGCGGCGCGCAGGCAGCAAGCCCGTGGCCATCGAAGGCCTGAACGAGCACACCGGCCAGTGGGAGCCGCCAGTGCCGGGCCAGCGCTACAGCGCCTTCCAGGTGGGTGTGCAGCTGGCCAACCGCACCGGGGCGCTCAACGAGATCGAGTATTCCGAATTCGTCGTCAAGGCGCAGGCCTTTGCCGATGCGGTCAACGGCGCGCTCGAGTTTCCCGAAATGCTCGACGAGGTGGCGCGCGCCCGCGAGCTCGACCAGTTCGCCAGTGCGCACGATGCCCAGCTGGGCTTCGTGCTGCGCGCACTGCATGCGGCCTGGAGTCCCGGCTACGTGCAGCAGAACGCCGCCCGCCTGGGTTTCGTGGCCGGCATCATTCCGGGACGCATGGTGCTGCCGACGAGCGAGGCCGGGCTGCCGCCGATCCTCGGACTTTCGTTCGACACGCAGGCTGCGCTGGCCGACGATCCGGCGCAGTCGGCCATCCGCGAGCTCAGCCTGAGCCTGGACGTGCCGCAGGTCGACCGCGCCGAGCAGCCGTTCCGCCGCATGCGCGAAGCCGCCGCCACGCTGGCGCGCGAGATGGACGGCGTGGTCACCGACAGCGACGGCCAGCTGCTGCGCGAAGAAACCATGGACGTGATCGGCGCCGATCTCGAGCAGCTCTACGACACGCTCGAATCACGCGACCTGGCCGCCGGCTCGCCGCTGGCGCGCCGCCTTTTCAGCTGATCCGATCGTTCGGGAGACACCCATGACCACGCGCGACGAAGCGGCACGCGAAGCCGCCGCACTGAGCGAACAGCTTCACCGACACGCTCATCTCTACTACGTGCTCGATGCCCCCGAGCTGCCCGACGCCGAGTACGACCGGCTGTTCCAGCGGCTGCAGGCGCTGGAAGCCGAATACCCCGAACTGCGCACGCCCGATTCGCCCACGCAGCGCGTCGGCGGCAAGGTGCTCGAAGGCTTCGTGAAGGTGCGCCACAAGGTGCCGATGCTGTCGATCCGCACCGAGACCGACATCTCGCCCGGCGGCGCCAGCGCCTTCGATGCCCGCGTGCGCAAGGAACTGGGCCTGGCCGAGGACGGGCCGCAGGTCGAGTACGTCTGCGAACTCAAGTTCGATGGCCTGGCCATGAACCTGCGCTACGAGAACGGCGTGCTGGTGCAGGCCGCGACGCGGGGCGACGGCGAGGTCGGCGAGGAGGTCACGCAGAACATCCGCACGGTGCGCGAGATTCCGCTGCGGCTCAACGGCAAGGCGCCGCCGGTGGTCGAGGTGCGCGGCGAGATCTACATGAAGCGCGCCGACTTCGAGGCGCTCAACGAGCGCCAGCGCGAGAAGATCGCGGCCGGGCAGAAGAACGAGAAGGTCTTCGTCAACCCGCGCAATGCCGCGGCCGGCGCGGTGCGCCAGCTCGACCCGGCCATTGCGGCGGCGCGGCCGCTGAGCTTTTTTGCCTATGGCCTCGGCGAGGTCACGCCGGCCAGCGAAGGCGGGCCGGATTTTCCGACCCAGTTCGAATGGCTGCAGCAGTTCCATGCCTGGGGCTTTCCGGTGGCCACGCAGACCGCCCGCGCGACCGGTGCCATCGAACTGATTGCCTTCCACGAGAACATCGGACGCCAGCGCGATGCCTTGCCCTACGACATCGACGGCGTGGTCTACAAGGTCGACAGCATCGAGCTGCAGCGGCGGCTGGGTTTCGTGTCGCGCGAACCGCGCTGGGCCGTGGCGCACAAGTACCCGGCGCAGGAACAGATCACCGAGGTGCTGGGCATCGAGGTGCAGGTCGGGCGCACCGGCAAGCTCACGCCGGTGGCCAAGCTGGCGCCGGTGTTCGTCGGCGGCGTGACCGTGACCAATGCCACGCTGCACAACGAGGACGAGGCACGCCGCAAGGACGTGCGCGTGGGCGACAAGGTCATCGTGCGGCGTGCCGGCGACGTGATCCCCGAAGTGGTCGGCGTGGTGCCCGAAAGCCTCGCCAGGCCCGACGGCGAGCGGGGCCCGCTGTTCACCATGCCGCACCAATGCCCGGTATGCGGATCGGAGGCGCTGCGCGAAGAAGGCGAGGTCGACTACCGCTGCACCGGCGGCCTGTTCTGCGCGGCGCAGCGCAAGGAGGCCATCCTGCACTTTGCGGCGCGGCGCGCGGTCGACATCGACGGGCTCGGCGACAAGCTGGTCGAGCAATTGGTCGACGCCAACCTGATCCGCACCTTGCCCGACCTCTACAGGCTCGGGTTCACCACGCTGGCGGGGCTGGACCGCATGGCCGACAAGTCGGCCAGGAACCTCGTCGACGCGCTCGAGGCCTCGAAAAAGACCACGCTGCCGCGCTTCCTGTTCGGGCTGGGCATCCGGCACGTGGGCGAGAGCACCGCCAAGGATCTCGCCAAGCACTTCGGCAAGCTCGACGCGATCATGGATGCGACCGAGGAGCAGCTGCTCGAGGTCAACGACGTCGGCCCGGTCGTCGCGCAAAGCCTGCGCACCTTCTTCGATCAGCCGCACAACCGTGAAGTGGTCGAGCAGCTGCGCGCATGCGGGCTGGCGTGGGAAGAGGGCGAACCCGCCGCCCGGGCGCCCAAGCCATTGGCGGGACTGACCTTCGTGATCACCGGCACCCTTCCTACGCTGAGCAGGGACGAAGCGAAGGATAAATTGGAGGCAGCCGGCGCCAAGGTGGCGGGCTCGGTCAGCAAGAAAACAAGCTACCTCGTGGCTGGCGAGGAGGCCGGCAGCAAGCTCGACAAGGCGCGCGAGATCGGTGTGGAGGTGATCGACGAGGCGCGTATGCTGGAGCTGCTCGCCAGCGGTGTGCCGGGTTGAAGGGGTGAAGCGCGGTTCTTACCGGCAGTTACGCGACTTCACACCCGCGCAGTCAACAGGGTCTACAAGCCGGCGTTGAAAACAGAAGGCTGACAAGGAGTCCCTCATGCAGAAAATTCGTGTTCTCGGTATCTGTGTCGCCGTTGGCGGCTTCGCGCTGCTCGGCGGCTGCGTGGCTGTTCCTGGCGACCCCTATTACAGTGGGGGCTATTCGCAGCCGTACTACGCGGACCCGGTGGTGGTGAATCCGGCGCCAGTCTATATCCAGGGTGGCGGCTACTACGAAGGCGGACGCCGCTATTACGACCGTCCCTACTACGACGGACGCTACTACGGGCGTCCGGGCTATCCGGCGGCGCGCCCGGTGCCAGTGCCGGTCCCTGTGCCGGTGCCTTCTCGTCCCGGCTGGGGCGGCGGCGGACGGCCTTCGGGCAATGCCGCCGGCGTGTCGCCGCTTCCGCAGTACCGGTCACAGCCGCCGCGCGGCTCGGAGCGGTTGTGGACGTCGCCGGACTCCAAGGGGCAAACCCCTCCATGACCGGACGGCGGGGCCGCTCGCGATAATCCCCGCCATGGCCATCCGCGAAATCCTGAAAATGGGCGACCCCCGGCTGCTGCGCATTGCGCAGCCGGTGGCTGCCTTCGACACCGACGAGCTGCACCTGCTGGTGCGCGACATGTTCGAGACCATGCTGGCCGCCAACGGCGCCGGCCTGGCCGCGCCGCAGATCGGTGTCGACCAGCAGCTCGTGATCTTCGGCACCGATGTCGTCAATCCCCGCTACCCCGATGCGCCGCCGGTGCCTCGCACCGTGCTGCTGAATCCGGTCATCACGCCGATCGGCGACGAGGAAGAAGAAGGCTGGGAAGGCTGCTTGTCGGTGCCGGGCCTGCGCGGCGTGGTGCCGCGCTTCGCCAACATCCGCTACACCGGCTTCGATCCCTACGGCGATCCGATCGACCGCATCGCAAGCGGCTTTCATGCGCGCGTGGTGCAGCACGAAGTCGATCACCTGCTGGGCAAGCTCTATCCGATGCGGGTGCGCGACTTCTCGCGCTTCGGCTATACCGACGTCCTGTTTCCAGGGCTGGACGCCAACGACGACGATTGACGAAAGAACGGCCGGTACACCGCCGGCCGCGTGCCTTCTTTCTTTCTTTCAGTTGTACTTGCCGCCCAGGCCGAACCGGCCGCCGCCGAAGAGCGCGATCGCGATCGCCGAGAACATGAACATGCCCTGCAGTTCCAGCGCCCAGCCGCCCTGGCCATTGAGCGCGCCCAGGTCCTTCTGATGCACGAGCCAGATCGCCACCAGCATGTTGAGGGCGACGATCAGCGCCGCCGGACGGGTGAACAGCCCCACGATGAGCAGCACCGGCGCAAGGATCTCTCCGACATAGACCAGGTAGGCCAAAGCCGCCGGCAAGCCATGGGACGCCAGCATGCCGCCGATGCCGTCGACGCCTTTGCCGACCTTCGCGATGCCGTGCAGCAGGATGAGGATGCCGAGTGCAACGCGCAGAACGAGCTTGCCGGTGTCATCGGATTTGGTCATGTGCAGATTCCTGGTGAAGTTGTTGGAGGCCCGTATGTTAGTGAATGCAGCCGGCAAGAAAAACCCGTGGACAGCGGCGCACGCAGCATATGCATTCAACTGCTGGTTCCTTGGCAGGGCGGCGCGCAGCCTCGTACACTGCCTTTTGCTTGTTGTTGAGGAGAACACACCAATGAAGAATCGATTCCGTCCCGCGCTGGCCGCTGCCGCAACCGTTGCCGCGCTTGCCACTGCCGCGCCTGCCCTTGCCGGCAAGACCCTCGATGCCGTCAAGCAGCGCGGCACCGTCAAGTGCGGCGTGACCAATGGCGTGGCCGGCTTTTCCGCGCCCGACACGCAGGGCAACTGGTCGGGCCTGGACGTCGACACCTGCCGCGCCATTGCGGCGGCCGTGCTGGGCGATCCGAAGAAGGTCGACTTCGTGCCGCTCAATTCGCAGCAGCGCTTCTCGGCCCTGCAGGCCGGCGAGATCGACATCCTCGCGCGCAACACCACCTGGACGCTCACGCGCGATGCGTCGCTGGGCTTCAACTTCACCACCATCACCTACTACGACGGCCAGGGCTTCCTGGTGCCGAAGAAGCTCAAGGTCACGAGCGCCAGGCAGCTCAAGAACGCGACCATCTGCACGCAGTCGGGCACCACCAACGAGAAGAACGTGTCCGACTACTTCCGCGCACAGAACATTCCGGTCAAGACGGTGGTGTTCGAAAGCTTCGAAGCCTCGTTCAAGGCCTTCTTCTCGGGTCGCTGCCAGGCCTTCACCACCGACGCCTCCGCGCTGGCCGGCCTGCGCAACAAGGAAGCGCCGAACCCCGACGACTACATCATCCTGCCCGAGCTCATTTCCAAGGAACCGCTCGCGCCGCTGGTGCGCCGCGGCGACGACGAATGGTTTGCCATTGCCAAGTGGGTGCCCAACGCGCTCATCGAGGCCGAAGAATTCGGCGTCACGCAGGCCAATGCCGACGAGCTCAAGGCCAGCAGCAAGGACCCGGCGCAGCAGCGCCTGGTCGGCACCGGCGAGGACCTGGGCAAGCTGCTGGGCCTCGACAAGGACTGGTCGTTCCGCGCGATCAAGGCCGTGGGCAACTACGGCGAGATGTTCGAGCGCAACGTGGGCCCCAAGTCGGTGCTCAAGCTGCCGCGCGGCTCGAACAACCTCTGGAACAAGGGCGGCCTGATCTACGCACCACCGGTTCGATGAGCAGTCAAGCCTCGCGCCGCGGCGCCTGGCTGGCCTGGGTCGTCCAGGCGCTGCTGGTGCTGGCCGTCGTGGCCGGCGCGGCCTGGGTCGTGAACCATGCGCTCGAAGTGCTGCGGGCGCGGGGCGTGCGCTCGGGCTTCGACTTTCTCACCGAGCCCGCAGGCTTCTCCATCAGCGAAGGCTGGCTCGGCTTCGAGGCCAGCCAGCCGTTCTGGCGCGCCTTTCTCGCGGGCCTGGTCAACACGGTGCGCGCCTCGGTGCCCGCCGCCATCTTTTCGGTCGTGCTCGGCACCCTGATCGGCATCGGCCGGCTCGCACCGCATGTGCTGCTGCGCGGCATCTGCACCGCGTATGTCGAACTGCTGCGCAACGTGCCGCTGCTCGTGCAACTGCTGATGCTGGCCTTTGCGATTGCCAACCTGCTGCCTGATCCCACCGAGCCTGTGCGGCTGCTGCCGGGCGTGTGGCTCAGCAAGGGCGGCCTCAGCGTGCCCTGGCCGGCGTCGGGGGAGGGCGGTGGCTGGTGGCCCACGCACCTCGAATGGCCCGAACGCGGCGACTTCGGCGTGAGCGGCGGCGCGGCGCTGAGCCCGGAGTACGTGACCATCGTCGCGGGCCTGTCCTTCTATTCGGCCGCGTTCGTGGCCGAGATCGTGCGCGCCGGCATCCTGTCGGTGCCGCAGGGGCAGGTGCTGGCCGGGCAGGCGCTCGGGCTCGCGCCGGTGCAGCAGCTGCGCATCGTGATCCTGCCGCAGGCGCTGCGGGTGATCGTGCCGTCGCTCACCAACCAGCTGCTGAGCCTCGTCAAGAATTCATCGCTTGCGGTGGCCGTGGGTTATCCGGAGCTGGTGTCGGTGGCCAACACCACCATCGGCTCGAACGGCCGCGCCTTCGAGTGCATTGCCATCATCATGGCGGTCTACCTGCTGCTGTCGCTCGTGATCTCCTTCGGCATGAACCGCTACAACGCGCGCGTCGCGCTCAGGGGCTGGCGATGAGGAACGCGGCCCAGGGCCCTGTTGCGTGGCGCAGCGAACTCTGGGGTTCGCCGCTGCGGGTGCTGGCCACCGTGTTGCTGCTCGCGCTGCTGGCGTGGGGCGGCTTCCACGCCATTGAATGGGGCGTGCTGCACGCGGTGTTCCGGCCCGATGCAGAAGCCTGCCGCGCGGTGCAGCATGGCGCCTGCTGGGGCGTGGTGGCCGAGAAATGGCGGCCGATGCTGTTCGGGCGCTTCCCTTATGAAGAGCAATGGCGTCCGGCCATTGCCGTGGCCGTGCTGTCCGCCGTGACCGTGCTGAGCGCCTGGCCGCGCAGCTGGCGCTGGTGGCTGGCGCCGCTCTGGCTTGCGGCGCTGCTGTTGTTCGTGCTGCTGATGCGCGGCGGCGTGGCGGGACTTGTCCTCGTGCCGACCAGCCGCTGGGGCGGTCTGCCGCTCACCATCGGCCTTGCCGTGGTGGGCTTGGCATTGGCTTTTCCGCTGGCGCTGCTGCTTGCGCTGGGACGCCGCTCGGGCTGGCCGGTGGTTCGCACGCTCTGCGCGAGCTACATCGAGCTGGTGCGCGGCGTGCCGCTGATCTCGGTGCTGTTCATGGCTTCCTTCCTGCTGCCGCTGCTGTGGCCCGCGGGCTGGCAGCCCGACGTGCTGGTGCGCGTGCTGGCGGGGCTCACGCTGTTCGTGGCGGCCTACCTGGCCGAGATCATCCGCGGCGGGTTGCAGGCCGTGCCGCGCGGCCAGACCGAAGTGGCGATGGCGCTGGGCTTCGGCCGCTGGCCGGTGCAGCGGGACATCGTGCTGCCGCAGGCCCTGCGGCTCGTGGTGCCGGCGTTGACCAACAGTGTGGTCGGCACGCTGAAGGACACCTCGCTGGTCACGGTGGTCGGCCTGTTCGAGCTGACCGGTGCGCTCGGCCTCGCGCTCGGCGGCGACCCGACCTGGCGGCCGTTCTATCTCGAGGGCTATCTCTTCATTGCGGCCGTGTACTGGCTGCTGTGCTTCGGGCTGTCGCGCTACAGCGTGTGGCTCGAGCGGCGGCTGGCAAAGGGCACGCGCTAGGCCGGGTCGGCCAAGGATGCCTTCGCATTCGGTTGCGCGAGTGCCTTGAGAGTCTGGACCTGCCACGCGAATTCATCCTCGAAGGCCGTCGGGTCGGTGATCGCATAGCCACCGTAGGCATAGACCGCCGCGTAGGCTGCGTAGCTCGCGGCCTCGAGGGCGCGGCTTGCCAGGGCATTGGCCACCGCATACGTGGCGGAAACCGCCGCATGCGCCGAGCCATCGATCGAGTTCGAGCCACGGTGCCCGTTCGCCACGGCCGCCAACTCCGCGCGAGCCGCTTTCAAGGCCGCTTCGTCGGCCTTGCCGTCGAGAAAGGCATGCGCCACCGCGAGGCCTTCGATGGCGCGCGGGTCTTCCAGCAGATGTCCGATGCGGTCCGCGCAGGCCAGGCCGAAGGCCAGGCGCAGGGATGCCTGCCCGGGATCGTTCAGGCCGACCTCGGCGGCAAGACGCGACAGTTCGGTGTTCATGGCGGCGCCGCACGCTCGATGAAGGTTTCAGCCCGCCGCCAGCGCCTTGTCCACCAGCTGCTGCGCTTCCTCGAGGATGCGGCCCAGGTGCTCGGCGCCGAGAAAGCTCTCGCCGTAGATCTTGTAGATGTTCTCGGTGCCCGAGGGCCGCGCGGCGAACCAGCCGTTCTCGGTGACCACCTTCACGCCGCCGATGGCCGCGCCATTGCCGGGGGCGTGGCTCAGCACGTTCTGGATCTTCTCGCCTGCGAGCTCGGTGGACAGCACCTGCTGCGGCGAGAGGCTCGAAAGCTTCTTCTTCTGCTCGACGGTGGCCGCTGCGTCCACGCGGTTGGCCACCGGCTGGCCCAGCGCCTGGGCGAGTTCGGCAAAGCGCTCGCCGGGGTCGCGTCCGGTGCGTGCGGCGATCTCGGCCGAGAGCAGGGCGGGCACGATGCCGTCCTTGTCGGTGGTCCAGACCGAGCCGTCGCGCCGCAGGAAGGTGGCGCCCGCGCTTTCCTCGCCGCCGAAGCCCAGCGACGAATCCACCAGCCCGTCGACGAACCACTTGAAGCCCACCGGCACCTCGTACAGCGTGCGGCCCAGCCTGGCGGCCACGCGGTCGATCATCTGGCTGCTGACCACCGTCTTGCCCACGGCCGCATGCGCCGCCCATTGGGGCCGGTGCGTGAAGAGGTAGTCGGCCATCACGGCCAGGTAGTTGTTGGGCGGCAGCAGCCCCGCGCTGCGCGTGACGATGCCGTGGCGGTCATGGTCGGTGTCGCAGGCGAAGGCGATGCCGAAGCGCTCCCGCAGGCCGATCAGCTTGTGCATGGCATCGGGCGACGACGGGTCCATGCGGATGCGGCCGTCCCAATCGAGCGACATGAAGCGGAAGGTGGGATCGACCTCCTGGCTCAGCACGTTGAGCCGCCCGAGCTTGTAGCGCTCGGCGATGGCCGGCCAGTAGCGCACGCCCGCGCCGCCCAATGGATCGACGCCCAAATCGATCTGCACGCCGCGGATCGCATCCATGTCGAGCACCTGCGCGAGGTCTTCGACATAGGTGTTCAGGTAGTCGTGGCGGTGCGTGGTCGGGGCGTGCAGCGCCTGGGCGAGCGGCAGGCGCTTCACGCCCTTGAGATCCGCCGCAAGAAAGGCGTTGGCCGCGGCTTCGACCGCCGACGTGATGTCGGTGCCCGCGGGGCCGCCGTTGGGCGGGTTGTACTTGAAGCCGCCGCTTTCGGGCGGGTTGTGCGAAGGCGTGATCACGATGCCGTCGGCCAGCCCCGCCGTGCGTCCGCGGTTGTAGACCAGGATCGCATGCGAGACGGCGGGCGTGGGCGTGTATTCGTCGTCCTTCGAGAGCATCAGCTCGACGCCGTTGGCCGCCAGCACTTCCACCGCGCTGTTGAAGGCGGGCGTGGAAAGCGCATGCGTGTCGATGCCGAGGAACAGCGGCCCGTCGATGCCCTTCTGGCGCCGGTAGTCGGCAATGGCCTGGCTCATGGCCAGCACATGCCATTCGTTGAATGCGTTGTCGAAGGAAGAACCGCGGTGGCCCGAGGTTCCGAAGGCCACGCGCTGCGCGGGCACCGAGGGATCGGGCCGGCCCGCGTAGTAGGCCGAGACGAGGCGCGGGACATTGACGAGCAGGTCCAGCGGTGCGGGCTGGCCCGCGAGGGGATTGGTTTTCTGGCTCATGTCGAGGGTTGCCGTTCGAGTTGAATCAAGTCGGCACCATCATGCCGCAGGATGTGCCTGCGGATGAAACAAGCAGCAAGCGTGCCTCAGGGCCTCAGGAGGCCAGCGCTTCCATCAGCTCGGTCTCGATGGCCAGCTGCGTCTTCTGGCCCTGCAGTTCCGGCCCGCTGATCAGGAAGGTGTCTTCCACGCGCTCGCCCAGGGTCGTGACCTTGGCGAGCTGCAGGTTCAGGTGATGCCGGGCGAGCACGCGCGCCACCGAATAAAGCAGCCCGGTGCGGTCGCTGGCCGAGATGTTGAGCAGCCAGCGCTGCGCCTTGTCGTCGGGCAGCAGGCTGATGCGCGGCTTGATCGGGAAGCTGCGCACGCGCCGCGACACGCGGCCCACGCTGGGTGGGGGCAGGGGGCCGGCTTCGGTCAGCGTCTGCGCCAGGCCCGACTCCACCATGCTGATGAGATCGCGGTAGTGGTCGGGCAGGAAGGTGGTCACCACCTGAAACGTGTCGAGCGCGTAGCCATTGCTCGTGGTGTGTACTTTCGCGTCAAGGATGCTGAACGACGACTGGTCGAAGTAGCCGCAGATGCGCGCGAACAGGTCGGGCTGGTCGGGCGTGTAGACCACCACCTGCAGGCCTTCGCCGACCGGTGAAAGATGCGCCCGCACGATCGGCGGCGCCTTCGGATCGACGGGAACGTTGGGCGGCGGCACGAAACGCGAGAGCTGCTTGGCATGCCAGGCGATCTCGGTGGCATCGTGGCGCATGAAGTAGCCGACGTCGAGCGTGGCCCACAGCGCCTTGTGGGCCTCGAAGGGCTGCGCTCGGAGGGCGAGCTGCACCAGCGCCTCGCGCTTGCGCGATTCCACCTCTGCGTCGGGGTCGGGCATGCGGCCGCCGAGCGCGCGCAGCGTGAAGCGGTACAGGTCTTCGAGCAGCTTGCCCTTCCAGGCATTCCACACGCGCGGCGAGGTGCCGCGAATGTCGGCCACCGTCAGCAGGTAGAGCGCCGTGAGGTAGCGCTCGTTGCCCACGCGCTTGGCGAAGGCGCCGATCACCTCGGGGTCGCTCAGGTCCTGCTTCTGCGCGACCTGGCTCATCACCAGGTGCTCCGCGACCAGGAATTCGATCAGCCTCGAATCTTCGCGCGCGATGCCGTGCTGCTTGCAGAAACGCTGCACGTCGCGTGCGCCGAGCGTGGAATGGTCGCCGCCGCGGCCCTTGGCGATGTCGTGGAACAGCGCCGCCACGTAGAGGATCCATGGCTTGTCCCAGCCGGCCGCGAGCTGCGAGCAGAACGGGTACTCATGCGCATGCTCGGCGATGAAGAAGCGCCGCACGTTGCGCAGCACCATCAAAATGTGCTGGTCCACCGTGTAGACGTGGAACAGGTCGTGCTGCATCTGTCCCACGATGCTGCGGAACACCCGCAGGTAGCGCCCCAGCACCGAGGTCTGGTTCATGAGCCGGAACGCATGCGTGATGCCGTAGGGCTGCAGCAGGATGCGCATGAAGGTCTGGTGGTTGACCGGGTCGTTGCGGAACTTGCTGTCCATCACGTGGCGCGCGTTGTAGAGCGCGCGCAGCGTGCGTGCCGACAGGCCCTTCACGCCGATGGTCTTCTGATAGAGAAGGAAGGTCTCGAGAATGGCATGCGGCTCGCGCTCGTAGAGGTCGTCGCTCGCAATCTCGATGAGGCCCGCACGCTCGAAGAAGCGCTCGTTGATCGGCGTGTGCTGCTCGTCCACCGGCTGCAGCCGCTCCGCGATGTTCAGCAGCAGGATCTGGTTGAGCTGCGAAACCGCCTTGGCCGCCCAGTAGTAGCGCCGCATCAGCGCCTCGCTCGACTTGCGCTGCGATTCGCTTTCATAGCCGAAGCTCGCGGCCACGGCAGTCTGCAGGTCGAACACCAGGCGGTCCTCGCGCCGGTTGGCAATCACGTGCAGGCGCGCGCGGATCAGCGAGAGCAGCGCTTCGTTGCGCTTGATCTGCTGCGCCTCGAAGGAGGTGGCCAGGCCGTTCTTGGCCAGATCGTCCCAGCGGCTGCCGAAGCCGGCGGCCTTGGCCATCCAGAGAATGGTCTGCAGGTCGCGCAGGCCGCCCGGCGATTCCTTGCAGTTGGGTTCGAGCGCGTAGGGCGTGTTGTCGAACTTCTGGTGGCGGTGGCGCATTTCCTGCGACTTGGCCACGAAGAAAGCCTGCGGATCGATGGCGCGAGCGAAGCGCCTGCGGAAGCCCACGAAGAGCTTCTTGTCGCCCGTGATCAGCCGCGATTCGAGCAGCGAGGTCTGGACCGTGACGTCCTTCTCGGCCTCTGCCAGGCACTCGTCGACGGTGCGCACGCTGGAGCCGATCTCGAGCCCCGCATCCCAGCAGTGGCCGATGAAGGCCTCGATGCGGGCCGGATCGATCGCGCCGGCCTCGCCCTCGGGCGGCAGCAGCAGCAGCACGTCGACATCGGAGTAGGGGAACAGTTCGCCGCGGCCGAAACCGCCCACGGCCACCAGCGCGAGCGCGTCGCCGAAATCGGCCTCGCGCCAGAGCGCGCACAGCGTCTGGTCGGCCAGCGCCGACAGCTGCCGCAGCACCGTGTGAACGCTGCGCGTGGGCGCGCGCGCAAAGCGCAGGGTGTCGAACAGCGCCAGCTTCCTGGCGCGATAGGCTTCGCGCAGGGTGGCGACATCGATCTTGGCGGGTTCGATCACGGCTGTGTCCTCGGCCGCGCGCCGCTCGCGCGGCTCACGTTTTCGTGGAGGTGACGAACGAGGGCAGGGGTGGGCTGCCTTCCGACAGCGTGAGCACCTCGTAGCCCGTTTCGGTGACCAGCACCGTGTGTTCCCACTGCGCCGACAGCGAATGGTCGCGCGTGACGATGGTCCAGCCGTCGTACTGGCCGCCCTTGAAGTCTTCCTTCACCTCGCGCTTGCCGGCGTTGATCATCGGCTCGATGGTGAAGATCATGCCGGGCTTGAGTTCTTCCAGCGTGCCCGGACGGCCGTAGTGCAGCACCTGCGGCTCTTCGTGGAAGCGCTGGCCCACGCCGTGGCCGCAGAATTCGCGCACCACCGAATAGCCCTGGCCTTCGGCGAACTTCTGGATCGCATGGCCCACGTCGCCCAGGTGCGCGCCGGGGCGCACCTGCAGGATGCCGTGCCACATGGCTTCGAAGGTGATGCTGCACAGGCGCTTGGCGGCAATGGAGGCATCGCCGATGATGTACATGCGGCTGTTGTCGCCGAACCAGCCATCCTTGATGACGGTCACGTCGACGTTCATGATGTCGCCCTTTTTCAGCGGCTTGTCATTGGGAATGCCGTGGCAGACCACGTGGTTCACCGAGGTGCAGAGCGACTTCGGGAAGGGCACGCTGCTCGCGCCCATGTAGCCCACCGTGGCCGAGGTGGTGCCCTGCTTGACCATGTATTCGGCGGCCAGGCGGTCGACATCGTTCGTGGTGATGCCGGGCTTGATGAAGGGCGTGAGGTAGTCCAGCACCTCGGAAGCCAGGCGGCAGGCGACGCGCATGGCTTCGATGCCTGCGGCGTCTTTGTAGGTAATGCTCATCCCGGAATTATCCCATTCACCCGGCTAAAATTCAGGGCTTACGCGGATGGCCCCAGTCAGCGGCCATCCCCCCCGATTTTCTTGATTCCCAACGCGGCCCCAGGCCCCATCGACCGTGACGCAGCCCGCACCTCAAGCCCTTCCCGTCGTAACCCTTTTCGAGGGCGGCAGCGCACTCAGCGATTTCCGTGCGCGGCAGCTGCTGCCGAAGCTGCAGGCGATCGATGCGCGCATCGAGGGCATCGGTGCCCGTTTCGTGCACCTGGTGGTCACCGATGCGGCACTCGATGCGGCCGGCCGCGAGCGCTTCGCGGCGCTCCTGACCTACGGCGAGCCCTTCGAGGCCCCGGCCAAGGCGGGCGCTTCGGTGGTCGTCACGCCGCGCCTGGGCACCGTCTCGCCCTGGGCCTCCAAGGCCACCGACATCGCCCACAACTGCGGCCTGGCGCTGCGCCGGGTCGAGCGGGTCACCCAGTACCACCTGAAGCTCAAGGCCCCGCTGATCGGCAAGGCGCCCGTGCTCGAAGGCGACCTGCTGGCTGCCGTGGCCGGCCCGCTGCACGACCGCATGACCGAATCGGTGCTGGCCACGGTGGAGCAGGCCGCCAGCCTGTTCAGCGAGCTGCCGGCCCAGCCGATGGCGCTGGTCGACGTGCAGGGCGGCGGCCGCGCCGCGCTGGTGGCGGCCAACACGGGTTTCGGCCTGGCGCTGGCGGAAGACGAGATCGACTACCTGGTCGAAGCCTTCACCCGGCTCGGGCGCAACCCGAGCGACGTCGAGCTGATGATGTTCGCGCAGGCCAACAGCGAGCACTGCCGCCACAAGATCTTCAACGCCAGCTTCGCGATCGACGGCCAGGCCCAGCCGCAGAGCCTGTTCTCGATGATCCGCCACACCGAGAAGCAGAACCCGCAACACACCGTCATTGCCTATGCCGACAACGCCTCGGTGATGGAGGGCACGACGGTCGAGCGCTTCATTCCGGCTTCGGATTCGCAAAGCTATCAAAAAGATAGCGCGCTGAGCCACGTGCTGATGAAGGTCGAGACGCACAACCATCCGACGGCCATTTCGCCGTTCCCGGGCGCCTCGACCGGCGCGGGCGGCGAGATCCGCGACGAAGGCGCCACCGGCCGCGGCTCCAAGCCCAAGGCCGGCCTGACCGGCTTCACGGTGTCGAAGCTCTGGCCGGAAGAGGGCCACTACGGCAAGCCCGAGCACATCGCGAGCCCGCTGCAGATCATGACCGAGGGCCCGCTGGGCGGCGCCGCCTTCAACAACGAGTTCGGCCGGCCCAACCTGCTGGGCTATTTCCGCGAATACGAGCAGACCGTGGCGAGCGACGTCGACACGGTGCAGCGCGGCTACCACAAGCCCATCATGATCGCGGGCGGCCT
Organism: Variovorax sp. VRV01; assembly: GCF_014852545.1. NCBI lineage: Bacteria > Pseudomonadati > Pseudomonadota > Betaproteobacteria > Burkholderiales > Comamonadaceae > Variovorax > Variovorax sp. VRV01. Next base: position 199,515 of record NZ_JACVBS010000009.1, read on the forward strand.
CGGCAGCATCGACGCCACGCAGACGAAAAAAATCCAGTTCCCGGCCGGCTCGCTGCTGATCCAGCTCGGCGGCCCCGGCATGCGCATCGGCATGGGCGGCAGCGCCGCGAGTTCCATGGCCACGGGTGCCAACGCGGCCGAACTCGACTTCGACTCGGTGCAGCGCGGCAACCCCGAAATCGAGCGCCGCGCCCAGGAAGTCATCAACCACTGCTGGCAGCAGGGCGCGGCCAACCCGATCCTCGCGATCCACGACGTGGGCGCGGGCGGCCTGAGCAACGCCTTCCCCGAACTGACCAACGACGCCGGCCGCGGCGCGCGCTTCGACCTGCGCGCCGTGCCGCTCGAAGAGTCGGGCATGGCGCCCAAGGAAATCTGGTGCAACGAAAGCCAGGAGCGCTACGTACTGGCCATCGCGCCGGAATCGCTCGAACAGTTCAGGGCCTTCTGCGAGCGCGAGCGCTGCCCGTTCTCGGTGGTGGGCGTGGCGACCGAAGACCGCCAGCTGCTGGTGGCCGACGAGGGCGCCGAGGTACAACCCGTCGACATGCCGATGGACGTGCTGCTCGGCAAGCCGCCCAAGATGCACCGCGACGTCAAGACCGTTGCCCGCACCTTCAAGCCGCTCGACCTCACGGGCGTCGACCTGCAGAAGGCCGCCATCGACGTGCTGTCGCACCCGACAGTGGCCTCCAAGCGCTTCCTGATCACCATCGGCGACCGCACCGTGGGTGGCCTGAGCCACCGCGACCAGATGGTCGGCCCCTGGCAGGTGCCGGTGGCCGATTGCGCCGTCACGCTGGCCGACTACAAGGGCTTTACCGGCGAGGCGATGAGCATGGGCGAGCGCACGCCGCTGGCCGCGCTCGACGCGCCGGCCTCGGGCCGCATGGCCGTGGCCGAGGCCATCACCAACCTGCTGGCCGCGCCGATCGAGCTCTCGCGCGTGAAGCTCTCGGCCAACTGGATGGCGGCCTGCGGCGAGCCCGGCGAAGACGCCGCGCTGTATGAAACCGTCAAGGCCGTGGGGCTGGAACTGTGCCCGGCGCTGGGCGTGTCGATCCCGGTCGGCAAGGATTCGCTGTCGATGCGCACGCAGTGGAAAGACGGCGACGAAGCCCGGAACGTCACCTCGCCCGTGAGCCTGATCGTGAGCGCGTTCGCCACGCTGGCCGACGTGCGCGGCACGCTCACGCCGCAGCTCGACGCCACGGAGGCCGACACCACGCTGGTGCTGATCGACCTGGGCCGCGGCCAGCACCGCATGGCCGGCAGCATCCTGGCGCAGACGCTGAACCAGAGCGGCGACACGGTGCCCGACCTCGACGACCCGGCACAACTGGTGGCGCTGGTCAATGCCGTGAACGCGCTGCGCGCCGACGGCAAGATCCTGGCCATGCACGACCGCAGCGACGGCGGCCTGTTCGCCACTGCCTGCGAAATGGCCTTTGCGGGCCACGTGGGCGTGGCGCTCAACGTCGACATGCTGGTCACCGAAGGCGACGGCATTTCCGACAGCCGCATGGAGACCGGCGACGCCAAGAACTGGGCGCAGCAGGTCAGCGCGCGGCGCGAGGAACTCACGCTCAAGGCACTGTTCAACGAAGAGCTCGGCATGGTGCTGCAGGTGCGCACGGCCGAGCGCAACGAGGTGATGCAGGTGCTGCGCGCCCACGGCCTCAGCGCCCACAGCCACTTCGTCGGCAAGACGCGGCCTGCCAGCTCCACGATGGAGGCCGGCAAGGGCAAGCTCGAGGTCTGGCGCGATGCCAGGTCGGTGTTCAGCGCGACGCTGCAGGACCTGCACCAGGTGTGGGATTCGGTCAGCTGGAAGATCGCCCGCGAGCGCGACAACCCGGCCTGCGCCGATGCCGAGCACGCCGCGGCCGGCGAGCCGGGCGACCCGGGCCTGCACTGGCATGTCTCGCCGCCGCTCGGCAAGGGCTGGGGCGAACTCGGCCCGGGGCTGCTGTCGTCGCGCCCCAAGGTCGCCATCCTGCGCGAGCAGGGCGTCAACTCGCATGTCGAGATGGCCTACGCCTTCACCGAAGCCGGCTTCGAAGCCTTCGACGTCCACATGACCGACCTGCAGGCGGGCCGGGCGGACCTCGCCGACTTCAAGGGCGTGGTGGCCTGCGGCGGCTTCAGCTATGGCGACACGCTGGGCGCCGGCATCGGCTGGGCGCGCAGCATCACCTTCAACCCGAAGCTGGCCGAACAGTTCAAGGCCTTCTTCGGCCGCACCGACACCTTCGGCCTGGGCGTGTGCAACGGCTGCCAGATGTTTGCCGAGCTGGCCGACATCATCCCGGGCGCCGAAGCCTGGCCGCGCTTCACCACCAACCAGAGCGAACGCTTCGAGGCGCGCCTGTCGATGGTCGAGGTGCTCGAATCGCCGAGCATCTTCTTCGCGGGCATGGCCGGCACGCGCCTGCCGATCGCGGTGGCGCATGGCGAGGGCTATGCCAACTTCAAGCACCGCGGCGATGCCGCCAAGGCCATTGCCGCCATGCGCTTCGTGGACAACCACGGCCAGCCGACCGAGCAGTACCCGTTCAACCCGAACGGCAGCGCCGGCGGCCTGACCTCGGTGACCACGCCGGACGGCCGCTTCACCGCGGTGATGCCGCATCCCGAGCGCGTGTTCCGCAACATCCAGATGAGCTGGACCGGCGGCGACAAGAGCGAGCTGAGCCCCTGGATGCGCATCTGGCGCAATGCGCGCCGCTGGGTAGGCTGAAGGAAAAAGCCCGAAACGAAAAAGCGGCCCGCGGGCCGCTTTTTTCATGGGGCAGGAAAGCCGCGGGGCTTACTCGACCTTTGCCTTCGCGCGCAGCTCTTCCTGGTACTTCTGCAGGCGCTGCTGCTGCAGCTGCTGCGTGATCTGCGGCTGCACTTCTTCCAGCTTCGGCAGTTGCGCCTGGCGGATGTCGTCGACGCGGATGATGTGGTAACCGAACTGCGTCTTCACGGGGGCGGCCGTGGTCTCGCCCTTCTTGAGCTTGATCATCGCCTCGGAGAACTCGGGCACGAAGCTCGCGGGGTTGGCCCAGTCGAGATCGCCGCCATTGGCGCCCGATCCCGGGTCCTTGCTCTGCTTCTTGGCGATGTCCTCGAACTTGGCGCCCTTCTTGAGGTCGGCCATGATCTTCTTGGCCTGGTCTTCGGTTTCGACCAGGATGTGGCGCGCCTTGTATTCCTTGCCGCCATTGGCCGCCACGAACTTGTCGTACTCGGCCTTCACGTCGGCGTCAGAGACCGGGCTGGTCTTGCGGTAGTTCTCGAACAGGGCGCGGATCAGGATGGCCTGGCGGGCGAGTTCGAGCTGGTTCTTGTAGTCCTCGGTGGCGTCGAGGCCCTGCTTCTGCGCTTCCTGCATGAACACTTCGCGCGCGACGATTTCCTCGCGCAGCTGGCCCTGCATCTCCGGCGTGACCGGCCGGCCGGCTGCCGCCAGTTGCTGGGCCAGCACGTCCATGCGCGCCTTGGGCACGGGCTTGCCGTTGACGATGGCTGCGTTCTGCGCCTGGGCCGCCAGAGGAATCGCACCGAGCAGCGCTGCGGCCGCAACGGCCTGCAAGAGTTGTTTTTTCATGAAATGAATATCAGGCTGGAGGGAAATGCGCGGATAGGAAAAGCGCGTGGAAAAAAAGCGAAGGAGCGGGAAGAAAGGGGTCGGGCCGCCGCGGCCGTCTCGGCGCGTGCCGGCAATCGAACGACTCAGAGCACCTCGATGGCGATGGCGTGCAGACCCTGTGCGATAAAAACTTGGAGGGCATCATACACAAGGCGATGGCGCGCCACGCGGGGCTTCCCTTCGAACAGTGGGGAAGCAATGCGGACCCGGAAATGGGTGCCCCGGCCCTCGGCATTGGCGCCCGCATGGCCGGCGTGGGCGCCGCTCTCGTCGATCACCTCGAGCATGGTGGGCTGCAGCGCCTGGCGCAGCGCCGCTTCGAGCTCGCGTGCCGTGGGCAGCGGATGGGTGGTGGCGGTGCTCATACGGAGGGTTCGTCGTTCTTGAGATGCGGCGAGATGTAGAGTCCCTGCGCCACCAGGAACACGATCGGGAACGCGTAGCCCCAGAGCTTGAAGTTGACCCATGCCTCGGTCGTGAAGTACGCCGCCACGTAGCCGTTGATGGCCGCCATGAAGAGGCAATAGCCGATCCACGCCACGTTCAGGCGCCCCCAGATGCGGTCCGGCAGCTGCAGCTGCGAGCCCAGCAGCATCTTGAGGAAGTTCTTCTTCAGCGCCCAGAGCGCCACCGCCAGCGCGATGGCCATGGCGCCGTACAGGACCGTGGGCTTCCACTTGATGAAGCGGTCGTCGTGCAGCGCGAGCGTGAGCGTGCCGAACAGCAGGATCAGCACCAGCGTGGCCTTCTGCATGGCCTGCAGCTTGCGGTCGAGCGCGTAGATGATGCCCATCTGCAGCACGGTGGCGGCCATCAGCACGCCGGTGGCGGTGTAGATGTCGGCCAGCTTGTAGGCGCCGAAGAACAGCAGGATCGGAAAGAAGTCGAGGATCAGTTTCATGCGCTGGGCGGGCCGGTTCGGTTGCTTATTTTTTCTTGAAGTCGAGCGAGGCGGAATTCATGCAGTACCGCAGGCCGGTTTCGGTGGGGCCGTCGGGGAACACGTGGCCCAGGTGGGCGCCGCAATTGGCGCAGACATTCTCGGTGCGCACCATGCCATGCGAGCGGTCGACGATGTTCCGGATGGCGCCCGGCACGGCCTCTTGCGAGAAGCTCGGCCAGCCGCAGCCCGCATCGAACTTGGTGGATGATTCGAACAGCTTGGCGCCGCAGCAGATGCAATGGTAGGTGCCGTCGTCCCAGTGCGCCTCGTACTTGCCGGTGAAGGGCCGTTCGGTGGCCGCGTGGCGCGTGACCTCGAAGGCCGCGGGCTCGGCGCCTTTTTCGGCAAGCAGGGCCTTCCATTCGGCGTCGGTTTTCTCGATGGGAGTGGTCATGATGAGCAGCTGATTTCGATCGTGGAAGCCCAGTCGGGCGGGAACCCGGCATAGGCATCGGCGCCGGGATGTTCTTCAAATGGGGTTTCGAGCAGGGCCAACAAGGTTGCCACAGCCGAGAAGTCTTTCTGGCTCGCCGCTTCGATGGCTTGCTGGCCCAGGTGGTTCCGCAACACGTACTTCGGATTGGATTCGAGCATCAGGGCTGCGGCTTCCGCGCGCGGCGCCTGCGCATGGCGCTGCGAAAAGGATAGCAGCCAGGCATCGAAGCCCGCGCGGTCCAGGAACAGGTCGCGCACCGGTTCGGCGTTGCTGTCGGCCATGTGCTGCGAAAGGCGGCGCCAGAAGATGGTGTAGTCGACCTTTTCGGCGGCCAAGAGCTTCAGCACGCCCTCGATGAGCGCACGGTCGCCTTCGGCCGGTTGCGCGAGGCCGAGCTTGGCGCGCATGCGGCCCTCGAATTCGCGCGGGAACACCGTCTTGTAGGACTCCAGCGCCGCGACGGCGATTTCCTGGTCGCCGATCAGCGGCAACAGGGCCTGTGCGAGGCAGAACAGGTTCCAGTAGGCCACGTTGGGCTGCTGGTTGAAGGCGTAGCGCCCGCTGGTGTCGCTGTGGTTGCAGATGTGGCGCGGATCGAAGCCGTCGAGGAACTGGAACGGCCCGTAGTCGATGGTGAGCCCGAGGATGCTCATGTTGTCGGTGTTCATCACGCCATGGCAGAAGCCCACGGCCTGCCACTTCGCAAGCAGGGCGGCGGTGCGCTCGCTCACGGCTTCCAGGAAGGCCGCGTAGGCGTTGCCGCTGAAGCGATCGGTGGTGCGGCAGGCCGGGTAGTAGCGGTCGATGACGTAGTCGGCCAGCGCACGCAGTTCGGCATCGCGCTGGTTGGCCGAAAAGTGCTCGAAATGGCCGAAGCGGATGAAGCTGGGCGCCACGCGTGTCACGACGGCAGCGCTTTCGGGCACTTCGCGATACACCCGGGCGTCGGAGCCCGTGACGCAGAGCGCGCGGGTGGTCGGAATGCCCAGGCCGTGCATGGCCTCGCTGCAGAGGAATTCGCGGATGCTGGAGCGCAGCACGGCGCGGCCGTCGGCGCCGCGCGAGTAGGGCGTGCGGCCCGCGCCCTTGAGCTGAACCTCGAGGCCGCCTTCGGTTTCGCCAAGCATGATGGCGCGGCCATCGCCGAGCTGGCCGGCCCAGACGCCGAACTGGTGGCCGCTGTACACGGTGGCGAAGGGCTGCGTGCCGGCCACGGGCAGGTTGCCGGTCAATGCCTCCAGCGTCCCGTCCGATTGCCGCCAATCGGACGGCAGGCCGAGCATGCGGGCCGTCGCCTCGCTGTGGCCCACCCAGTAGGAGGGATCGGGCAGCGGCGTCGGCCGCAGTTCGGTAAGAAAGGCGGGGCCCAGCGCCCGGAATCCGGGTTTCCAGCGCAATCCCAGGTCCGCGGCGGCCGTGTCTTCAGCAAGCAAGCTCATGCCCGGATTGTCCGGCAGAGCGCGAGACCCCTGGCGATGCGGGCCATCGGCGGGTCGAGGCCCGTTCAGTGGGCCAGCGCCGGCGTGTCCCAGATGCGCGCCCGGTATTGGGCGGGCGGCAGCCCGAACCAGCGCTTGCAGGCCCGGAAGAAATTGCTGCTGTCGACGAAGCCGAGCATGTCGGCCACGTCGGTGAGCGTATGCCGGTCTTCCGCCAGGTACTGCTGCGCCAGTTCGCGGCGGGTGCGGTCGAGCAGCGACTGGAACGACACCGATTCCTGCTGCAGCCGCCGCTGCAGCGTGCGCTCCGCGAGGCCGAGGCCGGCGGCCACGTCCTGCCGGCGCGGTTCGCCTTGCGGCAGCCGCCGTGCGATCTCGGCGCACACCAGGGTGCTGGTGGTGGTCTGGCCCAGCAGGTTCAGCTGGTCGTCCAGCAGGTGCTCCTGCATCTGGCCCAACGTGGGGTGGTGGGTGGGCAGCGGCATAGCCATGTCGGCTGCCGACAGCAGCAGCCGGTTGGCCGGCGCGTTGTAGCGGATGGCGCAGCCGAAGGCCTCGCGGTGCAGCCGGTCGTCGACGGGCGGTGGATAGACGAATTCGAGCGCCAGCGGCTGCAGCTCGCGCCGCGTGAGCCACTGGCACTGCATGAAGACGGTCAGCAGGGCGTATTCGACGCGCTGGCGCGGAATCGGGAGGCTGCCGCCGGTGTGCTCCATCACCATCCAGCAGCCGCGCGCCTCGCGCTGCAGCGAGAAGGCGGTCGCGTCGGAGATGACGGCCATGTAGCGCGTGAGCCGCACCAGCGCCGCGCCCAGGTCGGCGCTGCAGGCCATGGCGTGGCCGACCGTGCCCAGCTTGCTGTGCGTGGCGGCCAGGTCGCGGGCGAGGCCCAGCGTGGGCCTGCCGGCGCGCGCCACTGCCAGTTGCCAGAGCACGGAGATCTCGTCCACCGGGATGCGGGCGTTCTGCCGATGCAGCGAATCGGGATCGAAGCCCGCATCGCGCAGCAGCGAGGGCACGTCGATTCCCTCGGCCTCGAACATCGAGAGCACGCCTTCGAGCCAGGCGGCCGAACTGGTCCGCAGCTCGGGCTGCTGCGCGCAGCCGGACCGGCGTTGCGGCCGGCGCTGGGCATGCGGCATGGAGGCTCCTGAAGTCATTGAATTGGCGCGCTTGCGATAGCGGCGGAAACGGCGTGCGTTCCTAGAATTTTTAAGGGGTTCGGCGGGCCGGAGTATGGCCACCGGACGCGCAGGCAGGAATTCCGATTAACCCGGTGTGGAGACAAAAAATGGATACGGCACTGACAGCAGCGGTACGCGCCCGGCCAGAAAACCAGGGCGTGGCGGCAACGACCACGGCGGCGGCGCGGGCACTGGCCGCGGCCGCCTGCCTGGCCCTCGCGGCCTGCGGCGGCGGCTCCTCGGGCGGGTCGTTCTCGTTCCTGCCGGCCGCGCCGCCTGCGCCGCCGCCCGCCGCGCCGCCACCGGCCGCCGACGGCCCCATGGTGCGCCAGACCACCGCCGGCAAGGTCGAGGGCGTGGACGACAGCGCCAGCTCGGGTACCTGGTTCTGGAAGGGCGTTCCCTTCGCGCAGCCACCGGTCGGGGCGTTGCGCTGGCGTGCGCCGGTGGAGCCCGAGGGCTGGAGCGGCATCCGCCCGGCCGCGAAGTTCGGCAATGCCTGCCTGCAGATCGGCCGCCTCTTCAGCCCCGGTGCCAACAACACCTACGACGCCACCATCGGCACCATGCTGGGCAAGCCGGTCGGCAGCGAGGACTGCCTGTTCGTCAACATCTGGCGCCCGGCCACGGACGAGCAGAACCTGCCGGTGCTGCTGTTCGTGCACGGCGGCAGCAATATTTCGGGCTACACGGCCGATCCGCTCTACGACGGCGCCCGGCTCGCGAAGGCCGCCAACGCGGTGGTCGTCACCGCCAGCTACCGCCTGGGCATCCTGGGCTTCCTGAACATGCCGCAACTGCGTCCGGGCGGCAGCGCGGGCGACGACTCGGGCAACTTTGCGCTGCTCGACGTCATGGCGGCGCTGCGCTTCATCAAGAACAACGTCGCGAACTTCGGTGGCGATCCGGGCAACGTCACGCTCTCGGGCGAATCGGCCGGCGCCACCAACCTGCTGGCGGTGATGACATCGCCGATGGCGAAGGGCCTGTTCCACAAGGCCTTCGAGATGAGCGGCGGCATCTCGCTCGCAAGCAACCTGCCGCCAGGCACGCTGCCGACGCTGGCGCCGGCCTCGGCTTCGCTCGCGCAGGGCCAGTCGATCCTCGAGAAGCTGCTCGTGGCCGATGGCACTGCCGCCGACGCAGCCGCCGCCAAGGCCTACATCGGCACGCGCACGCCGGCGCAGATTGCCGAATACCTGCGCGCGCAGGAGGGTGGCGCGATGCTGGCGACGGTGGTCGCCAATGGCCTGGGCAGCGTTGCGCCCATTCCCGACGGCACGGTGCTGCCTGCCGATCCCATCGGCGCGATCGCGGCTGGCAACTACGCCAAGGTGCCGATGCTCGCCGGGAATACGCGCGACGAGGGCAAGCTCTTCGCCTCGCTGCTGGGAACCATCGGCTTCCCGAAGCCGGGCTGGATCGTCACCGATGCCCAGCGCTTCTCGATGATGTTCAACTTCGACCCGGATGCGCAGTCCACGCTCACGGCGGCCGACATCATCGATCCGTCCTACCTTCCGGTAGACACGCCCGGCACGGGCTACAACGCGGCCACCGCCGTCATCACGAAGGGCCTGTTCGAGGCCAACCGCGACAACCTGCTCAACACGATGAAGACGCACCAGTCGAACATCTGGCACTACCGCCTCGACTGGGCGCAGGAGCCCTCGCCGTGGAGCGACGTGTACGGGGCTGCGCATGCGTTCGACCTGCCGTTCGTGTTCGGCAACTTCAGCGGCTCGCTGCTCAGCAACGTGATGGGCGGCAAGGCCAACCAGCCGGGCCGGCTCGCGCTGTCCAGGGCCGTGATGGCCAGCGTCGGTGCCTTCATGCGCAAGGGCGACCCGAACACGCCCGAACTTGGTGCAACCTGGGCGGCATGGCCGTCGCAGCTGCGGCTCGACGCCGCGCCCTCGGCGGCCGTGGTCACGCCGGTGCAGGCCGTGCCTTGATCAGGCGCATCAATGAGCCGCTGCGTTCAATCCGGCAGTGCGGGTTTGTGTCATTGTGGAAGTGGCCGAAGCTTGCGTGAATCCGTTGTCCGCAAGCTTTCATGAAGTCATTTCAAAAAGGAGTCCGTAGATGCTGGGTTTGATGCAAGACCAACCGCTTTTGATCTCGTCGCTGATCGAGTTCGCCGAGCGCCACAACGGCGACGGCGAGATCGTCTCGCGCCGGGTCGAGGGCGACATCCACCGCACGACGTGGGGCGGTATCGCATCTCGCGCCCGGCAGGTGGCCAATGCGCTGGACGGCGAGCAGCTGCTGTTCAGCGACCGCATCGCCACCCTGGCCTGGAACGGCTACCGGCACCTGGAGCTGTACTACGGCGTGAGCGGCAGCGGCCGCGTGCTGCACACCATCAACCCGCGCCTGCACCCCGACCAGATCGCCTGGATCGCCAACCACGCCGAAGACCAGATCCTGTGCTTCGACCTGAGCTTCCTGCCGCTGGTGCAGGCGGTGCATGCCAAGTGCCCCACGGTCCGCAAATGGATTGCCCTGTGCGATGCCGACAAGCTCCCGGCGGACAGCGGCGTGCCTAACCTCGTGAGCTACGAAAGCTGGATCGGCGGGCAATCCACCGGCTACGACTGGCCCACCTTCGACGAGAACTCGGCCTCGAGCATGTGCTACACGAGCGGCACCACGGGCAACCCCAAGGCCGCGCTCTACAGCCACCGCTCGACCATGCTGCATGCCTACGCCGCGGCCCTGCCGGACGTCATGCGGCTGTCGGCGCGCGACTCGGTGCTGCCGGTGGTGCCGATGTTCCACGTCAACGCCTGGGGCATTCCGTACTCGGCCGCGCTGGTGGGCTGCAAGCTCGTGTTTCCCGGCCCCGCGCTCGACGGCAAGTCGGTGTACGAGCTGATCGAATCCGAAGGTGTCACCTTCGCGGCCGGCGTGCCCACCGTGTGGCAGATGATGCTCGGCCACATGCAGGCCAACGGCCTGAAGTTCAGCAAGCTCAACCGCACCGTGATCGGCGGCTCGGCCTGTCCGCCGGCCATGATCACGGCGTTCCAGGAGAACTACAACGTCGAGGTGCTGCACGCCTGGGGCATGACCGAGATGAGCCCGCTGGGCACGCTGTGCACGCTCAAGAACAAGCACCTGTCGCTGCCGCCCGATGCGCAGCTGCAGATCCGCATGAAGCAGGGCCGCGCCATCTTCGGCGTCGACATGAAGATCGTCGACGGCAACGGCAAGGAGCTGCCCTGGGACGGCAAGGCCTACGGCGACCTGCTGGTCAAGGGCCCATGGATCGTGAAGGAATACTTCAAGGGCGAGGGCGGTGACCCGCTCATCCGCGACGAGCAGGGCCGCGGCTGGTTCCCCACCGGCGACGTTGCCACCATCGACGCCGAGGGCTACCTGCAGATCACCGACCGAAGCAAGGACGTGATCAAGTCCGGCGGCGAATGGATCAGCTCCATCGAGATCGAGAACATCGCCGTCGCGCACCCGGCCGTCGCCATGGCCGCCTGCATCGGCGTGCACCACCCCAAGTGGGACGAGCGGCCGATCATCGCGGTGGTGAAGAAGCCCAATGCGGAAGTCGCGCGCGAGGAGCTGCTGAAGTTCTACGAGGGCAAGACGGCCAAGTGGCAGATCCCCGACGACGTGGTGTTCGTCGAGGCGATTCCGATCGGTGCCACCGGCAAGATCCTCAAGACCAGGCTGCGCGAACTGCTCAAGGACTACAAGCTTCCCACCACCTGACCAGGCGCCAAAGCCCGTCCGCACTGTCGCGCATGCGATAGCGGGGCCGCTTCGGCGGCCTTCCTTCCGGGCAATCCCTGTGCGGCGAAGAAAAGGGCGCTTGTACGCTGGCATCCCGACTTTCACTCCGGAGACTCTTCATGCAATTTGCCATCAAGTCCGCAGCCGCCTGTGCCATGTTGGTCGGCATGACGGCCGCATTCGCCCAGAAGGGCGAGACCGTCAAGATCGCCTGGCTCGATCCGCTGTCGGGCCTGATGGCAGCCGTGGGCACCAACCAGCTCAAGACCACGCAGTTCCTGGCCGAAGAGTTCAACAAGAAGAATGCCTCGGGCGTGAAGTTCGAGATCATCGCGATCGACAACAAGCTGAGCCCGCAGGAAACCACCGCCGCGCTGCGCTCCGCACAGGACCAGGGCGCGCGCTACATCACCCAGGGCAATGGCTCCGGGCCGGCACTGGCCATCATCGACGCCATCGAGAAGAACAACGCACGCAATCCGGGCAAGGAACTGCTCTACCTGAACTATGCGGCGGTCGACCCGGACCTCACCAACAGCAAGTGCAGCTACTGGCACTTTCGCCTCGATGCCGACACCTCCATGAAGATGGAGGCGCTGACCACCTGGATGAAGGACCAGCCCGACATCAAGAAGGTCTACATCCTCGGCCAGAACTACGCGCACGGCGTGCAGGTGTCCAAGTTCGCGAAGGAAGACCTGAAGGCCAAGCGCCCCGACATCCAGATCGTGGGCGACGACCTGCACCCGCTCGCCCAGGTGCGCGACTTCTCGCCCTACATCGCCAAGATCAAGGCCTCGGGCGCGGACACCGTCATCACAGGCAACTGGGGTTCCGACCTGTCGCTGCTCATCAAGGCCGCCAACGATTCGGGCCTGGACGTCAGGTTCCTCACCTACTACGCCTTCGGCACCGGGACCCCGACGGCCATGGGCGCCACCTCCGCCGGCAAGATCTACACGGTGGCATATGGCCACTACAACATGGGCGGCGAAATCCAGAAGCTGCTCGCCGGCTACAAGAAGAAGATGAACGACGACCTGACGCAATCGTCGATCTACCACACGTTCGCGCTGCTCGACGCCGCCTTCGTGCAGACCAGGTCGACCGATCCGGTCAAGGTTGCGGCCGCGCTCGAGGGCATGAAGATCAAGAGCTTCAACGGGGAGGTCGAGATGCGCAAGGCCGACCACCAGCTGCAACAGGGCCTCTACATCTCGCGCTGGGAGAAAGCCAGCGCCAAGTACCCCTATGACGCCGAGAACACCGGCTACACCAATGTCCCCGTGAAGTACTACGAGTCGTATGTGGCCAGCACGCCGACGACCTGCCAGATGAAGCGCCCTTGAGCGTCTTTGTGAACGCATTTCCTACTCGTGGGTAGAAGCTGTCTACCCTCGGGTAGAAATTGGAGAAATGCGCTGTCGCCTGCGCGATAGAAACGGGCCTTTGCGGCCGCCCCCTTCGGGCATTCCCTGAGGGGAGGGGCAGTGAACGCTTGTACGCTCGTGCAAGTCTTTTTGATTCGGTTTGACCAGGAGATATAGATCGTGAAGTTCGCTCTGAAAATCGCTACCGCATCCATCCTTGCAGCGAGCGCCGCTGGCGCCCTGGCCCAGAAGGGCGAGACCGTGAAGATCGCCTGGCTCGACCCGCTGTCGGGCCTGATGGCAGCCGTTGGCACCAACCAGCTCAAGACCTTCCAGTTCCTGGCCGAGGAGTTCAACAAGAAGAACGCGGCCGGCGTGAAGTTCGAGGTCATCGCCATCGACAACAAGCTGAGTCCGCAGGAAACCACCAGCGCGCTGCGCTCCGCGATGGATCAGGGCGCGCGCTACGTGGTGCAGGGCAACGGCTCCGGCCCGGCGCTGGCCATCATCGACGCGCTCGAGAAGCACAACGCCCGCAACCCGGGCAAGGAAGTGCTCTACATCAACTACGCGGCCGTCGACCCCGACCTCACCAACAGCAAGTGCAGCTACTGGCACTTCCGGCTCGACGCCGACACCTCCATGAAGATGGAAGCGCTGACCGCCTTCATGAAGGAACAGCCCGACATCAAGAAGGTCTACCTCATCAACCAGAACTACTCGCACGGCCAGCAGGTCTCCAAGTTCGCCAAGCAGAACCTCAAGGACAAGCGGCCCGATGTCGAGATCGTGGGCGACGACCTGCATCCGCTCGCGCAGGTGCGCGACTTCTCGCCCTACATCGCCAAGATCAAGGCTTCGGGTGCCGACACCGTCATCACCGGCAACTGGGGCTCCGACCTCGCGTTGCTCATCAAGTCGGCCAACGACTCGGGCCTGAACGTCAAGTTCTACACCTACTACGCCGTGACCAACGGCACGCCCACCGCCATGGGCGCGGCTTCGGACGGCAAGGTCTACCAGGTGGGCTACAGCCACTACAACGCGCCCGGCCCCGTGCAACCGTTGATGAACGAGTTCAAGAAGAAGTTCAACGACGACATGTACACCACCGACATCTACACGGTGTACGCCATGCTCAGCGAAGCCTTCGTGCGCACCAAGTCGACCGAGCCGGTCAAGGTGGCGGCCGCGATGGAAGGCATGAAGTTCAAGAGCTTCAACGGCGACGTCGAGATGCGCAAGGCCGACCACCAGCTGCAGCAGGGCCTGTGGATCACGCGCTGGCAGAAGGCCGACGCCAAGAACCCCTACAGCCCCGAGAACACCGGCTACACGCTGGCGCCCGTCAAGTTCTACGAGGCCTACGTAGCGAGCACGCCCACGTCGTGCCAGATGAAGCGGCCCAACGCCTCGTGATCGCCTGATCGCGCGCCGACCGGTCGAGGCCCGACTTCAACACTCGGGCCTTTTTTCTTTTCTCACCTGACACGAAAGACCGATGAACGTCGAATTCTTCGTCATCTCGCTGCTCAATGGCGTCAGCTACGGGCTGCTGCTGTTCATGCTGAGCTCCGGCCTTACGCTGATCTTCAGCATGATGGGCGTGCTCAACTTCGCGCACGCCAGCTTCTACATGCTGGGCGCCTACATCGCCTACACGCTGTCGGGCATCGTCGGCTTCTGGCCGGCGCTGTTCATCGCGCCGCTGCTGGTGGGCCTGCTGGGCGCCGCCTTCGAGCGCTACAGCCTGCGCCGGGTCCACAAGTTCGGCCACGTGCCGGAGCTCCTGGTGACCTTCGGGCTTTCGTACCTCATCCTGGAGCTGGTGCAGCTCGCCTGGGGCCGCTCGACCGTGCCCTACGGCCTGCCGCCGCAGCTGCAGGGGCCGCTGTTCTCGCTGTACGGCACGCAGTTTCCCAAGTCGCGCTCGTTCATCATGCTGGTGGCGGTGCTGATGCTCATCTCGGTGTGGCTGCTGCTCACGCGCACGCGCATCGGCCTGGTGATCCAGGCAGCGCTCAAGCACCCCGACATGGTCGAGGCGCTGGGCCACAACGTGCCGCGCGTCTTCATGCTGGTGTTCGGCGGCGGTGCCGCGCTCGCGGGCCTTGCGGGCGTGGTGGGCGGCAACACCTACGTCACCGAGCCTGCGATGGCGGCCTCGGTCGGCTCGATCATCTTCGTGGTGGTGGTGGTCGGCGGCATGGGCTCGCTGGCCGGCGCATTCCTGGCGTCGCTCTTGATCGGCATCATCCAGACCTTCGCGGTGGCCATGGACCAGTCGTTCGCGGGTGGCCTGCAGCTGCTGGGCGTCACGGTGACCGACCAGACCTTCGGCTACGAGCTGCTCAAGCTCACGATCTCGCAGGTCGCGCCGATCCTGCCTTACCTGTTCCTGGTGCTGATCCTCATCTTCAGGCCCAAGGGTCTTCTTGGCACCCGGGAGGACTGAAGCCATGACAAGCACAACCACCACGACCACTGCGGCCACCACGCAGTACTACCGCTTCAAGCCCTGGAACATCGGGCGCTTCCTGATCTGGTCGCTGTTCGCGATCGTGCTGATCGTCTCGCCGCTGCTGTTCAAGAGCAGCCTGGCGCTCACCATGCTCTCGCAGATGGGCTACCTGATCATCATCTGCCTGAGCTACAACATCCTGCTGGGGCAGGGCGGCATGCTGAGCTTCGGCCATGCGGTGTATGTCGGGCTCGGTTCATTCCTTGCGATCCACGCGATGAACATGGCCGACAAGGGCGGGCTGCAGATTCCGCTGGTGGCCATTCCGCTGGTGGGCGGCCTGGCCGGCATGTTCTTTGCCATCCTGCTGGGCTTTGTCACGACCAAGAAGTCGGGCACCACCTTCGCGATGATCACGCTGGGCATCGGCGAGCTCGTGGCCTCCATGGCGCTGATGTTCCCGAGCTTCTTCGGAGGCGAGGGCGGCATCACCACCAACCGCGTGTACGGGCCGAGCTTCTTCGGCTTCAACTTCGGCCCGCAGATCCAGGTGTACTACCTGATCGCCGCCTACTGCTTCGTCTGCACCGCGCTCATGTATGCCTTCACCGGCACGCCGCTCGGCCGCATGCTGAATGCGGTGCGCGACAACCCGGAGCGGGTGGAGTTCATCGGCTACAACACGCAGCGCGTGCGCTATTTCGCCTTCATCATCGCGGGCTTCTTCGCGGGCATCGGCGGCGGGCTGGCATCGATCAACTTCGAGATCGTGAACGCGGCCGACAGCCTGAGCGCCATCCGCTCGGGCGGCTACCTGCTGTTCACCTTCCTGGGCGGGGCGGTGTTCTTCTTCGGCCCGATCATCGGCGCGGTGCTGCTGGTGTTCGCTTCGATCCTGCTGTCGGAGCTCTCGAAGGCCTGGCAGCTCTATTTCGGCCTGGTGTTCGTGTTCATGGTGATGTTCGCGCCGGGCGGCATCGCCAGCCTGGTGATGATGAACCTGCGGGTTGCCAAGTTCGGCAAGTTCAACCGCTTCTGGCTGCTGTATGTCGCGCTGGCCGTGGCGCTGGTGCCGGTGGTGGTGGGCGCTGCCGCGCTGATCGAGATGATCTATCACATCCAGCTCAATTCGGCGCTCGGGCCCAACCTGAATTACTTCGGCGTGGCGATCGATACGTCCGCCGCGGCCAGCTGGCTCGGCGCCGCTGCGATCCTGGCCGTGGGCCTGGCCGCGCTGGAGGTGGCGCGCCGGCGCTTCGTGCGTGTCTGGGGCCAGGCGCAGGAAGAGATCGAAGCAGAAATCAAGCGCCGGGAGGCCGCGTAATGAGCGCGCAATATGCACTGGAACTGAAGTCGCTGCGCAAGAATTTCGGCAAGACCGAAATCATCCGCGGCGTGGACCTGGCCGTGAAGGCCGGGGAGCGCGTGGCCATCATCGGCCCGAACGGGGCGGGCAAGTCGACGCTGTTCAACCTGATCAGCGGGCGGCTCGCACCCACGAGCGGCGAGGTGCTGCTGAACGGCCAGCGCATCGACGGCAAGAAGCCTTTCGAGATCAACCGGCTGGGCCTGTCGCGCAGCTTCCAGATCACAAATATCTTCCCGAAGCTCAGCGTGTTCGAGAACCTTCGCTGCGGCGTGCTGTGGAGCCTGGGCTACCGCTATACCTTCCTGCGCTTTCTCTCGAACCTGGACGACGCCAACGCGCGCACCGAAGAGCTCATGCGGCAGATCGGCCTGCAGCGCAAGCGCGACGTGCACGCGGTGAACCTCACCTATGCGGAGCAGCGCGCGCTCGAGATCGGCGTGACCATTGCCGGCGGCGCCGGCGTCATTCTTCTGGACGAGCCCACGGCGGGCATGAGCAAGACCGAGACCGCGCATTTCATCTCGCTGATCAAGCACGTCACGGTCGGCAAGACGCTGCTGACGGTGGAGCACGACATGGGCGTGGTCTTCGGGCTGGCCGACAAGATCGCGGTGGTGGTGTATGGCGAGGTCATCGCCTTCGACACGCCGGCCGCGGTTCGCGCCAATGCGCGGGTTCAGGAAGCCTATCTGGGGTCTTCGGTTGCCGATGCGCAGGGGGCGGGGCACTGATGGCAATCCGCTTTTCTCTGCGTCGCGTTGTGTTTGACATGCCTTGTCCAGGGCGCGATCCCGCCGACGGGGTACCTTGCTCCGCGAATGTCCCCCGGCCTGCGGCCTCCTCCTTGATTTCGCTGCGCAAGGCACCCCATCGACGTGATCGTTATGCGGAACGGTGGTTGATCAGCCAGCACCACAGCCGCGCCCATCGTGCGCAGGGCATCGGGTGCTCCCCGCAGCGAAATCAAGGAGGAGCCGAAGGCGGGGGACATTCGCGGAGGGGAGTACCCGGTGGCCTGTGCACGCGCCCCGAACAACAACGCCAAGAACACAAGCAACCCGCAACACAACAACACGCCGCGGAGCCACTGACATGCTGAAGCTTCACGACATCCACGCCTACTACGGCAAGAGCCATGTGCTGCATGGCGTTTCCTTCAACGTCGGCGCCGGCGAAATCGTCGCGCTGCTGGGCCGCAACGGCTCGGGCCGCTCGACCACCGCCAAGGCCATCATGGGCCTGGTGCATGCCGAGGGCACGCTGCGCTGGAAGGACCAGGACATCCTGCGCCGGAAGGCCTACGAAATTGCGCACCTGGGCATCGGCTACGTGCCCGAGAACCGCGACATCTTTCCCAAGCTCACGGTGCACCAGAACCTGCTCTTGGGCCAGAAGGGATCGGGCAAGGGAAGCCGCTGGTCCTTCGACGACATGTACGGCATGTTCCCGCGCCTGAAGGAGCGCCAGCACACCGAGGCCGGCGTGCTCTCGGGCGGCGAGCAGCAGATGCTCACGCTGTGCCGCACCTTGATGGGCGACCCCGACCTGATCATCATCGACGAGCCCACCGAAGGCCTCGCGCCCAAGATCGTCGAGCTGGTGGGGCAGTACCTGCGCACGCTCAAGGACAAGGGCATTTCGGTGCTGCTGATCGAGCAGAAGCTGACCATTGCGATGCAGATCTCCGACCGTGCGCTCGTCATGGGCCACGGCAGCATCGTGTTCGACGGAACCCCCGACAGCCTGCGTGCCGATGCAACTACTCGCAAAGAGTGGCTGGAGGTCTGAAGAAGCCCTCCAGGGATCCGGGCCGCGCCCCGGATCCTCTTGTCCCGACAGCGACTGCGTGCCATTGTTGGGCCACGCGAAACGCCTAGAATCCCCTCAAAAAAGAACACTCGTGCTTTTTCTTCTTTTTCTTCACACACCAAGGAACGCAGCATGACGGCTGAATACAAAGTGCTCGGCGATGTCGCCGTGATCACACTGACCAACCCGCCGGTCAACGGTCTCGGTTTCTCGACCCGCATCGGCATCACCGATGGGCTCGCGAAGGCCAACGCCGATGATGCCGTCAAGGCCATCGTCATCACCGGTGCCGGCAAGGCGTTCTCGGGTGGTGCGGACATCAAGGAATTCGGCACGCCCAAGGCGCTGCAGGAGCCCAACCTGCTGAGCGTGATCCTTGCGCTCGAGGCTTCGCCGAAGCCGATCGTCGCGGCCATCCATTCGGTGTGCATGGGCGGCGGGCTCGAGCTGGCGCTCGGCTGCCACTACCGCGTGGCGGCTCCCGGCACCAGCATTGCGCTGCCCGAGGTCAAGCTGGGCCTGATTCCCGGCGCCGGCGGCACGCAGCGCCTGCCGCGCGTGCTGGGCGTGGAGACCGCGCTCAACATGATCGTGAGCGGCGAGCCCGTCAAGAGCGAGCTGCTGGCCGGCCTGCCGGGCCAGAAGCTGTTCGACCAGCTCGCGGCTTCACCCGAATCGGTGTTCGAGGAAGCTGTTGCATTTGCCAAGAGCGTCGCAAGCAAGACCGGCGATGCGCTGCCACTGGTGCGCAACCTGCCGTGCAAGCACCCGCAGGGCGATGCCTACTTCCAGTTCGCGAAGAACATGGTGGGCGGCATGTCGAAGAACTACCCTGCGCCGCTCAAGTGCGTCGATGCCGTTCAGGCCGCGACGAAGATGAAGTTCGACGAAGGCATGGCCGAGGAGCGCCGGATCTTCACCGCGCTGATGTTCACGCCCGAATCGCTGGCGCTGCGCCACCTGTTCATGGCCGAGCGCGCGGCCTCCAAGATTCCCGACGTGCCCGAGGACACGCCCAAGCGCGAGATCAAGTCGGTGGGCGTGATCGGCGCCGGCACCATGGGCGGCGGCATCTCGATGAACTTCCTGAATGCCGGCGTCCCCGTGAAGATCCTCGAGATGAAGCAGGAAGCGCTCGACCGCGGCATTGCGACCATCCGAAAGAACTACGAATCCCAGGTCAAGAAGGGCAAGCTCAAGCAGGACAAGTACGAGCAGCGCATGGCGCTTTTGAGCACCACGCTCGACTACAACGACCTGAAGGATGCCGACCTGATCATCGAAGCCGTGTTCGAGGAACTCGGCGTGAAGGAAAAGGTGTTCAAGGAACTAGACCGCGTGGCCAAGAAGGGCGCCATCCTGGCTTCCAACACCTCGACGCTCGACGTCGACAAGATCGCCGCCTTCACCCAGCGTCCGCAGGACGTGGTCGGCATGCACTTCTTCAGCCCGGCCAACGTGATGAAGCTGCTCGAGGTGGTGCGCGGCAAGGAAACGGCCAAGGACGTGCTGGCCACCGTGATGGACATCGGCAAGAAGATCAAGAAGACGGCCGTGGTCTCGGGCGTGTGCGACGGCTTCATCGGCAACCGCATGATCGAGCAGTACTCGCGCCAGGCGGGCTTCCTGCTGGACGAGGGCGCCACGCCGCAGCAGGTCGACAAGGCCGTCGAGAAGTTCGGCTTTGCCATGGGCCCGTTCCGCATGGGCGACCTGGCCGGCAACGACATCGGCTGGGCCATCCGCAAGCGCCGCGCCGTGGAGCATCCGGACATGAAGTACAGCCGCACGGCCGACAAGCTCTGCGAACTGGGCCGCTTCGGCCAGAAGACCGGCGCAGGCTGGTACGACTACCAGGCCGGCAAGCGCGACGCGATTCCGTCGGAACTCGTCAACAAGATGATCGAGGACCACCGCAAGGAACTGGGCATCACGCCGCGCAAGATCTCCGATGAAGAGATCGTGCAGCGCCTGGTCTATGCGCTGGTCAACGAAGGCGCGCACATCCTGGAGGACGGCATCGCCTCGAAATCGGGAGACATCGACATGGTGTACCTCACCGGCTATGGCTTCCCGATCTGGCGCGGCGGCCCGATGCACTACGCATCGCAGGTGGGCCTGTACAACGTGGCCGAAACCATGAAGCGCTTTGCCAAGAACCCGCGCGACGACGCCGAGTTCTGGCAGCCCGCGCCGCTGATCCAGAAGCTGGTGGCTGAAGGCAAGCAGTTCAGCTGATCGCGAAGGGACCCAGGCCGCCCATGTTGAAACGCATCTTCCTCGGGCTGCTGCTGGTGCTGCTGGCACTGGCGGCGGCCGTGGCGGCCAAGACCTGGACCACGCCATCGCAGCAGCTGGCGGTGGCGCCCGCACCCAAGCTGGACATCGACCTGCAGGCGGCCGCGAAGCGGCTGTCCACGGCGATCACGTTCCGCACGGTGTCCAGCCTCGACGACCCGGCCGCGAACCTGGCCGAGTTCGACAAACTGCATGCCTACCTCGCGCAGCAGTTCCCCAGGCTCCACGCGACCCTCAAGAAGGAAGTGGTCGGCAACAGGGCACTGCTCTACACCTGGGCCGGCAGCGATCCGCAGGCCAGGCCCGTCGCGCTCATGGCGCACCAGGACATGGTGCCCATCGCACCGGGCACCGAGAAGGCCTGGACGGTCGACCCCTTCGCGGGCGAGATCAAGGACGGCTTCGTCTGGGGCCGCGGCACGCTCGACAACAAGAGCAACCTGTTCGCGCAGATGGAAGCCATCGAGCTGCTGGTCGCAAGCGGCTTCCAGCCGAGACAGACCGTCTACCTCGTGATGGGCGACGACGAGGAGGTGAGCGGCCTGCGCGGCGCGCAGCCGATTGCCGAGCTGCTCAAGTCGCGCAACGTGCGCCTGGACTGGGTGCTCGACGAGGGCCTGCTGATCCTCGACGGCGTGCTGCCCGGCCTGTCGAAACCGGCGGCGCTCATCGGCCTGGCCGAGAAGGGCTACGGCACCTTCTTTCTTTCGCTCGACACCGCGCCCGGCCATTCGTCGATGCCGCCGCAGCACAGCGCCATCGGCAGCATGAGCGCGGCGCTCGCGCGGCTCGAAGCCAACCCGATGCCCGGCGGCATCAAGGGCGTGGCCGCGCAGATGTTCGGTGCGCTCGCGCCCGAGATGAGCGGCGTGAACCGCGTGATGCTCTCCAACCTGTGGCTCACGGAACCGCTGGTGCGCGGCCAGCTCGAGAAAAGCCCGAGCAGCAACGCGATGCTGCGCACGACCACGGCGCTCACCATCGTGCGCGCCGGCAACAAGGACAACGTGCTGCCCGGCCGCGCCGAGGCGGCGGTCAACTTCCGCATCCTGCCGGGCGACACCATCGACAGCGTGGAAGCGCATCTGCGCAAGAGCCTGGGCAACGACGAGATCAAGATCAAGCGCTATCCAGGCAACTCGGAGCCATCGCCCGTCTCGCCGACCGATAGCACGGGCTACCGCGCAATCCAGCAGGCGGTGCGCCAGTCGTTTCCCGATGTGGTGGTGGCCCCCGGCCTCATGACGGCCGCCACCGACTCGCGCCACTTCAGTCTGGTGAGCGACGCGGTCTTTCGTTTCTCGCCGCTGCGCATGAAGGGCGAGGACCTCGCGCGTTTCCACGGCAACAACGAGCGCGTCTCCATCGCCAACTACGGCGAGATGATCGGCTTCTATCACCAGCTCCTGCGCAACGGCAACGCCGCGCCGGCGCAATGACGACCACAACCCTCTTTCCCTTCCATCTTCAAAGGACCTCACCATGACCAGCGCCGTCATCGTTTCCACCGCCCGCACGCCGCTCGCGAAGAGCTGGAAGGGTGCTTTCAACATGACGCACGGCGCCACGCTCGGCGGCCACGCCGTTCAGCACGCCATCTCGCGCGCCGGCATCGAAGCCGCCGAAGTCGACGACGTGATCATGGGCTGCGCCACGCCCGAGGGCGCCACCGGCTCCAACATCGCGCGCCAGATCGCGCTGCGCGCCGGCTGCCCGGTCACCACCTCGGGCATGACGATCAACCGCTTCTGCTCGTCGGGCCTGCAGACCATCGCCACCGCCGCGCAGCGCATCATCGCGGGCGAGGGCGAGGTGTACGTGGCCGGCGGCGTCGAGAGCATCTCCTGCGTGCAGAACGAAGCCAACAAGCACATGCTGGCCGACCCCTGGCTCGTGAAGCACAAGCCCGAGATCTACTGGAACATGCTGCAGACGGCCGAGCAGGTGGCCAAGCGCTACAACATCGGCCGCGACGCCATGGACGAATACGGCGCCGCCAGCCAGCAGAAGGCCACCGCCGCGCTCGAAGCCGGCCGCTTCAAGGACGAGATCGCGCCGATCACCGTGCTGGCCGGCGTGGCCGACCCGGTGATGGGCCTGCGCACCAAGGAAGTGACCGTCGAGAACGACGAAGGCATCCGCCCCGGCACCACCAAGGAAGGCATCAGCGGCATCCGCCCGGCGATTCCCGGCGGGCTCATCTCGGCCGGCAATGCGAGCCAGTTCTCCGACGGCGGCGGCGCCTGCGTGGTGGTCGACGAGAAGTACGCACAGCAGAAAGGCCTGAAGCCGCTCGGCCGCTTCCTCGGCTTTGCCGTGGCCGGCTGCGAGCCCGACGAGATGGGCATCGGCCCGGTGTTCGCGATTCCGAAGGTGCTCAAGCGCCTGGGCCTCACGGTCGACGACATCGACCTGTGGGAGCTCAACGAGGCTTTCGCCGTGCAGGTGATCTACTGCCGCGACAAGCTCGGCATTCCGGGCGACCGCCTGAACGTGGACGGCGGCGCCATTGCCGTGGGCCACCCCTACGGCGTGAGCGGCCAGCGCCTGACGGGCCATGCGCTCATCGAAGGCAAGCGCCGCGGCGCGAAGAAGGTGCTGGTCACGATGTGCATCGGCGGCGGCATGGGCGCTGCGGGCGTGTTTGAAGTTCTTTAACTCTCGCCCAGCCGGCGGCGCGTAGCGCGTCGCCGCCCTCGCCAACCCCGTTCAGGGGACGACACCAGCGGCCCGGCAAAGCCGGTTCCGCGGTGTTCCCGGCGCAGAACCCGCGCATCCCTTCACACCGAGATCGATCATGAGCCTGCGTCCCACCCTCGACTTTCTGCTTTATGACTGGCTCGACGCGGAATCGCTGAGCCAGCGCGAGCGCTTTGCCGACCATTCGCGCGAAACCTTCGATGCGGTGCTCGACACCTGCGAGCGCATTGCGCGCGAGAAGTACGCGCCGGCCAATCGCATCGTCGACACGCAGGAGCCGCACTTCGATGGCGAGAAGGTCGTGCTGCCGCAGGCCACGCACGATGCGCACAGGGCCTTTGTCGAATCGGGAATGATGAGCGCGGCGCAGGACTACGACATCGGCGGCATGCAGCTGCCCTACACGCTGCAGGCCGCGGCCAACAGCTTCTTCGCAATGGCCTCGGTCAGCATCGGCTCGAACATGCTCACCAGCGGCAACGCCAACCTGCTGATGGTGCACGGCACCGGGATGCAGAAGGATGTGTTCGCCAAGAACGAGTTCTCGGGCCGCTGGGCCGGCACCATGTGCCTGTCCGAGCCGCAGGCCGGCTCGTCGCTGAGCGACGTGGCCACGCGCGCCGTGCCCGATGGCGACGACTACCAGAGCGATCCGCTCGGGCCGCGCTACCGGCTCACGGGCAACAAGATGTGGATCTCGGCGGGCGACCATGAACTGACCGAGAACATCGTGCACATCGTGCTCGCGAAGATTCCGGACGCGAATGGCAAGCTGGTGCCGGGCACGCGCGGAATCTCGCTGTTCATCGTGCCGAAGCGCATGGTGAATACCCGAGGCGAGCTGACCGGCGAGCGCAACGACGTCGCATTGGCAGGCCTCAACCACAAGCTGGGCTGGCGCGGCACCACCAACACGCTGCTGAACTTCGGCGAGGGCAAGTACCCGGTCGGCGGCAAGGCCGGCGCGGTGGGCTACCTGGTCGGCGAGCCGGGCAAGGGCCTGCACTGCATGTTCCACATGATGAACGAGGCGCGCATCGGCGTCGGCACGGCCGCCACCATGCTGGGCATGGCGGGCTACCACGCCTCGCTCGACTACGCGAAGACCCGGCCGCAGGGCCGGCTCGTGAAGAAGGCGGAGCAGCCCGGCACGGCGGTCGTGAAGGACTCGGCCAGCCCGCAGGTGCGCATCATCGAGCATGCCGACGTGCGCCGCATGCTGCTCGCGCAGAAGGCGTACTGCGAAGGCGCGCTGGCACTGGAGCTGTACTGCGCCCGGCTGGTCGACGAGCAGAAGACCGGCGAGGCGCAGGCCGCGGACGACGCGCGCCTGCTGCTCGAAGTGCTCACGCCCATCGCCAAAAGCTGGCCCAGCGAGTGGTGCCTGGAAGCCAATTCGCTGGCCATCCAGGTGCATGGCGGCTACGGCTACACGCGCGATTTTCCGGTGGAGCAGTACTGGCGCGACAACCGCCTGAACATGATCCACGAAGGCACGCACGGCATCCAGGCGGCCGACCTGCTGGGCCGCAAGGTGCTGATGGAAAAGGGCCGCGGCCTGCAACTGCTGGGCGGGCGCATCGCCGAAACCATCGGCCGCGCCGCCAAGGTGCCCGGGCTCGCGGCGCATGCCAAGGTGCTGGAGGCCGCATGGCAGCGCATAGTCGGCGCCACCGCGGCCGCCTGGTCCACCGGCGACCCGGCCGATGCGCTGGCCAACGCCGTGCCCTACATGCAGGCCTTCGGCCATACCGTGCTGGCCTGGATCTGGCTGGACGTGGCGCGGCGGGCGCTGGAAATCGATGCGGAAAAGGCGAGGGCGGTAACAGCTGGCAAGATAGGCGCCACGGACTACTTCTTCCACTACGAGCTGCCGAAAATCGGTGCCTGGCTCAACGTGGTCGAGAGCCGCGACCCTACCTGTACAGCATTGCCCGAGGACGCTTTTTGACAATGGCCAACGCCGCCCCCAACAACACGCCCAACCCCGCCAAGCCGCCGAAGCCGCACGCGCGGCTCGAGAAGTGGATCTGGATCCTGATCTACGGCGGCCTGCTTTTCATGATTCTCGGCATTGCCACGGGCCGCACCGAGCCGGCGCTCGGCTGGTCGATGGCCGTGCCCGGCGCCGTGGTCGCGCTGGTGGGCGTCGTGCTGATCTACGTGCGCTCGCGCCTCAACGACAAATAACCGCAAAGACAAACCATGCTCAAGCACATCGTGATGTGGAAGTTCAAGGAACATGCCGAAGGCGCCGACAAGGCGACCAACCTTCTCAAGGCCAAGGTGCTGCTCGATGCCTGCGCCAGTCTGTCGCCCGGCACGCTGCGTTTCGAGGTGGCCATTGCCCAGCCCGGGCTCGAAGCCACCTACGACCTGGTCCTGTATTCGGAATTCACCGACGCGGCCGCGCTCGCGGCCTATGCCGACCATCCGCAGCACGTGGCGCTGAAGCCCTTCATCGGCGCCGTGCGCGAAGCGCGCCAGTGCATGGACTACATCGCCTGAACATTCCAGACCGAACAACGGAGACTTTCCCATGACCGCCCGCACCATCCAAAAGCTGTTCGACCTCGGCGGCAAGACCGCCCTCATCACCGGCGGCTCGCGCGGCCTGGGCCTGCAGATGGCGCATGCGCTCGGCGAGGCCGGCGCGAAGATCATGCTGAGTTCGCGCAAGGCCGACGACCTGGAACAGGCCGCGGCCGAACTGCAATCGGCCGGCATCGACGCGCGCTGGATCGCTGCCGACTGCTCGAAGGAAGAAGACACGCGCCGCCTGGCCGACGAGACACTGCAGCGCATGGGGGCGATCGACATCCTCGTCAACAACGCGGGCGCCAGCTGGGGCGCGCCGGCCGAGAGCCATCCGGTCGAGGCCTGGGACAAGGTGATGAACCTCAACGTGCGCGGCTATTTCATCCTGTCGCAGCATGTGGCCAACGGCTACATGATCCCGAAGAAGACGGGCCGCATCATCAACATCGCCTCGATCGCGGGCCTCAACGGCAACCCGCCCGAGATGCAGACGCTGGCCTACAACACCTCGAAGACGGCGGTGATCGGCTTCACGCGCACGCTGGCCGCCGAATGGGGCAAGTTCAACATCAACGTGAACGCAATCTGCCCGGGCTTCTTCATGACGAAGATGGCCGCCGGCCTCATCAAGTCGCTGGGCGAGGAAAAGATGGCCTCGCATGCGCCGCTCGGGCGCCTGGGCGACGAGGAAGACCTGAAGGGCATCACGCTGCTGTACGCGAGCGATGCCGGCAAGCACATCACGGGGCAGTGGCTGGCTGTGGATGGTGGCGTGAGCGTGGTCCTTGGTGCTTGAAATGGCTGAAGATTCCAACGACATCAACATCCGCTCCTACACGAGCCAGATCCCGTTCGCGCGCCACCTGGGCTTCGAGCTCACGAAATTCGAGGGCGGCGAGTCGGAGATCATCTACACCGCCAAGCCCGAACACCTCAACACCTTCGACGTGACGCACGGCGGCGCCTGCATGACGCTGCTCGACATCACCATGGCGGCCGCGGCGCGCAGCGTGGCGCCCGAGACGGGCGTGGTCACCATCGAGATGAAGACCAGCTTCATGCAGCCTTCGGTCGGGCCTCTGCATGCGCGCGGCACGCTGATCCACCGCACCGCGACGCTGGCCTTCACCGAGGCCAGGATCTACGACGAACTGGAGCGCGTGTGCGCGCATGCCACCGGCACCTTCAAGTACGTGAAGCGCCGGCTGCCCACAGGCCCCGCGAGCGCCAACGCGATGCGCCCGCCTTCCACCGATTGATTGCATTCCCCCGGAGACACCCATGCCCACCAACAAGCAGATCCACCTCGACAACCGGCCCGACGGCGAAGCCGTTGCCAGCAACTTCAAGCTCGTGACCGCCGAGACGCCCGCGCTCAAGGACAACCAGGTGCTGGTGCGCCACCACTACATGAGCCTCGACCCGTACATGCGCGGGCGCATGAACGATTCCAAGAGCTACGCCCAGCCGCAGCCCGTGGGCCAGGTCATGCAGGGCGGCACGGCCGGCGAAGTGGTCGAGAGCAGGCACCCCAAGTACGCCGTTGGCGACAAGGTGGTGGGCTTCGGCGGCTGGCAGGAATACAGCGTGGTCGATGCCTCGCAGCCCGGCGCGCTCAAGAAGGTCGACACCACGCAGGTGCCGCTGTCGCACTACCTCGGCGCGGTCGGCATGCCGGGCGTCACGGCCTGGTATGGCCTCGTGAAGATCATTGCGCCGAAGGCCGGCGAGACGATGGTCGTCACGGCGGCCAGCGGGGCGGTGGGCAGCGCCTTCGGTGCATTGGCCAAGGCGCGCGGCTGCCGCGTGGTGGGCATTGCGGGCGGCCCGGACAAGTGCAAGTACGTGACCGACGAGCTCGGATTCGACGCCTGCATCGACTACCGCCAGCACCCCGACGTCAAGAGCATGAGCGCCGCGCTCAAGGAGGCCTGCCCGAACGGCATCGACGGCTACTTCGAGAACGTGGGCGGCTACATCTTCGACGCCGTGCTGCTGCGCGCCAACGCCTTCTCGCGCGTGGCGCTGTGCGGAATGATCGCGGGCTACGACGGGCAGCCGCTGCCGCTTGCGAACCCGGCGCTGATCCTCATCAACCGCATGAAGATCGAGGGCTTCATCGTGAGCGAGCACATGGAGGTGTGGCCCGAGGCGCTGGCCGAACTCGGTGCGCTGGTGGCCAGCGGCAAGCTCAGGCCGCGCGAGTCGGTGGCGCAAGGCATCGAGGCTGCCCCTGAGGCCTTCCTGGGTTTGCTCAAGGGCAAGAATTTCGGCAAGCAACTGGTCAAACTGATCTGATGAATTGAACGCACGGCAAGGAGGCCGGTATGCGCGCCGCGCCGGGCCGCCCCAAGTCAGCGTGCACCGCAGTGCGAAGCACGGAGGTATTCGAATGAATTCGACGCACGAGGTATTCAACCAGCCCGAGCCGCTGGTGGGCTACAACCTGTTCGAAACCAACCGGCCCCTGCGCGATGCGCTGAAGTTCAATGCGCCATCTCTTCAGCTCGCGCAGCTGAACGAACTGGGTGCGGCCATCGGCTCGGCCGAGATGCAGGCGCATGCGCGGCTCGCCAACACCCACCCGCCCGAACTGCACACGCACGACCGCTTCGGCCGGCGCATCGACGAGGTGGAGTTCCATCCGAGCTATCACGTGCTCATGGCCGCCGCCGTGGGCGCAGGCCTGCACGGCACGCCCTGGACAGGCACCTCGGCCTCGCCGCACCTGCTGCGCGCGGCCGGCTTCATGCTTTTCACCGAGCTGGAGCCGTCGATCCTTTGCCCGGTCTCCATGACCTACGCCGCCACGCCCGCATTGCGCGGCAATGCCGCCGTGTACGCCGACTGGGGCCCGAAGCTCGGCAGCCTCTGGTACGACCCCGCGCTCGCTTCGTTCAAGGACAAGCCTGGCGTGACCATGGGCATGGGCATGACCGAGAAGCAGGGCGGCTCCGACGTGCGCGCCAACACCACGCGCGCCGTGCGCGAGGCTGGCGACGCCTGGGGCGAGCGCTACGCGATCACCGGCCACAAGTGGTTCTTCTCGGCGCCGATGTGCGATGCCTTCCTGGTGTTGGCCCAGGCGCCGGCCGGCCTGAGCTGCTTCTTCCTGCCGCGCGTGCTGCCCGACGGCACGCGCAACGCCATCCACATCCAGCGCCTGAAGGACAAGCTCGGCAACAAGGCCAACGCCAGTTCCGAGGTCGAGTTCCACGGCGCCAGCGCATGGCTCGTGGGCGAAGAGGGTCGCGGCATTCCGCAGATCCTCGAGATGGGCACCATGACCCGGCTCGACTGCGCGCTGGGCACCAGCGGCCTGATGCGGCAGGCGCTGAGCATTGCGCTCAACCATGCGAGCCAGCGCATGGCCTTCGGCAAGCCGCTGATCGAGCAGCCGCTCATGAAGAACGTGCTGGCTGACCTGGCCCTGGAGAGCGAAGCCTCGACCGCGCTGGCCATCCGCCTCGCGCGGGCCTTCGACCGGCAGGCCGACGAGCACGAGCGCCTGATGGCACGCCTGCTCACGCCGGTCGCCAAGTTCTGGATCTGCAAGCGCGGCAGCCACTTTGCGCAAGAGGCCATGGAATGCCTTGGCGGCAACGGCTATGTGGAAGAGGGCGGCGAAGGCATCATGGCGCGCATCTACCGCGAGATGCCGCTCAACTCGATCTGGGAAGGCGCAGGCAACATCATGGCGCTCGACCTGCTGCGGGGCCTGCGCAAGGGCGATGCGGTGGCCGCATTGGTCAAGGAGCTGGCGCCCGCGCGCGGCCAGCATGCGGCGCTCGACCGTCTGGCCGACGCGCTGCCGGCACGCATCGAGGCCATGGCTTCCGAGGCCGAGGCGCGACGCCTCGCGCAGGACGTGGCCCTGGCCGTGCAAGCGGCGTTACTCGCGCAGACCGCACCGCCGGCCGTCGTGGGCGCCTTCTGCGCATCGCGGCTGGGCGGCGACTGGGGCAACGTGTTCGGCACGCTGGGTGCGGGCACCGATTTCGATTCGATCATCGGGCGTGCGCAGCCGCGCTGAGCTCGGCAACACACTCATCCACGGGAAACCAGCACATGGCCGAACTCATCCTGCACCATTACAACACCTCGCCGTTCTCCGAGAAGGTGCGGCTCATCCTCGGCGCCAAGAAGCTGCCGTGGAAATCGGTGCTCATCCCGCCCATCATGCCCAAGCCCGACGTGGAGGTGCTCACGGGCGGCTACCGCAAGACGCCGTTCCTGCAGATCGGCGCCGACATCTACTGCGACAGCGCGCTGATCGCCGACGTGCTCGAGCACCTGCAGCCCGAAGCCACGCTCTACCCCGAGCCCGAAAAAGGCATGTCGCGCATCCTCGCGCAGTGGGCCGACACCACCCTGTTCTGGGCCGCCATGGCCTGGAGCATGCAGCCCCGGGGCGCGGCCGAGCTGTTCGCCAAGGCGCCGCCCGAGGCCGCCAAGGCCTTCGGCGAAGACCGCGCGAAGATGAGCACGGGCAACATGACGCGGCTGCGTCCGGCCGACGCCACCAGCGCCTACAAGTCGTATCTGCGCCGCCTGTCCGACATGCTCGACGACAAGCCCTACCTGCTGGGCGAGGTGCCGTGCATCACCGACTTCTCGGTCTATCACCCGCTCTGGTACACGCGCCGCATCGACTCGGTGCGCGGCATCCTCGACCTCACCCCCGCGGTCATCGACTGGATGGAGCGCATGGCCGCGATCGGCCATGGCAGCATCGAAAAATCCAGCTCGGACGAAGCCATCGCCATCGCCAAGGCCGCCACGCCGCACACGCTGCTGACCGACAGCACCTTCCAGGACGACCATGGCATTGCGCTGGGCAGTGCGGTCACCGTCCGGGCCGAGAGTTTCGGCCTGGAGGAAACGCCCGGCACGCTGGTGGCCGCCACGCGCACGCACTACACGCTGGAGCGCAGCCACGAGCGCGTCGGCACGGTGCACGTGCACTTCCCCCGCATCGGCTACGTGCTGAAGCAAGCCGAAGCCTGAAGTCCCCGAGCGGGCACCTTCGTGACTGCGCCGCGGCGTGTTCCGTATTTCAATAGCGGTTCCAACGTCAGTCAGAGACATTCAACGCAAGAAGGAACCGGCAAATGATTCAGGACTTCAAGGGCAAGACGGCCGTACTCACCGGCGCGGGTTCGGGCTTCGGCCTCGAGTGCGCGCGCATCGGCGCCACGCGCGGCATGAACCTCGTGCTGGTCGACGTGCAGCAGGACGCGCTCGACAAGGTCCGCGCCGAGATGGAAGCCGCCGGCGCGCAGGTGCTGGCGCGCAAGGTCGACGTGTCTGACGCCGCGCAGATGGAAGCCCTGGCCCTTGCGGTGAAGGAGCGCTTCGGCGCGCCGCACTTCGTGTTCAACAACGCAGGCGTGGGCGCGGGCGGCCTGGTGTGGGAGAACACCGTGGCCGACTGGGAGTGGGTACTGGGCGTGGACCTGTGGGGCGTGATCCACGGCGTACGCCTGTTCACGCCGATGATGCTCGAGGCCGCCGCGAAAGACCCGGCCTACCGCGGCCACATCACCAACACCGCGAGCATGGCCGGGCTGCTCACGCCGCCCAACATGGGCATCTACAACGCCGCCAAGGCCGCGGTCGTGAGCCTCACCGAGACGCTGTACCAGGACCTGACGCTGGTCACCGACCAGATCGGTGCGAGCTTGCTGTGCCCGTATTTCGTGCCCACGGGCATCACGAGCAGCGAGCGCAACCGGCCGAACGCGCCCAAGGAAACCGAGCTCACCAGGAGCCAGCTCATTGGCCAGGCCATGAGCAACAAGGCGGTGAGCAGCGGCAAGATCACGGCGGCCGAAGTGGCGGCAAAGGTGTTCGATGCGATCAGCGACAACCAGTTCTATGTGTTCAGCCACCCGAAGGCGCTGGGCAACGTGCGCAGCCGCATGGAGAACATCGTGGCGGTCAAGAACCCGGCCGATCCGTTCCTCGAGCGGCCGGAGATCGGGCAGAAGCTGCGCGAGCAACTGCGCGGGGGATGAAAGGCTGGCGCCGGGGACGCGCGCGGATTGGTTTCAGGCCTTCGAAGCCTGCGACGCGATCCACTCCCACACGGCTCGCACGGCCGGCTCGCCTTCATGCCCGGCGGCCACCGCGAGAAAGTAGCTGCCCGTGTCGAGCGCCGGGCCGAAGGGCTGCACCAGCGCGCCGCTGCGCAGTTCCTCGGCCGCGAGTGTGAGGCTCAGGAGCGCGGCGCCGTGGCCCGCGAGCGCGGCCAGGATGGCGTGGGTCTCGTCCGAGAACGACAGGCCCGCGGCCTTCATTGAGCGGCCCCGCGGCGGCGCGAGGCCGGCCTCCTTGAACCAGCGCGACCACAGCGCGGGCGCTGCGGCGCCGGGCTGCCAGTCGCAATGGATCAGCTGGTGCTTTGGCAGGTCGGCCGCGCGCTTCAGGCCCAGCATCGGGCTGCACAGCGGCGCGTAGCGCTCGGGCATCAGCTCGCGCGACACCAGGCCCGGCCAGTTGCCGCTGCCTGATCGAACGGCAATGTCGGCGCCGCCGCGCGCCAGGTCGACCAGCGTGTCGCTCGCATGCAGCCGCAGTTCGATGCCGGGACAGGCCTTGCGGAAGGCCGCCATGCGCGGCAGCACCCAGCGTGCTGCGAAGGCGGTGTTGGTGGTGAGCGTGACGGCCTGCGAGACCGAGGGCTGGCGCAGCCTTTCGACGCCGGCCTCCAGTGCGTCGAAGCCCGCGCGCAGGTCGTCGAACAGCCGCTCGCCCGCGGGCGTCAGCGCGAGCTGCCGCGTGAGCCGGCGGAACAGTGGACGGCCCAGCGTGTCTTCGAGCGCGCGCACCTGGTGGCTGATGGCCGAAGGCGTGACCGAAAGCTCCAGCGCCGCGCGCTGGAAGCTCAGGTGCGCGGCCGCCGCCTCGAAGGCCCGCAGCGAGAGCAGGGGAGGGAGGTGCCGGGGGCGCCGGATGGATGAGCCAATCTCGTTCATCGATGGAGAAATGATCGTTTGTCGAAGGTCTTGCACGTCTCTAGATTCAGGACCTGTGCCGCCATTGTGGCAGTGCAAGACAGAACAGAGAAATTCATCCATGAACACAATGAACCTTCTTCACATCGACGCCAGTGCCCGTCCGGGCCGCTCCGGTATCGATCCCCATGGCTCGCACACGCGCCGGCTGTCGGCGCGCTTCGTCGAGCGCTGGCGCGAGGCGCGGCCGGTGGACCGCGTCGATTACCTCGACGTGGGCCGGCATCCGCCCGCGCATGTCGATGCCCGCTGGATCCACGCGGCCTTCACCGCGCCCGCCGATCGCCAACCCTGGATGGCCGACGTGCTGGCCGAGAGCGACCGCCTGGTCGACCAGCTCGTGGCCGCCGACCTGATCGTGGTGGGCCTGCCGATGTACAACTTCAGCGTGCCTGCGCAGTTCAAGGCCTGGATCGACAACATCGTGCGCGTGGGCCGCACCTTCGGCTTCGATCGCTCGCGCGGTGCGGTGCCGTACTGGCCGATGCTCGCCGATGCGGGCAAGCGCATGGTGCTGCTCGGCGCGCGCGGCGACCACGGCTACGACCCGGGCGGCCGCATCGCGCACCTGAACCATGCCGAGCGCACGGTGCGCTCGGTGTTCGGCTACATCGGCATCACCGAGGTGTTCGAGGCGGCGGTGGAGTGCGACGAGTTCGGCGGCGAGCAACTGGCCGAGTCGCTGCGGCAGGCGGAGCAGAAGGTCGACGGCCTGGTCGACCAGCTCGCGGCCGAGCCGCGGTCAGCTCACACCGCCACCGGGCTGCGCTCCGCGAACTGACCATTCCAGTACGGGTAGTAAGGGTAGGGCGGCGTCACCGCGCTGGCCGCGTCGAGCCGCTGGATCTGGTCTGCGCTGAGCTGCCAGCCGAGCGCGCCGAGGTTCTGCCTGAGCTGCTCTTCGTTGCGCGCACCGATGAGCACGCTCGACACGGTGGGCCGCTGCAGCAGCCAGTTGAGCGCGATCTGCGGCAAGGTCTTGCCGGTTTCCTCGGCCACCTGGTCCATCGCATCGACCACGCGGTAGAGGCGCTCGTCGTCCACGGGCGGCGCGAAGCCGGCAGTTTCATGCAAGCGGCTTCCGGCGGGTAGCGGCTGGCCGCGCCGCAGCTTGCCGGTCAGCCGGCCCCAGCCGAGCGGGCTCCAGACGATGGCGCCCAGGCCCTGGTCCAGGCCCAGCGGCATCAGCTCGAATTCGTAGTCGCGGCCAATCAGCGAGTAGTAGGTCTGGTTGGCCACGAAGCGCTGCAGCCCGAGCCGGTCGGAGGCCGAGAGCGATTTCATCAGCTGCCAGCCCGAGAAGTTCGAGGCACCGATCAGCCGCACCTTGCCCGCGCGCACCAGGTCGTCGAGCGTGTCGAGCACCATCTCGACCGGCGTCATCGCGTCGAAGGCGTGCAGTTGGAGGATGTCGATGTAGTCGGTGTCCAGGCGCCTGAGTGCGGCATCGGTCGCGGCGATCAGGTGGTGGCGCGAGGCGCCGACCTCGTTCGGCCCGTCGCCGGCGCGCAGCGCGAGCTTGGTCGAGATGATGGCCTTGTCGCGCCGGCCCTTGAGCGCGGCGCCGAGGATCGATTCCGAAGCGCCGTTCGAGTACACGTCGGCCGTGTCGAACAGCGTCACGCCGGCATCCAGCGCCAGGTCGACGATGCTGCGCGCGCCCTCCACGTCGGTGTTGCCCCAGGCGCTGAAGAGCGGACCCTGCCCGCCGAAGGTGCCGGCGCCGAAGCCGAGTGCGGGGACCTTGAAGCCGGAGCGGCCGAGAAAGCGTTGTTCCATGATGTCGCGTCTTTGTGATCGTTGAAAAAAAGAGGGGGAGTTCAAGCCCGGGCCGACGCGCGATCGGCCGTAGAGGCATTGCCGCGTTCGCGCCGGTCGAGCGAACGGCTCCAGAGCGCGATCGCCAGCCCCGCGAGCGTGAGCAGCGCCGCCACCCAGCCGAGCGCGCGCAGGCCCGGACCATGGTCGATGACCACGCCGCCCACCCAGGCGCCGAGCGCATTGCCCAGGTTGAAGGCCGCGATATTGAGGCTCGACGCCAGGTTCTGGCCCGCGCCCGAGGCCTTTTCGAGCACGCGCAGCTGCATCGGCGCCACGGTGGCGAACGAAGCGATGCCGAGCAGGCCGACGAACACCACGGCCGCGAACGGCGTCCCGATGCTGAACTGCATCGCGCCGAGCACCGCGGCCAGCGCCACCAGCGTGCCGAGCACGGCCGGCATGGTCGACCTGTCGGCCAGCCTGCCGCCGAGGATGTTGCCCACGGCCAGGCCGCCGCCGAACACCAGCAGGATCGGCGACACCACCGATTCGGACAGGCCCGTGACCTGCGTCAGCAAGGGCTGGATGTAGGTGAACACCACGAACACGCCCGCGTAGCCGAGCACCGTCATCGCCAGGCCGAGCAGCACCTGCGGCCGCGCGAGCACTGCGAGTTCCTCGCGC
Source organism: Variovorax sp. VRV01 (assembly GCF_014852545.1). NCBI lineage: Bacteria > Pseudomonadati > Pseudomonadota > Betaproteobacteria > Burkholderiales > Comamonadaceae > Variovorax > Variovorax sp. VRV01. The sequence goes on from NZ_JACVBS010000009.1 coordinate 234,910, forward strand.
AGCGGCGCCGGCCTGGCTTCGCCCTTGACGTGGGGCACGAACACGGCAAGCACCGTGAAGGCCAGCACGCCGATCAGCGTCACCGCCCAGAAGGTGGCGCGCCAGCCGTAGTGCAGCCCGAGCCAGGCGCCGGCCGGCACGCCCAGCAGTGTGGCGGCCGTGAGGCCGGTGAACATGATGGCGATGGCCGAGGCGCGCCGTTCCGGCGCCACCAGCCCGGTGGCCACCACCGAGCCGACGCCGAAGAAGGTGCCGTGCGCGAGCGAGGTGACCACGCGCGCGGCCATCAGCAGCTCGTAGCTGGGCGCGAGCGCGCAGGCCAGGTTGCCGAGCGTGAAGATCGCCATCAGCGCGAGCAGCACGGTCTTGCGCGGCAGCTTGCGGGTGGCGATGGTCAGGATCGGCGCACCCACGGCCACCCCGAGCGCATAGCCCGAGATCAGCAGGCCGGCGGCCGTGATGGAGACGTGCAGATCCGCCGAGACCTGCAGCAGCAGGCCCATGATGACGAATTCGGTGGTGCCTATTCCGAAGGCACCGGCGGTAAGGGCGAGTAGAGCGATTGGCATGATGCCCTGTACTGTGCGGGCATCCGGCCTTGATGACTAGAATGCCGCTGCTACACGCACTTGTGAATTGAAGTCACAGAAAAGGAAACCCGCCATGCCGCGCATCGACGTCAACCGCTCCGGCGAAATGGAAGCCTTCGTGCAGGTGGTCGAAGCCGGCGGCTTTTCCGCGGCGGCGCGGCTGCTCGACATGACGCCTTCGGCGGTGAGCAAGCTGGTCGCACGGCTCGAATTGCGGCTGGGCATCCAGCTGGTGTACCGCTCCACGCGCAAGCTGCAGCTCACGCCCGAAGGCCTGCATTTCTACGAGCGCAGCACGCGCGTGCTGGCCGACATGGACGAGGCCGAGCGTTGCGCCGCCGCCGGCGCTGCGCCGCGCGGGCGCGTGAGCATCAACGCGAGCGTGTCCTTCGGGCACCACAAGCTGGTTCCGCTGGTGCCGCGTCTGCTCGAGCTGCATCCGCAGATCACGCTGGACATCGCGCTGACCGACCGCATCGTCGACCTGATGGACGAACGCGCCGACATCGCGATCCGCTGGGGCCAGCTGCCGCCGTCCGACCTGGTGGCGCGGCGGCTGGGCGAAACCAGCCAGTCCATCGTGGCCTCGCCGGGCTACCTTGCGAAGTACGGCACGCCGCACACGCCGCAGGAACTGGAGGCGCACAACCGGCTGGGCTGGAGCTACCGGCGCAATACGCCCGACTGGCCCTTGCGCGTGGATGGGCGAACGGTCTCGCTGCCCGTGGCCGGGCCGGTGCGCGCGGGCGACGGCGAAACCCTGCGCCAGCTGGCCCTTGCCGGCGCGGGGGTGGCGCGGCTGTCGCTGTACCACATCCAGCACGACATCGATGCGGGCCGCCTGGTGCCGCTGCTCGAGGAATTCAATCCGGGCGAGGTGGAGCCGATCCACGCGGTGTACATCGGCAAGGCCGGCACCTTGCCGGCGCGCGTGCGCGCGGTGCTCGACTTCCTGGTGGCGTACTCGGGTGTCGGAGGAGGGCGCTACACGCTCAAGCGCAGCGCGCCGATGCCCGCGAATTCCACCGCCACCTGATCGCCGCGGCGGCAGGGCACGATGCCGACCCACGAGCCGGTGGTGACCACGGTGCCGGCCGGCGCGGTCCGCCCATGGCGCGTAACGTGGCGCAGCCAGGCCGGCAGAAGCCACGCGGGATCGGCCAGCGGATGGGTGCCTTCGCGCACCACGGTGTCGGCGTTGCCGACCTTCGTTTCGCAGCGCTGCGAAGCCCAGTCGACCGCGGCATAGGGCTGCCATTCGCCGATCGCGAGCGCGCCGTGCACCTGCGAATCGGCCAGGCGCAGCAAGGCGGGCGTGGCGGCCAGGTCCTGCCAGCGCGAATCGACGATCTCGACGGAGACGGCCATGGCATCGATGAGCGAAGCCGCATCGCCGTGGTCGAGCTGCGCGGCTTGCGCGGGCGTCACGTCCTGTCCGAGGCGCAGCGCGATCTCGGCCTCGATGCCGGGCACGTGAAAGGCAAGGTCGCTGAAATCGGCCGGGCTCGTGCGCACGCCGGCCGGGGGCAGCGGCGCATGCGTGAGCGTGGCGCTGCGCGAGCCGCCGCCGGATTTCCAATGGCGGGGGACGGCGCCGTCGTCGCCGAACCAGCCGAGTGCGGCGGCCACGGCGTCCTGCACTTCATAGGCCTGGGTTGCGTCTTGCAGCGCGTCGGTCCAGGGCGCGGCGCCGAGGGTGCGGTTGTTCCGGCGCGCGGCGATCAGCGCGTCGGCGAGGGCGGTCATCGATGAGTTCATTCGGCGATTTTCTCAGTTGCTCTGGCGTGTTGTATTTGCGGGTTCTTGTGTTCGGGCGCTGCTGTTCAGGGCGCGTGCACAGGCCACCGGGTACTCCCCTCCGCGAATGTCCCCCGTCGGCGGGAGCGCACCCCGAACAAGAGCGCTTCAAGTGTCCACATGCACCTTGCCATCCTTCACCACCTTTGCCCACTTGGCGATCTCGGTGGCAATGAACTGTTTGAACTTGTCCTGCGACCCGCCGCCATCCTCGGCGCCATAGGTGTCGAGCTTTTCCTGCACGTCGGGCATCGCGAGTGCCGTGTTGACGTCGCGGTTCACCTTCTCGGCAATGCCCTGCGGCAGCTTGCCCGGGCCCGCGAGCCCGTACCACGTGGTGGCCTCGAAACCCGCGAAGCCCTGTTCCTGCATCGTCGGCACGTTCGGATGTCCCTTGGCGCGCTTGCCGCGCGTTTGCGCCACGGCCAGCACGCGGCCGCTCTTCACGTGCGGCGTGGCCGCGGTCATGGTCTCGAAGCTGTACTGGATCTGGCCGCCCATCAGGTCGGCCAGCAGAGGGCCGCTGCCCTTGTAGGGCACATGCAGCGCATCGACCCCGGCCTGCAGCTTGAACATTTCCAGCGCCAGGTGCTGCGCCGACCCCGCGCCCGCCGAACCGAAGCTCACCGTGCCGGGCGAGGCCTTGCATGCCGCCACGATGTCCTTCACCGTGAGCGCCTTCTGCGCCGGGCTGGCGATCAGCAGGTTGGGCGTGACGCCCACCAGCACGATCGGCACGAAGTCGCGCTCCACGCTGTAGCGCAGCTTGGGCTGCAGGCTGGGCGCGAGCGCATGGCTGTTGATGTGCGCCATGAGCAGCGTGCTGCCGTCGCTGGGCTGCTGCGACACGTATTCGGCCGCCAGCACGCCGGCCACGCCGCCCTTGTTCTCGACGATGACCTGCTGGTTCCACATCACCGTGAGTTTCTGGGCCACCACGCGTGCGAGCGCATCGGTGCCGCCGCCGGGCGGAAAGCCCACCACGATGCGCACCGGCCCCGAAGGCCACTCCTGCGCGAAGAGCCGGGGCACGCCCAGCGTGGCGGCCGCGGCACCCGCGGCTTGGATCAGCGTACGTCTCTGCATCATCTTTGTCTCCAGTGTGGGGTGGGTCCGATGCGTGCCGGGATCGAAAGCCCGGCAGGGTGGCGGTCGCCGCGCCGTTCGAGCGGCGCGCTGCGTCCGGTGTGTTCTTGCGGCTACGCGGCCTTCTGCAGGCCGGCATGCGCCGCTGCATGGCTCGCGAAATGGTCCATCGCGGCCTGCACGCCGCTGCCCGCGAGCTTGATGCCGCTGAGCTTCATGCCCATCTCGACGCCCGCGACCATGGCCACCAGCGTCAGGTCGTTGCTGTCGCCCAGGTGGCCCATGCGGAACATGCGGCCCTTGAGCTTGCCCAGGCCGGTGCCCAGCGAAAGGTCGAAGCGCTGGTGGATCAGGCGGCGCAGCGCATCGGCATCGACGCCCTCGGGCGTGATCACGCCGGTGAGCACGGGCGAATACACGGCCGGGTCGGCGCACTGGATCGGCAGGCCCCAGGCATTGACTGCCGCGCGCACGCCGGCGGCCCAGCGCTGATGGCGCGCAAACACGTTGTCCAGTCCTTCGGCCAGCAGCATGTCGAGCGATTCCGACAGGCCGTAGAGCAGGTTGGTGTTGGGCGTGTAGGGCCAGTAGCCGTCCTTGTTCATCTCCACGATCTCGTCCCAGGCCCAGAACGCGCGCGGCAGCCTGGCGCTTTTCGAGGCTTCGAGCGCGCGCGGCGAGAGTGCGTTGAAGCTGATGCCCGGCGGCAGCATCAGGCCCTTCTGCGAGCCGCTGATGGTGACGTCCACGCCCCATTCGTCATGCCGGAAATCGGCGCTCGCCAAACCCGAGATGCTGTCGACCATCAGCAGGGCCGGGTGGCCGGCCGCATCGATGGCCTTGCGCACCGAGGCGATGTCGGAAGTGACGCCGGTGGAGGTTTCGTTGTGCACCACGCACACTGCCTTGATCTTCCTTTCGGTGTCCTTGCGCAGGCGCGCCTCGATGAGGTCGGCCTGCACGCCGCGGCGCCAGCTGGGTGCGGCGGGCAGCTGCTCGTCCTTGCCGGACCAGGCGAGGAATTCGGTCGACAGGCCGAGCCGCGTGGCCATCTTCTGCCACAGCGATGCGAAGTGGCCGGTCTCGTACATCAGCACGTGGTCGCCCGGGCTCAGCGTGTTGGCGAGCGCAGCCTCCCAGGCGCCGGTGCCGGAGGCAGGGTAGATCGCGACCGGGTGCTTCGTCTTGAAGATCTGCTTGATGCCGCCCAGCACCTTGAGCCCCAGCGTGCCGAACTCGGGCCCGCGGTGGTCGATGGTCGGCAGGCTCATGGCCCGCAGGATGCGGTCGGGCACCGGGCTCGGCCCGGGAATCTGGAGGAAGTGGCGGCCGGTGGGATGGAGGTCGAGTTGCAGCATGGACTGTCCTTTCGCTTTCAGTTTTGCATTCAAAATTGAATTTGACGTGATGGTTTACCCTTATATGTTCGGGTTGTTGGCATCGTTTTTTGCATTCAAAATGCATTCAAGGGAAACAGAAATGACCGCCGACATCATCGAAATCTCGCGCCTCGCGCTGCACGACCAGGTGGCTTCGCGTCTGCGCACGATGCTGGTCGAGGGGCACATCGCGCCCGGTGCCAAGCTCAACGAGCGCGAGCTCTGCCTCCAGCTGCGCGTCTCGCGCACGCCGCTGCGCGAGGCCATCAAGCTGCTCGCGGCCGAAGGGCTGGTCGACCTGCTGCCCAACCGCGGCGCGGTGGCGGTGAAGCTCACCGAGGCCGACGTGCTCAACACCTTCGAGGTCCTGGCCATGCTCGAAGGCATGTCGGGCGAGCTGGCGGCCAAGCGCATCACCGACGAAGAACTGGCCGAGGTGCACGCGCTGCATTACGAAATGATGGCCTGCTTCGCGCGGCGCGATCTCTCGGGCTACTACCGCCTCAACGCGCGCATCCACACCGCCATCAACGAGGCCGCGGGCAACCCGGTGCTGGCCGGCACCTACCGCTCCATCAATGCCCGCGTGCAGTCGCTGCGCTTTCGCACCAACCAGGACGAGGCCAAGTGGAAGCACGCGGTCGAAGAGCACGAACAGATGGTCCAGGCGCTGGCCGCGCGCGATGCGCCGGCGATGCGCAAGGTGCTGGTCGCGCACCTGATGCGCAAGCGCGACACGGTGCTCGAGCTGATGCGCACCGGCCAGATCTATCCCCAGGCCCACAACAAGGCGAGCTGAGCTTCACCACCACACCATGCGCGTCGATCCCGCCAGCCACATCCAGCCCGCCGGAACCGTTCTTCCGCCCAACGACACCTGCGAGCTGCTCGCACGCCGGCTGCGCGCCGAGACCGAAGGCGAGGTGCTGTTCGACGACGGTTCGCGCGGCCGCTACGCCACCGATGCGTCGATCTACCAGATCACGCCGGTCGGCGCCTTCGTGCCGACGAATGAACGCGACATTGCCACCGCCATCGACATCGCACGCGACCTGAAGGTGCCGGTGCTCGCGCGCGGCGGCGGCACCAGCCAGTGCGGCCAGACCACGGGCGCCGCGCTGGTGATCGACAACAGCAAGCATTTCCGCCGCGTGCTCGACGTGAACGTGGAGGAGGGCACGGCCACCGTCGAGCCCGGCCTGGTGCTCGACCACCTCAATGCGCAGCTCAAGCCGCACGGCCTGTGGTACCCGGTGGACGTGTCGACCAGCGCGCAGGCCACGCTGGGCGGCATGGCGGGCAACAACTCCTGCGGCTCGCGCTCCATCGCCTACGGCAACATGGTGCACAACGTGCTGGGCGCGAGCGCCTGGCTCTCGAGCGGCGAGCTGGTGGAGTTCGGCCCGCAATCCACGTTGGGCGCCCGCGCGGCGGGCATCGCGAAGTTCGTGCACGGGCTCGCGCTGGCGCACCGCGAGCAGATCCATGCCCACTGGCCCAAGGTGCTGCGCCGCGTGGCCGGCTACAACCTCGACATCTTCGACAACCAGAGCGAGCGCCCCTACACCGCCGACGGCAGCGTGAACCTCGCGCACCTTTTGATCGGCGCCGAAGGAACGCTGGCCTACACGAGGAGCCTCAAACTCAAGCTCGCGCCGCTGCCGCGAGCCAAGGTGCTGGGCATCGTGAACTTCCCGACCTTCCATGCGGCCATGGATGCGGCGCAGCACATCGTGAAGCTGGGCCCCACGGCGGTGGAGCTGGTCGACCGCACGATGATCGAGCTGAGCCTGGCCAACCCGGCCTTCAAGCCCACGGTGGAAACAGCGCTGATCGGCAAGCCCGCGGCCATCCTGCTGGTGGAGTTTGCCGGTGCCGACAAGGCCGCTTTGCTGCCGCAACTGAAGCAACTGGTCGAGCTGATGGGCGACTTGGGCCTGCCCGGCAGCGTGGTCGAAATGCCCGACGACGCGCGCCAGAAGAACCTGTGGGAAGTGCGCAAGGCCGGCCTCAACATCATGATGAGTCTGAAGGGCGACGGCAAGCCGGTGAGCTTCATCGAGGACTGCGCCGTGCCGCTCGAGCACCTGGCCGAATACACCGATGCATTGACCGAGGTGTTTGCGAGGTACGGCAGCCGCGGCACCTGGTATGCGCACGCCTCGGTCGGCACGCTGCACGTGCGGCCGATCCTGGACATGCGCACCGACGGCGGCGCCAAGATGCGCGCGATTGCGGAAGAAGCCGCGGCGCTGGTGCGCAAGTACAAGGGCGCCTTCAGCGGCGAGCATGGCGACGGCCTGTGCCGCGGCGAGTGGATCGAATGGCAGTTCGGCCCGGCCCTCAACGAGGCCTTCCGCGCCATCAAGCAGGAGCTCGATCCGGCCCACCTGTTCAACCCCGGCAAGATCGTCGACCCGCCGCGCATGGACGATGCATCGCTGTTCCGATTTGCGCCGCCCACCGCGCCCAGGCCCTACCGGCGCATCGAACTCAAGCCCGTGCTCGACTGGTCGGCCTGGAACGTCAATGCCGACCCGGTGACCGAGCAGACCACCGCGCCCGGCACCGGCGGCGACAGCACCGGCGGCCTCGCCAAGGCCGTGGAGATGTGCAACAACAACGGCCACTGCCGCAAGTTCGACGCCGGCACCATGTGCCCGAGCTACCGCGTGACGCGCGACGAGCAGCACCTCACGCGCGGGCGCGCCAACACGCTGCGCCTCGCGCTCTCGGGCCAGCTCGGTGCCGATGCATTCACCAGCGAAGAGATGCACGAGACCATGGACCTGTGCGTCGGCTGCAAGGGCTGCAAGCGCGACTGCCCGACCGGCGTCGACATGGCGAAGATGAAGATCGAGTTTCTCGACCACTACAAGAAGCGCCACGGCCACTCGCTCAAGGACAGGCTGGTGGCCCGCATGCCCGACTACGCCCACAGGGCGAGCCGCGTGCCCTGGCTCATGAACCTGCGCAACACCGTGCCCGGCGCGGCCTGGCTGGGCGAGAAGCTGCTGGGTTTTTCAGCGCGCCGGTCGCTGCCCCAATGGCGCTCGGACACCTTCTGGCGCGCCAAGGCCGACCTGCACGGCATGTTCGCCAGCCGCGAGGCCGTGCTGTCGGTGCAGGCGAACGGCGGCCGCGCCGCGGTGCTTTTCGTCGACACCTTCAACGGCACCTTCGAAAGCGAGAACGCGCTGGCGGCGGCCCGCGTGCTCAAGGCCGCGGGCTACACGCTGCACACGGTCGAGAAGAGCGGCGGGCACCACTGCTGCGGCCGCACCTTCCTGGCGAGCGGCATGGTGGGCGAGGCCAAGCGCCGTGCCGAGGCGCTGATCGATGCGCTCAGGCCCCTCGCCGAGGCCGGCATTGCCATCGTCGGGCTCGAGCCCTCGTGCCTGCTCACGCTGCGCGACGAGACCCTGGTGATGGGCTTCGGCAAGAAGGCCGAAACCGTGGCGAAGCAGGCCTTGCTGTTCGAGGAGTTCATTGCGCGCGAACTCAAGGCAGGCCGCTTCAAGCTCGCGCTCACGCCGGCCACGGCGCCGATCCTGCTGCACGGCCACTGCCACCAGAAGGCCTTCGGCGCGGTCAGCCCGATATTGGATGTGCTTCGGCTCATTCCCGGCGCCGAGCCCGAGCTGATCGAAAGCTCCTGCTGCGGCATGGCCGGCAGTTTCGGCTACGAGGCGCGGCACATCGACGTGTCGATGCAGATGGCCGAGGCCAGCCTGCTGCCCGCGATCCGCGCGCGGCCCGACGCCATCGTGGTGGCCGACGGCACCAGCTGCCGCCACCAGATCGGCGACGGCGCGCAGCGCGAGGCGGTGCACGTGGCGGTGCTGCTGGAGCGGCACCTGGTGCCGCCAACCCTGCCGCCCGATCAGGCTTAGCGGCTGGCACACAATGAGGCGATGAATGCAGCATCGCGCAGCACCAGCAGCGAAACCATCGAGCCGGGCTTTGCCTTGTTCGAAACCGCGATCGGCACCTGCGCGCTGGCCTGGGGTCCGCGCGGGCTCCTCGGTGTGCAGTTGCCCGAAGAGAACGGCGAAGCCGCCACGCGGGCGCGCATGCGGCGCCGTTTCCCCGCGTTGCCCGAGGCCGATCCTCCTGAAAGTGCACAGGGCGCGATCGCGGCTATCCAGGGATTGCTGCGGGGCGAATCCGACGACCTCAGCGACATCGTGCTCGACATGGGCGCCGTGTCGGAATTCCACCAGCGCATCTATGCGATTGCGCGGCGCATTCCGCCCGGCCAGACGCGCACCTATGGCGAGATCGCGGCCGAACTCGGCGACAAGGGCCTGTCGCGCGCGGTGGGCCAGGCCATGGGCCACAACCCGTTCGCGCCCGTGGTGCCGTGCCACCGCGTGCTGGCCGCGGGCAACAAGCCCGGCGGCTTTTCGGCGGGCGGCGGCGCGCTGACCAAACTGCGCATGCTCGACATCGAAGGCGCGCGGCCGAACGGAATGGCTTCGCTTTTCTAGCAGCCTCCGGAGGCCGTCACGCCGCCGCAACCGGCAGCCGGTGCAGCCCCGCAATGCGCGAGGCAAAAATGATTCCCGCCTGCAGCACGAAACCCGCCAGCGCGAGCAGCAGGCAGGCCGGCTCGCCCCACGCGGCCCCCACCGTGCCGCCCAGCGCGGCGCCGATCGGCCGGGCGCCCGCATTGATGGTGAGGAACACCGCCGACACCCGGCCCAGCATCGCCCCGGCCGTGACGCTCTGCCGCAGCGTGGTGGTGGTGATGGTCCAGACCATCGGCCCGGCACCGAACAGAAAGAACGACAGTGCGGCCAGCGATGCGGCCGGCACCACCAGCGTGGCCGCCATGGCCGCCGCGGCCACCACCGCCACCGCGGGCCCGATCTGGATCGCACGGCCGAACGGCAGGCGCGCCACCACGCGCGACGTCAGCAGCGCGCCGGACACCATGCCCGCGCCGTACATCGCCAGCGTGAAGCCGACCGCCTGCGCGCCAAGGCCGAGCACCCGCACCGCATACGGCACGTAGCCGGCCTGCAGCACGAACCACGAGATGTTGAAGACCGCGCCCGTCGTCAGCATGGGCCGCAGCAATTCATGTCGCCAGACAAAGCGCGCGCCATCGCGCACATCGAGCAGCGGATGGCGCCGCAATGCGGCCGGACGCGGGGCCTCGGCCAGGCGCAGCAGCAGGCCGACTGCCGACATCGACAGCACGGCCGCCAGCACGAAGGCCGTCGGAGCACCCGCCCACGCAACCAGTGCGCCCGCCAGCGCAGGCCCGGCCGTGAATGCGGCGCTGCGCGCAAGCTCCAGCCGGCCGTTGGCCTCGGCCAAGGCGTCGCGCGGCACGAGCGCCGGCACCAGCGCGGGCGCTGCGACGCTGAAGCCCACGGTGCCGACCGCGCCCAGGAACCCGAGCACCGCGAGCCAGCCGATGCCGAGCCTGGACGCCAGCACCAGGGCCAGCAGCACCAGCAGCGAGGCGGCGCGCAACCCCTCGGACGCGACCATCAGCCGCTGCCGCGACATGCGATCGGCCAGCACGCCAAGCGGCATCGACAGCAACAGAAAAGGCAGCGTCTGAATGGCGGCAAGGAAGCCGATCTCGCCCGGCCCGGCACCGAGCACGAGCACCGCGACCAGAGGCACCGCCGCAAGGCTCAGCTGCTCGGCGGACTGTGCCGCGAGGTTGGACCACGCGAGGTGGACAAAGGGGCGGGGAAGGGGGGCTTTCATGCGGCAGGGTGCTTCATGTGGGAGGAAGCACCCATGCTGCGGGCGCGCGCCGTCCGGCGCTGGCCGTTTACGGACCTGCGAGCGCCATTGCGGCTTGCGAGTCCGAGGCCCTCATTTCCTCGAACCATTGCGCGACGCATGCGGCTTCCGGCGCGGCGTCGGGTGCCAGGCCGTAGTAGTAGCGGTTCAGCGTCATGCGCAGCGAGGGCAGCGGCGACTGCAGCCGGCCCGAGGCCAGGTCGTGCGCCACCAGCGAGGTTGGCGCCAAGGCAATGCCGAGCCCGTCGACCGCGGCCTGCAGCACGAAGTGCAGGTGGTCGAACTGCAGCCGCCCCGCCGGCTTGGCGCGCGGTGCGCCGACGTGCTTCTTCCAGGCGTCCCAGTCTTCCTTGCGCGTGCGGGCCGACAGCTGCACGTGCGAGGCCAGCGCGCGCAGGTCCGAAAGCGGATGCGCCTTGAACAGCGCCGGTGCGCCGACCACCAGCACTTCGTCCTCGAGGAAAGGGCGAAGCTCGATGGAGGGCGGCCAGCCCTCGAGCCCGCGGCGCACGGCAATGTCGAAGCTGCCCGCGGCCTGCTCGGGCATGACCGTGCTCGTGACCACCTGCGGTTCGATTTCCGGAAAGCGCTCGACGAACGAAGGCAGGCGCGGAATGAGCCAGCGCACCGCGAAGGAGGGCCGCACGTTGATCCTCACGGCACGGGCCGGCCCCTGTGCCTGCAGCGCACGCGCCGCCGCATGGATCTGCGCGATGGCCGGGCCTGCCTCGGCAAAGAACTGCTGTCCTTCCGCGGTCAGGGCGACCTGGCGAATGCGGCGCTCGAACAGCGCGACGCCCAGGCATTCTTCGAGGCTCTTGATCTGCCGGCTCACCGCGCTGTGGGTCACGTGGAGTTCGATGGCCGCGCGCGTGAAGCTCTGGTGGCGGGCCGCGGCGACGAAGGCGCGCACGGCATTGAGGGGCGGTTCTCGAAGCGGCATGCGTGCAATTTTCTCACGCATGGCGGGCGTTAATGTCGTTTGTCGGCAGGCGTGCCACGGCGCACCATGCGGACTCGATGCTTCGCACCACGCCCGCTCCAGCGTTCGCTGCCACCGACCTGAACTCCCGCCACGCGGCCATTGCGCTCGGGCTTTCGCTGCCGGCCGATGTCGTGCTCTACCTGCTGCTGCCGATGTATGCGGGACAGTTCGGCGTCACGCTGGCGGAGGCCGGCATGCTGCTTGCGGCCAATCGGCTCGTGCGCATTGCGGGGTACGGCTGGGTGGCGCGCTTCTATGCGCGCAACGGCGACCGGCTCACCTGCACCATCGCGGTGGTGGCGGCCGCGTTCTGCGGACTCGGCTACGCCACGCTCTCGGGCTTCTGGGCGCTGCTGCCGCTGCGGCTCGTGTGGGGCCTGTGCTTTGCAGCGCTCAACCTGTCGACGCAGTCGCTGGCCACGGCCGAACTGCTGGGTGCGGCGCGCCGCAACGGGCGTTCGCGCGCGCTCATCGCGATGGGACCGGTGCTTGCGCTGCCGCTCGGCGCGCTGCTGGCGCTGTGGGCCGGCCCGCGCGTCATCTTCTGCATTCTTGCCGCGTTCTCGCTGGCGGCGGTGCTGGCCACGCGGCGCCTGCCTTCGGCGCCGCACGGCAGCGCACACAGCCGGCCTGCGCGCCGCTTCGGGCGGCCCAACAGCCTCGACGCCTGGTCGTTCATGGAAGGGCTCACGCTCGACGGGCTCTTCATCGTCGGCCTGTCCTACCTGGGCAAGGATCTGATGCCGGGCGGCGCGGTGGTGATGGCCGGCTCGCTGATGGCGCTGCGCTACCTGGCGGAAATCCTGTTGAGCCCGGTCGGCGGCCACATGGCGGAGCGCTTCGGTGCCGAGCGGTTGCTGGTGAGCCTCTCGCTCGTGACGGCGATCGCGCTGGCGGGCTTCGGGCTGGGCTGGCTGTGGAGCTGCGCGGCATCGATCGTGGTGCTGCGCGCCTTGCAACTGCCCTTGCTGCCGCCCATCGTGGCGCGCCGCACCCCGGGGCCCGAGCGCATGCATGCGCTGGCCGCGCGCGCCGTGTGGCGCGACATCGGCGCCGGCATCGGGCCGATGCTGGCCGGGCTCCTGCTGCCGGCCGTGGCATCGTCGTGGCTCTACGGCATTTGCGCGCTGCTGCTGGCCGCGGCGGCACTGGCCTGCGGCAGGAACCCGTCGGCATCACCGGACCAGAAACAAGGAGTGATCCCATGACCCATGCCATCGACACCATCGAACGGCTCGAAGCGCTGTTCGGCGAAGCCGGCGAGGCCTCGCTCAAGAAGGAGGTGCCCTGGCTGCACCCGAGCTACCAGGCGCTGATTGCCGCTTCGCCTTTCGCGGTGCTCGCCACCAGCGGGCCCGGCGGGCTCGACGCCTCGCCGCGCGGCGACCCGCCCGGCTTCGTGGCGGTGCAGGACGAGAAGACGCTGCTGCTGCCCGAGCGCCGCGGCAACAACCGCATCGACAGCCTGCGCAACATCGTGGTCGACCCGCGCGTGGCGCTGCTGTTCCTGATTCCCGGCGTGGGCGAGACCTTGCGCGTGAACGGCAGGGCGCGCATCACGACCGAGCCCGGGCTCATGGCGCGCTTTGCGATGGAGGGCAAGCTGCCGCAGTGCGTGATCGAGATCGGGGTCGAGTCGGTTTTCTTCCAGTGCGCGCGCGCCATCCAGCGCTCGAAACTGTGGGCGCCGCTGCCGGCGGAATCGCGCCGCGAGGTGCCCACGCCCGGCGCCATCCTGTCGGCGCTGACCGATGCCGCGTTCGACGGCGAGGCCTACGACCGCGAGCTGCCGGCGCGGCAGCGCTCCACCTTGTATTGAGCAGCGCGCCGCAGCTCGTCAGGGTTGTGGCGATTCCTGTTGTTGTTGCTGCTGAGCCCGCATGATCTGGTGGCGCTGCCAGTAGCGGCCGACCGCGCCCTTGAAGTTTTCCTTCTGCTTGCCGAGGCCGCCCACCTTGACCTTGGTGGTGCGCGCGCCGAGCATGCCCTTGTCGTGGTGCGTGACCACCAGCAGGTCGCCGAAGGTGTTGTCCTGGAAAGTCAGGTTCTTGACTTCGTCCCAGCCGATGGTCGAGCCGCCGTCCACGCTCTGGCGCAGGCCCGCATGGCTCACCTCGATGTTCTCGCCGTTCTTCAGCGCGAACGCGACCGGCGGAAAGTGGCGCAGCACCACGGCGCGCTCTTCTTCGGTGGCCGGCTCGTAGCGGTAGGCGAGGCTCAGTTCGTGGTTCTGCACGAAGCGCTGCTCGTAGTCGCTCCACAGCCGCTGTTCGATGGCGGCGGCGGTTTCGATGTCGTCGGCCCACGAGGCCGCGGGCGCGGTCGCGACGATGGCGCCGTAGGCGCTCTCGGGCACATGGTGGCCCACGTTGCGCATGCGTTCGAGCAGCGGCGGATGGCTGTCGTAGGGATGCGGCACGTCGGCGGTCTTCATGGTTTCGACGAACGCGTCGGAGTTGGCATAAGGCGGCAGGCCCGCGGCCACGAAGCCGGCGATGCCCAGCGCGCCGTCGTGCTGGCGGTCCTGCGCAAAGAGCTTGCGTTCGACGTCGTTGCGGTAGCTCGCATAGGCCGCAATCTTGATGAGCGACTGCACGATGGCGCCCGGCGCCGTGAGGCTCGCGGCGACGCTGTCGGCCTTGTACTCGCGCTCGCGGCTGTCGCGCGCCAGGGCAAAGGCGAAGATCATGCGGTAGAGGCGCAGCAGGTAGTGCGCCACGATGCTCAGCCCGCCCTCGCGCATCTTCCAGGTGTACTGGTCGAACTGCAGCAGCTTGGGTCCGAGCGCCGCGCTGCTGCGGGTGTCGCCGCCGCCCAGGTGGGCCAGCTCGTGCGCCAGCACCGCGTCGGCCTCGGACTGGTCGAGCACGCGCAGCAGCGGAATGCTCACGAACAGCGTGCGGCCTTGCAGCGTGCGTCCGCCCACCTCGCAGGGCGCCTCGGTGACGAAGAAGTTGGTGTCGATGCCGGCCACGATCTGGTCGGGCGGCGCGGTCTTCACGCGCGCGGCCAGCTGGCGGATGCGCTCCCACAGGCGCGGTGCATCGGCCTCGGCCACCACTTCGCCCTCGATCTCGTTGCCGAAGGGCAGCTTCTTGAACAGCGTGTAGATCGCATAGAACACGGCCACCGCGGCCGCGATGCCCGCGATGATGATCAGCTTGACGTAGTAGCTCTGCATGAAGTACGCCGTGAGCCAGAACGACAGCCACACCAGCATCGCGCCCTGCAGCGCGACCTCGAGCGCGCTCGACACCGTCATGAGCCGCCAGCCCGCCACAAAGCTCGCATAGCGCAGGCCGCGGTTGGCAAAGGCCAGTGCGCCCAGCACCAGCGCCGCCGCGAGCAGTGCCGCGCCCAGCACCAGCGTCCAGCCGGCGGCGCGGTCGGCCCAGTGGAACTGCCAGTGCATCGAATAGGGACTGCACACCTTGTCGTGGAAGTTCTTGTCCTCTGGCGCGGTTGCGCTGCAGGCCTTGGAGAGCGGATGGCTGCGGTAGAACTCGGTGGCCTGCGCCTTGTCGCCGGCGGACAGGCGGGTGTCGGAGGCGATGCGCTTCTCGATCGCCTGCAGGAATTCGGCGTCTTCCGTGCGCAGCGCGTACTCCGTGAAGACCAGCGTCGCCGCCGGAATGGCGAAGAGCGACACCAGGGTCAGAAGGAAGACGCGAAAAAGGTCGGCATGGATCGTTCGGGCGAGGGCCATGGGGTGCTGCTCCTGGATGCGGTGTTGTGATTGGTTGTGGCGAAATTTCCGGGACAGCCGATAGCGTAGCGGCCGTTTGGCGCGTTGCGCATGGAGGACATCGTTCACGCGACCGGCATGAATACGAAGGTCGTACTCTTTGCCCAGAATTAGCAACAGCCGGTCGGCGACCCCACGCCTGCACCGGATGCCGCGCTTGGCGACAATCGGTCCAATGCGTTCTTCGTCTCCCTTTTTCAAGATGGCCCTGCTGCTGGGCCTGCTCTCCGCCATCGGGCCCTTCGCCATCGACATGTACCTGCCGGCGCTGCCGGCCATCGGCCAGGCGCTGCGCGCCGACATCGGCGCGGTGCAGATGAGCCTCACGGCGTTCTTCCTTTCGCTGGGCGCGGGCCAGCTGCTGTACGGCCCGGTCTCGGACATGGTCGGGCGCAAGCCGCCGTTGTATGCCGGGCTGGTGCTGTTCGCGCTGGCGAGCGTGGGCTGCGCGCTGGCCACCGACATCCACACGCTGATTGCGCTGCGCTTCGTGCAGGGCCTGGGCGCGGCGGCCGGCATGGCGATCCCGCGCGCGGTGGTGCGCGACCTGCACACCGGCACCGATGCCGCACGGCTCATGTCGCTGCTGATCCTGGTGTTCAGCGTGTCGCCGATCCTCGCGCCGCTGGCGGGCAGCGCCGTGATCGCGGTGGCGGGCTGGCGCGGCGTGTTCTGGGCCGTGACCCTTGCCGCTGTGGCGGGCCTCGCGATGATGGTCACGCAGCTGCGCGAAACGCGGCCGCCTTCGGAGCGCGTCGAAAGCAGCCTCGGCAGCGCCCTGTCGGCCTACGGGCTGCTGCTGCGCGACTGGCATTACCTCGGGCTGGTGTTCATCGGCGGCTTCGCGATGGCGGGCTTCTTCACCTACCTGGCGAATTCGTCGTTCGTGATGATCGACCACTACGGCCTGTCGCCCGCGCTCTACAGCGTGGCCTTCGGCGTGAACGCGGCGGCCTTCATCGGCGCCTCGCAGTTCACGGGTTCGCTGGGCGAGCGCTTCGGGCTGGTGGGCCTCGTCAAGTTCGGCGTGGTGGCCTCGGGCATCGCGATGCTGGCCATGTTCGCGTACTTCGCGGCGGGTGGCGACAGCCTCTGGGTGCTGATCGTGCTGTACTTCATCGCCTCCGGCTTCATGGGCCTGGTGATTCCGACCACCGGCGTGCTCGCGCTGGAAATGCACGGCGCCATCGCGGGCACGGCCTCGGCGCTGCTCGGCACGCTGCAGATGCTGACCGGCGCGCTGGCGATGGCGGTGGTGGGCGTCTTTACCGACGGCCGCCCGCTGCCGATGGTGGCCGGCATGGCCGGCGGCGCGCTGATTGCGCTGGTGCTGACCTGGCTCACGCTGGGCAGCGTGCGGTCCGAACCCACGCGCAGGACGCAAGAGGCGTGAGCGGCGCGGCACACATGCAGGCCGCGGCGGCGGCCGACGACCAGGCCGCGCAGCAGCTCGATGGCCTGGACCTGCCCGCGCGCCGGCGCGCGATGCTGGTGATCATCCTCGGCATCATGGTCGCGGTGCTCGACGGCACCATCGTCAACCTGGCGCTGCCGGGCATTGCGCGCGAACTGCAGGCCAGCCCCTCGCATGCCATCTGGGTGGTCAACGCGTACCAGATCGCCACGCTGGTCATGCTGCTGCCGCTCGCGTCGCTCGGCGACCTGGTCGGCTACCGGCGGGTCTACCTGGTGGGCATGGCGGTGTTCACGGTGTCCTCGATCGGCGCCACCTTCGCCGATTCGCTCGCCACGCTGATTGCCGCGCGCACCTTCCAGGGCCTGGGCGCGGCCGGCATCATGAGCGTGAACGCGGCGCTGGTGCGGCTGACCTTTCCGTCGGCGCTGCTGGGCCGCGGCATGGCGATCAACTCGATGGTGGTGGCCACGTCCTCGGTGGCCGGGCCCTCGGTGGCGGCCGCCATTCTCTCGGTGGCTTCGTGGCCGTGGCTGTTTGCCATCAACGTGCCGCTGGGCGCCATCACGCTGGCGCTCGGCCTGCGGGCGCTGCCGTTCAACCGCGTGGCGCCGGCGGCGGGCCTGCGCTTCTCGCCGGTCGACGTGGCGCTCAACGTGCTGATGTTCTCGCTGGTGTTCCTGGGCGTCGACCGGCTGGGCGTGCGCGAGGGCGGCGTGCCCGGCGGCTCGCAGTCGTCGGCCTGGCTCATCCTGCTGGCCGGCGTGGCGGTGGGCTTCGTCTATCTGCGGCGGCAGCGCAGGCTGGCGGTGCCGCTGTTTCCGATCGATCTGCTGCGCATTCCGGTGTTCGCGCTTTCCATGGGCACTTCGGTCGCCGCCTTCTGTGCGCAGATGCTGGCCTACATTGCGCTGCCGTTCCTGCTGCTCGAGGTGTACGGCCGCAGCCACATCGAGGCCGGGCTGCTCATCACCGCCTGGCCGCTGGCCATCGTGGCCATGGCGCCGATCGCGGGCCGGTTGATCGGGCGCTACCCGGACGGGCTGCTCGGCGGCATCGGGCTGGGCCTGCTCGCCACCGGCCTGGCGCTGCTGGCGGCGCTGCCGGCGCATCCGGGCAACGCCGACATCGCCTGGCGCATGGCGCTGTGCGGGTTGGGCTTCGGCCTGTTCCAGTCGCCCAACAACCACACCATCGTGACCTCGCCGCCGGCGCACCGCAGCGGCGCGGCCAGCGGCATGCTGGGCACGGCGCGCCTCACGGGGCAGACGCTCGGCGCGGTGGTGCTGGCCGGCGTGTTCAGCGTCTGGAGCCCGCATGGCGGCCACGGGCCGGTGGTGGCGCTGGTGCTGGCGGCCTGCTGCGCGGGCCTGGCGGCGGTCTTCAGCAGCCTGCGGCTGAAGACGACGGGGCCGGGCGGCTGAATCGGTTAGGGTACGCCCCTATGACGGAAGTACCTGAAACCGTGGTTTGTCCGGGCTGCGACGCGGTCTTCAGCCGCGCGCCCCTGAAGCCGCGCGAGGTATCGCGCTGTGCCCGCTGCGGCACCGAGCTCTACCGCCACGCGGGCGACCAGCAGCGCCGCATCCTGCCGCTGACGGTGGCCTCGCTGATCATGTTCGCCATTGCCAACCTGTTCCCGATCGTCGAGATCGAGCTGCAGGGCCTGCGCAGCCAGACCACGCTGGCCGGCGCGGTGCTGGTGCTGAGCCGGGAGGGCATGTCGGTGGTGGCGCTGCTGGTGCTGGCCACGACGCTGCTCTTTCCGCTGATGCAGCTGTGCATCCTGGCCTACCTGCTGGTGCCGCTCAGCCGCGAGCGTCGCCCGGCCGGCTTTGCGATTCTGGTGCGCGCCATGCAGATGCTGCGGCCTTGGGGAATGATCGAGGTGTTCCTGCTCGGCGTGCTGGTGGCGATCGTCAAGCTCTCGAGCATGGCGAGCGTGGTGGCGGGGCCGGCGCTGTGGGCGTTCATGGCGCTCACGGTCATGCTCACCGCCGTGCTCTCGTTCAATCCCAATGCCTTCTGGGAAATGACTTTTCGCCCGCCTGGCGAATCCGGCGAGCCCGACAGGGAGGCGACGTGAGCGCAGGCGAATTGCAGGCCCCGGACGAGGGCGAAGCGCCGGTGGCCACGGCCAGCGCGCTGGGCCTCGTGGCCTGCCCGCACTGCGATGCCGTCTGGCGCGGCGCCGCCGAGGGCGAGCCCTGCGGGCGCTGCGGCACGCACCTGCACACGCGCAAGCCCTACAGCCTGAACCGCACCTGGGCCTTCCTGATTGCGGCATGCATCATGTACATCCCGGCCAACCTGCTGCCGGTGATGATCACGCGCACGCTGTTCGGCGCGCAGTACGACACCATCCTGAGCGGCGTCATCTATTTCTGGGTGTCGGGCGCCTACGGGCTCGCGGCCATCATCTTCATTGCGAGCTTCCTGGTGCCGCTGTTCAAGCTCACGGTGCTGATCCTGCTTGCCTTGCTGGCGCAGCGCGGCAGCAGCTGGCGCCGGCCCGAGCGCGCCAGGCTCTATCACATCATCGAGATCATCGGCCGCTGGTCGATGCTCGACGTGTTCGTGGTGTCGCTGCTCACCGGGCTGGTGCAGATCCAGGGCTTTGCGGTCATCAACGCGGGCGTGGGCATTGCGGCCTTCGGATCGGTGGTGGTGCTGACGATGCTGGCCTCGCTGAGCTTCGACCCCAGGCTCACCTGGGACAGCAGGCACGAACAGCAGCAGGAAGCCGAACGGGAACGCCGGGAACCGGCACGCGACAACAGGGAACACAAGCCAGCATGAGCGACGACGAAGCCAGACCCCCCAACGATCCATCGCCCCCGTCCGGGCTTCCTCCGCCGCGCGTGGTGCGCCGGCGCGAATGGCTGCCCTCGCTGATCTGGCTGATACCCATCGTGGCCGCGCTGGTCGGCGTGATGCTGGTGGTCAGGATCCTGATGCAGCGCGGGCCCGAGATCGTTCTCACCTTCAACACGGCCGAGGGCCTGGAGGCCAACAAGACGGCCGTCAAGTACAAGGACGTGCAGATCGGCACGGTGCAGAGCCTGCGGCTCGCGCGCGACCGCTCGCATGTGCGCGTGACCGTGCAGCTCAGCAAGGAGGCCGAGAGCTTCACCGCCGAGGATTCGCGCTTCTGGGTGGTGCGGCCGCGGCTCGACACATCGGGCATCTCGGGCCTGGGCACCTTGCTGTCGGGCGCCTACATCGGCGCCGACGCGGGCGTGTCGAAGGAAACCGCGAGCGAGTTCAAGGGGCTGGAGGTGCCGCCGATCGTCACGCGCGATGCCTCGGGCCAGCAGTACCTGCTGCGCGCCACCGACGTGGGCTCGCTCGACGTGGGTTCGCCGGTGTATTTCCGGCGCATCAAGGTGGGCCAGGTGGCGGCCTACGAACTCGACGGCGACGGCCGCGGCGTGACGCTGCGCATCTTCGTCAATGCGCCCTACGACAAGTTCGTGGGCGTCAACACGCGCTTCTGGCAGGCCAGCGGCATCGACGCGCAGCTCAGCGCCAGCGGCTTCACGCTGCGCACGCAGTCGCTCGCCACCATCCTGCTCGGCGGCATTGCCTTCCAGGCGCCCGATGACGCCATGGGCCCGCTGGCCAAGGAGAACACGGCCTTCACGCTCGCGCAGGACGAAACCGCGGCCATGAAGGAGCCCGACGGTCCTCCGCAGACGCTGCTGATGTACTTCAACCAGTCGCTGCGCGGCCTGGCGCCGGGTGCACCGGTCGATTTCCGCGGCGTGGTGATCGGCGAGGTCAAGTCGATCGGCGTGGAGTTCGACCGCGCCGAGCGCGAGTTCCGCATGCCGGTGCTGGTGCAGGTCTATCCAGACCGGCTGCGCCGCCGCGCGGGCGAAAGTGGTGTGGAGTCGCGCGCCACCCAGCAGGAGCGGCTGCGCTTCCTGGCCGAGAAGGGGCTGCGCGCGCAGCTGCGCAACGGCAACCTGCTGACCGGGCAGGTGTACGTGGCGCTCGACTTCTTCCCCAAGGCGCCGCCCGCCAGGATCGACATGGCGAAGAACCCGATCGAGCTGCCCACCATCGCCAACAGCCTGGACGAGATCCAGTCGCAGGTGCAGGAGATCGCGAGCAAGCTCAACAAGGTGCCCTACGAGCAGATCGCGGCCGACCTGCGCACCACGCTCGCCTCGCTCAACAAGACGCTGGCCAGCACCGAGCAGGCGGTGAGCCGCATCAACACCGACCTGACGCCCGAACTGGCTGCCGCCATGAAGGACGTGCGCAAGACGGTCAACAGCGCCGAGCGCACGCTGGCCGACGACTCTCCGCTGCAGCAGGACATGCGCCAGACGCTGCGCGAGCTGACCCGCGCCGCAGGCTCGGTGCGCGTGCTGACCGACTACCTCGAGCGGCATCCCGAGTCGCTCTTGCGCGGAAAACCGGACGACAAGAAATGAAGAACAGGAAAAAGCTGCTTCCGCTCGCGGCCATCGCAGCGCTGGTGGTCCTCGCGGGCTGCGCGAGCAAGCCCGACAACTACTACACGCTGGCCAGCGCGGTGCCGGCTTCGGAGGCGGCACCGCCGACCCTCGGCACCGCCGCGCCGCTCTACATCGAGCTGGCGCCGGTGGCGGTGCCCGAGCGGCTCGCACGGCCGCAGATGGTGGTGGGCCGGGCGAACGGCAGCGTGCAGGTCGACGTGCTCGAGCAGCACCGCTGGGCCGCATCGTTCGAGAACGAGCTGCAGGACGCGCTGGCCAGCGGCATCGCGGCGCGGCTCGGCGCGCTCGATGTCACCAAGGGCGGCCGCCAGTCTTCGCAGCCCGTGTGGCGCGTCGCGGTGCAGGTGCGCCGGTTCGACGCGGTCGATGGCGGCCGGGTGGACGCGGGCTTCAACTGGACGCTGCGGCGCTCCGACCAGCCCCGCACGATGGCGTGCCAGCTGGACGTGGGTGAAGCGGTTGCGGGCGGCATCGATGCGGTGGCGCAGGGTGCGCAGCGCGTCACCGCCGCGGCGGCCGAGGCCATTGCGCGCAGCGTGAACGCGGCGCGGGCGGATCCGGCGGCGACCGCCTGTCCGACCTGATTCTTTCTCGCTTCCCCCCGGGGGAGGGCAGCCCCCATCCCAGCCTTCCCCCGGCGGGGGAAGGAGCAAGACAGGCATCTGCTTCTGGAAGATGGATCGGAGATCACCATGGCACAGATCGGAAAGGCGCCCTGCGACAACACGCTGATCCTGCACGGCACCGTGGCGCGAGAGGGCGAGGGCGCCTGTCCCGAAGCCTCCAAGCCCTGGGTGCTGGCCGCGGCCATCGTGGGCTCGAGCATGGCCTTCATCGACGGCACGGTGGTCAACGTGGCACTGCCGGCCATCCAGGCCGACCTGCGGGCCACGGCGTTTCAGGCGCAGTGGGTGGTCGAGTCCTATGCCTTGCTGCTGGCGGCGCTGCTGCTGGTGGGCGGCGCGCTCGGCGACCACTTCGGGCGGCGCCGCATCTTTGCGATCGGCGTGGGCATCTTCGCCGTTGCTTCTGTGGCTTGCGGGCTCTCGGGCAGCGTGCAGCAGCTGATTGCCGCGCGCGCGGTGCAGGGCATCGGCGCGGCCTTGCTGGTGCCCGGCAGCCTTGCGCTCATCAGCGCCGCATTTCCCGAGAAGGAGCGCGGCAAGGCCATCGGCATCTGGTCGGGCTTCAGCGGCATCACGGCGGCCGCGGGGCCGGTGCTGGGCGGCTTCCTGGTCGATCATTTCTCGTGGGCCTGGGCCTTCCTCATCAATGTGCCGATGGCGCTGCTGGTGCTGTGGATCACATGGCGCCACGTGCCCGAGAGCCACGGATCATCGGCCAGCGGCGGGCTCGACCTGGTGGGCGCACTGCTGGCCACCGCCGGGCTCGGCGGCATCGTCTACGCGTTCATCGAGGCGCCCACGCGGCACTGGAGTTCGCCCGCGGTGCTGGCGGCGCTGGGCATCGGCATCGCCGGCAGCGCGGGCTTCATTGCCGCCGAGCGCAGGGCACGCACGCCGATGCTGCCGCTCGCGCTGCTGCGCATCGGCAACTTCAGCGGCGCCAACCTGCTGACCCTGCTGCTGTATGCGGCGCTCGGCGGCGGGCTGTATTTCTTGCCGCTCAACCTGATCCAGGTGCAGGGCTACTCCGCCACCGTGGCGGGCGCGGCGCTGCTGCCGTTCATCCTCATCATGTTCGCGCTCTCGGGCTGGGCCGGCCAGTTGGTCGACCGCTTCGGCCCGCGGCTGCCGCTGGTGATCGGCCCCGCGATTGCCGCGGCGGGCTTCGCACTGTTCGCGGTGCCGGGCGTCGAAGCGAGCTACTGGCGCGGCTTCTTTCCCGCGGTGGTGGTGCTGGGCTTCGGCATGACCGTGACCGTGGCGCCGCTCACCACTACCGTGATGAACGCGGTGGGGCCGGAGCTGGCGGGCGTGGCCTCGGGCGTCAACAATGCGGTGTCGCGCGCGGCCGCGGTGCTGGCCATTGCAGTGTTCGGCGTGGTCATGGCCTGGGCCTTCGACGGCGCCCTGGCCGAGAGCCTGCGCGGCATGGGGGCTTCGCCCGAGGCGACGGCATTTCTCGAAGGCGAGCGCAGCAAGCTGGCCGGCGCAGCACTGCCGCCGGGCGTCGATGCGGCCACCGCCGCGGCCATGAAGAAGGCCGTGGCTGAATCCTTCGTCGCGGGCTTTCGCTGGGTGATGCTGCTGAGCGCGGGGCTGGCGGTGCTCAGCGCGTTGAGCGCCTGGCTGATGATTGGCGGGGTGGCTGCAAAAGAACACGGCAGCGGCAGGTAGAAAAGTCGCCTTGCGGCTGCTATTGCCGGGGCATCAGCTCATAGAAATCGAACCCGTTGCTGCGCCCGCCAAGGCACTTCGCCAGGGTGTCTTCGATCTTGCGCCATTGCGCGAGCCGGTTGCGCCACTTGCGCACACTGTGGCCCTCGTCAGGAAAGCTCATGTACTCGACCGGCCGACCGAGCTTCTGGAGCGTGGCCACCACGTCCTCAGAATCCTGCCGCAACACGCGCACGTCGTTGGCACCGTGAATCACGAGCAACGGCGCGGTGATGCGGTCGATCTGCGAGATGGGCGAATCTTGCAGCATGCGGGCGCGCTCCTCCGGCTTGTTCACATCGCCGAAAAAGACGGCGAAGTAGTGGCGGTTGCGCCAGAAAGGCGGCCAGTTCTCGATCACGCGGGGCCAGTTGGCGACGCCCACCAGGTCGACGCCACAGCGATAGTCGTGCGGCTTCTGGATAAGCTGGGCAAGGACCGAGAAACCGCCGAAGCTGCCACCAAGCACGGCCATCCGTTTCGGGTCGGCCACGCCCTGGTCGACGGCCCATTGCACGGCCTCCGCGATATCGCGCTGGAGCCGTCCGTTGGTTTCGCGTGCGCCGGCCATCATGAAGGCTCGCCCATAGCCGCTGGAGCCACGGTAGTTCACGTAGAGAACGGCGTAGCCCCGGTTCGCGAGCATCTGCGTCGGCGTGAAGCCGGCGGACTGCCATGAGTCGCGGACCCAGGGGCCGCCGTGGACGTTGACTACGAGCGGCACGGGCCCCTGGACACCGCGTGGGCGCACCAGATAGCCGTGTATCACCAGGCCGTCGGATGCCTTGAAGGAAAACGGCTCCATGGGCGAGAAGAGGTCGGCGGTCGGTTCGCGCGGTGGCGTGAGCCGCGTGAGTTGACCGCTCGCGCGGTCCAGCAGTAATTCGACACCTTCGTTCTCGGTGGTCGAGCGCAGCACGATGCGGCGCATGTCGTTGGCCATGCTCGCGGGGCGCGTGATGACGGGCTCAGCCTCCAGCCAGCCGCGCTCCCGGGCCGTCTTCACGGCACCGGCCACTTCAGCGCCCAGCACGCTATCGAGAAAGGCAATACGTGGGCGGCCGGGTTCGGAAACATATGCTATCGGCGCCCCCTGCTGTGGCGGGAACACGCCGTAGTCGAGATCGACTTCGGCATCTTCCGCGAGCAGCTTCTCGGTGCCGGTGGCGAGATCGACCTCAACCATGGCAAGCTTGTCGCGTCCCACATTCGTCAAGGCCCAGAGCCGGCCCATGCCGAGATCGACGCGCTGCGGCCAGAAGGAATCGAATGCCTTCACCGTTCTGAAGGCGCGCCAACTGCCGTCGGGCTGGCGCAGTTCCAGCAGCCGGTCCGAGCCGTCGGCGCTTCCGAGCTGCCGCATCCGGCCCGCGAGTTCGCGCCGCGTGTCGATGAACCAGGCCAGCACGCGACTGTCGGGATTGCTGCGCGCAATTTCGCGCACGGTGCGCGTGCGGGCATCGCCTTCGAAAAGATCCATGCTGGAGCGGTCCCGCCGATTGCTCGCGAAGAGAAAAGTGGCGCTGCCTGGCGCGCCCCATCCCAGCATCGTCGAGCGCACGCCTGGCCAGGGCGTCACGGCCCACGGCTTGGCGCTTGGAGCCTCGGTGTCGAGCACGAAGATCTGCGTGTTCTCGTCCCCCGTGAAATCCTTGAGATAGGCCAGGTGGCGGCTGTCGGGCAGCCACATGTAAGTGGGCCCGGACACGAACGGTCGGGCGAGCGTGCCGATCGCGAAGGTTCGGGTGCTCGCGCTTTTGACCTCGGCGGCATCGGACGTCTTGCGCACGCCAAGCCCGACGTCGGTGCCGACCGCCTGCACCCATACGAGCTGTTGGCCATCGGGTGAAAGAACATGGCCGTTGACTGCATCGATGTTCGCTACGAAGCGCCGCATCGGCACAAGAGGCGGAAGCGTGTCGTCCTGCCGCGCCGACACCAGCGAGGGGTGCGTGGGACCGGCGGCGCAGCCGGCGAGCAGTACTGCGGCGCCGCACAGGGCCGCCAGGGCGGCGTACCAACGGCTTGGGGGTCGGATGTTTCTCATGCTTTTCGTCCCTCGTGAATGTTCGGGTGTGCGGTCAGGGCCCGGATTCTGCGGGTGGCAACCTTTGGCTTTGCCAAAGGTTTGCTCGCGCACAATGGCCAGGTGCACATCCTGTTGATCGAAGACGACCTTGAACTTGGCCGCGCCCTGCAGGCCGCGCTCAAGGTCGACGGCCTGAGCAGCGAATGGCGCCGGCGGGCGGTGGATGCACCGCGCGAACTGGACGGGAGTGCCTTCGACTGCGTGCTGCTCGACCTGTCGCTGCCCGACGGCAGTGGCTTCGACCTGCTCGCTCGCTGGCGGCGCGAGGGCAGCAGCCTCCCGGTCATCGTGATCACCGCCCGATCGGCGGTGGAAGACCGGCTGGCCGGACTCGACGGAGGCGCTGACGATTTCGTGATCAAGCCCTTTGCCACCGCCGAACTGATTTCGCGCATACGCGCCGTGCTGCGCCGCTCGGCGCGGCAGGCCAGCGAGGTGTGGACCCTGGGCGCGCTGGCCATTGAACCACGCCGGCATGTGGCGTACTTGAACGGCGAGCCGCTGGAACTGTCGCCGCGCGAATTCCGGCTGCTGCTCGAACTGGCGCGCGAGCCGGGCGCGGTGGTCGCCAAGGGTGTGCTCGCACAAAAGTTGGAGCCATTGGGCGAGCCGGTGGATTTCGCCGCGGTGGAGGTGCATGTGTCCAACCTGCGGCGCAAGATCGGCGCCGCCATGGTGCACACGGTGCGCGGCGTGGGCTACATGCTCGTGTCATGAGCAGGCTGTGGCGCCCCTCGCTCGTGCAGCGGGTGTTTCTTGCGGTGCTGCTGGCGTTCGTTTTCGTGCTGCTGGCATTGCAGGCGTACATGTACATCAACTTCCGGCAGTCGCTGACCGTCGACCAGGGGCTGAGCAAGCTCGGCAGGTCGTTGACCCAAGCGATCTCCCAGCTCGACGACGAAGCGCGCGTGCGCGACGTGGTCGCCTCGGCCGAAACGATCTACAAGACCATGCGGATCAGCGGCAACCCGGCAGGGACGCTCCGGTTCCAGCTGTCGGACCGCGGGGGCAAGCTGATTCATTCATCGCCGGAACTGCGCGGCGAGATCCTGGCCGGCCCGCTGCGAAAGGTAGCAACGCAGCACATCGATTGCGAGGCGTATTGGGTTTACCAGGATGAGACCCCGCGCTGGTCGCTGCGCATTGCAGAGCCCGAGCGCACGTTCGCCAAGGTGCTGCCCAACAACACGCGCAGCGTCCTGCCTTACCTGCTGCTCGCCTTTCCTATCGTGCTGTTGCCGGTCTGGCTTGCGGTGAAGCACGGCTTGCGGCCATTGCGGCGCCTGGCCGACGGCATCGGGCGTCGCAAGGTATCCGACCTTTCGCCGCTTGGCGTCGATCCGCCCTATGCGGAACTCAGGCCGCTGGCCTCCGCACTCGAGCGCATGCTGCAGCAACTGCGCGACAAGGTGGAGCGCGAGCGCGCGTTCGTGCATGACGCCGCGCACGAACTGCGAACACCAATGGCGGTCATTGCGGCACAGGCGCATGCGCTGGCTGGTGCGGACAGCAGCGAGAGCCGCGGCCGTGCCCAGGCTCATCTGGAGCAGGCGATCGCGCGGGCCTCCCACCTGACGCAGCAACTGCTCGATCTTGCGCTGCTGGACGATGCCCAACCCGCAGTGCCGAAGCACGTCGACGTTGCGCAGCAGGCCCGCGAGATCCTCGCGCAGGCAGCGCCGCGCGCCATGGCGCGCGGCATCGAGCTGACATTCGATGCCCCGGACAGCCTGGACGCGTCCATCGACGTGCCCGCGTTCCAGTCGATAGTGGAGAACCTGCTCAACAACGCGGTTCGGTATGTGCACGACGGTGCGCACGTGGCAGTGACGCTTCGCGCCGAAGACTCGGCAACCTTGGTGCTCACGGTGGCCGACGATGGTCCCGGTATTCCTGCGGACGAACATCAACGGGTGTTCGAGCGCTTCTATCGCGCAGCGGGCCACGAAGCGCCTGGTTCCGGCTTGGGCCTTTCCATCGTCAGGCAGGCTGCTGGGCGCATGGGGGGTGGGGTGAAAGTGACCGAGGGCCTTTCGAACCGGGGCGTGGGGTTCCGTGTCGTGCTGCCCTCGGGCGCGAGGGATTGACAAACTTCCCGGGTTGCCTCGATACTGAACCTTTCAGTTCATTATCAAAGACTCAGGAGATCCCATGCAGAAGATCGTTCCCTGCCTCTGGTTCGACGGCAACGGCGAAGACGCGCTCAAGTTCTACAGTTCGATCTTTCCGAACTCGCGCGTGACCGACAGACTGCTCTGGGGCGACACCAATCCGAGCCTCAAGGGCTCGCTGCTGACCGCCACCTTCGAGCTCGACGGGCAGGCGTTCATGGTGCTCAACGGCGGGCCGCAATACAAGTTCACGCCGGCCATCTCGATGCTCGTGCAGTGCGAGACACAGGCCGAAGTGGACCACTACTGGGACAGGCTGCTCGAGGGCGGCGGCCAGCCCGTGCAGTGCGGCTGGCTCACCGACCGCTACGGCGTGTCGTGGCAGGTCGTGCCGATGGCGATGGTCCGGATGTTCCAGGACAAGGATTCGGCCAAGGCCGCCCGCGCGATGCAGGCGATGATGAAGATGATCAAGCTCGATCTCGCCGTGGCGCAGAAAGCATTCGACGGCGAGTGAGCAAGCGCCGTCCCTACACCAGCCGCCGGATCGCCTTCCTGCGCCACACCAGCCGGTAGTAGGCCGTCTGCAGCAGCAGCATCGCGCCGAAGGTCACGGGGTAGGCCCACCAGATGCCGTTGAGCCCGATGCGGTGGCTCATGAACCAGGCCATGGGCACCTCGATGCCGATCAGGCAGAGGATCGAGATGGCCGTGGGCACCAGCACCGAGCCGCTGGCGCGCATGATCCCCGAGATGGCCGAGGCCATGCCGAAGATCACGAGGCTCCACAGCATGATGTGCAGCAGCGTCTGCGCGATCTCGATCACCGGCGCGCTGGTGATGAAGAAGCCCATGAGGTGGCGCGAGAACAGGTAGCCCAGCAGCACCAGGCCGCCGGTCAGCACCAGGTTCATGAGCAGCGCAGTCTTGGCGATGGCCCCCAGCCGGTCGGCCCGGCCCGCCCCGATGGCCTGCGCGCCAAGAATGGACGCCGTGATGGCGATCGAGATGGCCGGGAACTGCACGTAGGCCACCACCTGGTTCACCGCGCCATAGGCCGCGGTGGCGCTGGAGCCATAGCTGTTGACCAGCGACAGCAGCGCCACCTCGGCCAGCGCCACCACGATCATCTGCACGCCCGTGGGTATGCCCACCTTGAGCACGGCCTTCAGCAGCTTGGGATCGATGCGCAGGTGGCGGATGAACTCCGCATCGGGCGCCAGCGGACTGCCGCGGCGGCGCAGGCGCCAGCCCAGCCACAGCGTGGCGAGCACGAAGGCCAGCACCGAGGCCCAGGCCGCGCTCGCAACGCCGAGCTGCGGCAGGCCGCCCCAGCCGCGGATCAGCGCGGGCGTGACCACGAGGCCGGTTCCGGTGGAGATCAGCAGCGTGAGCAGCGGCGTGACCGTGTCGCCGACGCCGCGCAGCATGGCGGTGGAGAGCAGGAACACGAACAGCCCCGGCATCGCGATCAGCATGATGCGCGCATAGCGCGTGGAGTCGGCCAGCACGTCGGGCGGCGTGCCCAGGAAGGCCAGCAGCGGCGTCGTGAAGGCGCCGCCGAACACGGCCACCGCCAGCCCGAGCAGGATGCCCACCGACAGCGCGGTGCCCGCAATGGCCTTGGCCTTGGCGGCATCGCGCGCACCCCAGGCCTGGCCGATCAGCACCGAGGCGCCGGCGCCCAGGCCGATGACGAAGGCGATGAAGAAGAACATCACCGGAAAGAAGCTCGACACGGCCGCGAGCGCGCCGACGCCGATCATCTGGCCGATGTAGATGTTGTTGATGGTGCCCGACATCGACTGCAGGATGTTGCTGAGCAGCATCGGCGCGAGGAAGAACAGGAAGGTCTTCCACAGCGCGCGCGGCGCGCCCACGGGCGCCACCGGCGTGCCGTGCAGGCCGCTCTGGCCGGTGGCTGCGCTTTCAGGGCTTGCTCTCATGCGGTGGTGCTCCATCCGGCGGCGGACAATTTTTGAAGGTGGATGCGCAGGTCCGCAGGCCAGGAGCCGATCAGCGCCTCGAAGCGCTCGCGTTCGCCCGCGAACAGCGCGCGGGTGGCCTCCTCGAAGCCGGGCAGGGCGCCGGCGATCGCGGTCATGAAGCGGTAGGCGGCTTCGCGCGATGCGCGCACGGCGTCGCGGTCGGCGTTGACGCGGCTCGCTTCCTGGACCAGCCGCCGCAGCGCGACCGAGGCGCCGCCGGGCTGGCGGTTGAGCCAGTCCCAGTGGCGCGGCAGCAGGGTGACTTCGCGCGCGATCACGCCGAGCTTCGGGCGGCCCACGCCTCGCGGGGTTTCCTCGGGGGCCTCGGCGCCGGCTGCATGCGCCACCACGCCGGCCCGGTTGTGCACGTCGAAGTCGAGCTGTTCACCGGTCTGTTCGTTGAACACGAGATAGGGCGTGTCGTCCTTGCGCTGGCGCAATTGTGCGAGCACGTCGGCGGTGCTGCCCTGGGCGATGCACTTGAAGGCCGCAAAAACTATCAGGTTGCCGGGTGGCGTGTCGGATGGCATGTCGGATTTCTTTGTTCTTCGGGGGCGGTCGAAACGGGCGGCGTCAGTAATCTACCCGTTGGACCGCTCGGTCGTACGGCGTGCCGTCGTGGCAAAGCGCAAGGAGCGCAGCGTTGATCTGCGACAGGCTTTCCGGAGCCAGCGATTTCACCGTATCGGCACAGATTGCTTCGGCGGTCGTGACGGCAGCTTGCATCAATTTTCTGCCGCCGGGGCGAATGGCTGCGTGGCGGCCGTCTCCATTGGCGCCAGCCGTGCGTTCGGCCAGTCCCGATTTTTCGAGCAGGACCATTTTGCGAATCAACGCCGAAACCGGCAACCCCAGGGATCGGGCAAGGTCGGCCGCCGGCATGCGGCCGCCTTCGGCGCCCAGGAGCCGATGAAGCAGCGTGAAGTCTTCGTAGTTCAGGCCATGGAAGGCGCCCAACTCCTCTTGGAGCTTCAGGTTCAGGCTGGCGTGGGCGCGGCCGATGTTGAGGCACAAGGCCAGCGGATCGATGCTCATGGGGCGTCGTAGCCCCGGTCGCCGTGGCACTGAAGCTCCTCGCGCCAGAGCACAAGGAGCTTTTCGAGTTCCGCGGCGCGGTCGAAGGCCGAGTCGTCGCGTTCCTTGACGCGGTCGATCACCTCGAAGCTGAAGTTCGCCGCACCATGCGCGGCCCAGTCGCGCACCAGCGCCTTGTTGCGGTGCGAACCCAGGCCGAGTTCGAAGCGGGCGCGGTTCATGGCTCCCTCCACATCGAGGCTGCCGGCCACGTAGAGGCGGCCGCTGAGCGTGTTGCGGACGGCGAAGACGCCCGCGGGGCGAACCGTTTCCTTGTATTTCCTGGCGAGGGCGCGCCTCGTTTCCTGGGGCATGTTCATGCGCCATATATTACCCGGGTAAAATAAAAACACAATATACCCGGGTAAAAATAGGCGATCACCCCTCGCGCACCCGCCGCCATCCCCGTGCGAGCCGGCGATTGAGGGCCCGCACCACGCGCCATGGCCGGCTTTCGCGCACAAGCGCCAGCACATGGTCCTTCCAGGCTTTCCAGCGCGGATACCAGCGCGCGAACAGCGGAATGCGCATGAGCGCGGGCTCAACCAGCTGGAAGATGCGCGCGACGAAGGCGGTGCCGACCAGCTTGGCGGCGACCAGCACCGTCACGCCGCTCGCGGCATGGCCGCGGCCGAACAGGAACAGCGCAAGCACCTTGACCGGCAGCAGCAGGAGCACCGGCAGCAGGAAGGCCAGCAGCGCGGCCCACGGCGGCAGTTCGCGCAACCGGTTTTCGAGCCGCGCCCAGAGCGGCAGCCGCGCGAGGCGGCGCACCAGCGCGGCGAGCGGCTCCCAGCCCCATTCCTCGAACAGCAGGATGGGGACGAGCAGCGCCGCGGCAAGGGCGCGCAGGAAGCGGATGAAGAAGCGCATGGCCACGGCATTGTGACCGCGGGCCGATGCGCGCTCGCCGCACCCTATGGCAAACTTCCGCGCTTTATCCGCAAGGCGTCCGAACGGCGTCGCCAGTTCCAGGGATCCCCTCCGACATGCAAAAAATCATTCGCCAGCTCGCCGCCGAGATCAAGGTAGGCGAGCACCAGGTGAAGGCGGCCATCGAACTGCTCGATGGCGGTGCCACCGTTCCGTTCATTGCCCGCTACCGCAAGGAAGTGACCGACGGCCTCGACGACATTCAATTGCGCGAACTCGAGGCGCGCCTTTCGTACCTGCGCGAGCTCGAAGACCGCCGCGCCGCGGTGCTCAAGAGCATCGACGAGCAGGGCAAGCTCACGCCGGAACTGCGCACCGCGATCGAATTCGCACCCACCAAACAGGAGCTCGAGGACCTGTACCTGCCGTTCAAGCAGAAGCGCCGGACCAAGGGCCAGATCGCGCGCGAGTTCGGCATCGAGCCGCTCGCCGACAAGCTGTTGGCCGACCCCACGCTCGACCCTGCCATGGAGGCCAAGGCATTCCTGCAGCCCGCCACCACGCTCGATGACGGCAAGCCCGGCCCCGATTTCTCGACCGTTCCCGCGGTGCTCGATGGCGTGCGCGACATCCTCTCCGAACGCTGGGCCGAAGATGCCGCGCTGGTGCAGAGCCTGCGCGAATGGCTCTGGAACGAAGGCCTGCTCAAGTCCACGCTGATGGCCGGCAAGGACGAGAACAACGCCGACATCGCCAAGTTCCGCGACTACTTCGACTACGACGAGCCCATCGGCCGCGTGCCTTCGCACCGGGCACTGGCGGTGTTCCGCGGCCGCGCGCTCGACATCCTCGACGCCAAGCTGGTGCTGCCGGTCGAGCCCGAGCCGGGCAAGCCCAGCATCGCCGAAGGCCGCATCGCGCTGCATCTGGGCTGGAGCCATGCGGGCCGCCCGGCCGACGACCTGATCCGCAAGTGCGTGGCCTGGACCTGGCGGGTGAAGCTTGCGCTTTCCACCGAGCGCGACCTGTTCACCCGGCTGCGCGAAGAGGCCGAGAAGGTCGCGATCAAGGTGTTTGCCGACAACCTGCGCGACCTGCTGCTGGCCGCGCCGGCCGGCCCGCGCGTCGTGATGGGCCTCGACCCCGGCATCCGCACCGGCGTGAAGGTGGCCGTGGTCGATGCCACCGGCAAGCTGGTCGAGACCGCCACCGTGTTCCCGCACGAGCCGCGCAAGGACTGGGAAGGCTCGCTGCACACGCTCGGCAAGCTGTGCGCCAAGCACGGCGTGAACCTGATCGCCATCGGCAACGGCACCGCCAGCCGCGAGACCGACAAGTTGGCCGCCGACCTCATCAAGCTGCTCGCCAAGATGGCCGCGCAGGCTGGCGCGCCCGAGATGAAGGTCGACAAGGTGGTGGTGAGCGAGGCCGGCGCGTCCGTGTATTCGGCCAGCGAATTCGCCTCGCAGGAAATGCCCGACGTGGACGTGAGCCTGCGCGGCGCGGCGAGCATTGCGCGGCGTCTGCAGGACCCGTTGGCCGAGCTCGTGAAGATCGATCCCAAGAGCATCGGCGTGGGCCAGTACCAGCACGACGTGAACCAGAGCGAGCTCGCGCGCACGCTGCAGGCCGTGGTGGAAGACTGCGTGAACTCGGTGGGCGTGGACCTGAACACAGCGAGCGTTCCGTTGTTGAGCCGCGTCTCGGGCCTGTCGGCCAGCGTGGCCAAGGCCGTGGTGCGCTGGCGCGAAGCCAACGGTGCGTTCTCCACGCGCAAGCAGCTGCTCGACGTGAGCGGCTTCGGCCCCAAGGCCTTCGAGCAGAGCGCGGGCTTTTTGCGCATCCGCGGCGGCGCCGACCCGCTCGACGTGACGGGCGTGCACCCCGAGACCTATCCGCTGGTGGAGCAGATCATCGTCAAGACCGGCAAGCCGATCTCCGAGCTGATGGGCCGCGCCGAGATGCTCAAGACGCTGAAGCCCGAGCTGTTCGCCAACGAAATGTTCGGCGTCATCACGGTGAAGGACATCCTGGGCGAACTCGAGAAGCCCGGCCGCGACCCGCGCCCGGACTTCAAGGTGGCGCGCTTCAACGACGGCGTGGACGACATCGCCGACCTGAAGGAAGGCATGGTGCTCGAG
Organism: Variovorax sp. VRV01; assembly: GCF_014852545.1. Lineage (NCBI taxonomy): Bacteria > Pseudomonadati > Pseudomonadota > Betaproteobacteria > Burkholderiales > Comamonadaceae > Variovorax > Variovorax sp. VRV01. Next base: position 268,774 of record NZ_JACVBS010000009.1, read on the forward strand.
GGCACCGTGAGCAACGTGGCGCAGTTCGGCGCCTTCGTCGACCTGGGCGTGCACCAGGACGGTCTGGTGCACGTGAGCCAGCTCAGCCACAAGTTCGTGAACGATGCGCGCGAGGTCGTGAAGACCGGCGACATCGTCAAGGTCAAGGTGATGGAAGTGGACGTGGCGCGCAAGCGCATCGGCCTGTCGATGAAGCTCGACGCGGCGCCCGCGCGCCGCGACGGCCCGCGCGACAACCGCTTCGAGGGTGCGGGACGCGGCCAGCAACAAGGCCCGCGCCGCGACAACTCGCCGCAGCCCGCGGGGCAGATGGCGAGCGCGTTTGCCAAGCTGCAGGGGTTGCGCAAGTAGAGAGGGAGAGGGCGACTGCAGATCTGCGGCCGGCCTGTTAAACTAGTCATCACACTAGTCTGATAGAGGCTGCAAATGAAAACCTGGCCCGTCCAAGACGCGAAGGCGCGTTTCAGCGAATTTCTGGAGGCCTGCCTGGCCGAGGGGCCGCAGATGGTCACCAAGCGGGGCACCGAGGCCGCCGTGCTGGTGCCGGCGGCAGAGTGGCGGCGATTGCACGCCACGGCCAAGCCCTCCCTCAAGGAGTTGCTGCTCTCGGCGGAGGCGCGCACGGAATTTCTCGTTCCGCAGCGCGGCGCAGCGCGCCGGCGGCGCATCACGCCGATTCGCTGAGCCGCGGCATGTACCTGCTGGATACCAATGTGATCTCGGAATTGCGCCGACCTCGTCCGCATGGTGCGGTCGTCGCATGGCTTGCGCCGATTGCCGACAGCGACCTGCATCTTTCCGCAGTGACGATCGGCGAGATCCAGGCCGGCATCGAAATCACGCGCGAGCAGGATGCCGCCAAGGCCGACGAGATCGAGCAATGGGCGGCCCTGGTGGCCGCCTCGTACAACGTCCTGCCCATGGATGCCGAAACGTTCAGGCTGTGGGCCCGGCTGATGCACCGCAGCTCGAACACGCTCTATGAAGATGCCATGATCGCCGCCACCGCAAAGCAGCATGGACTGACGGTCGTGACCCGCAACGTCGGCGACTTCGCCAGCTTCGGTGTCGAAATCTTCAACCCGTTCGGCGCGGCATGAGGAAATGAAAGCCCTGCGCATCTACGCCGGCCCCGCCGCCCGCAAGCACATCGAACAGCACGGCCTGCGCCCGCAGGACGTGCGCACCATTCCCGGCGCGGCGGGCGGGCCCAAGGGCCTGATCCTCGGGCCGCTCGACCGCTTCATCTTCGGGCGCTGGCTCACACAGTCGAGCCAGCCGGTGCACCTGGTGGGCGCGTCCATCGGCGCATGGAGGCTTTCGACCGCGTGCCTGGCCGATCCGCAGAAAGCCTTCGCGCGCTTCGAGCACGACTACGTGCGCCAGCAGTTCGAGGTGCCGCCGGACCAGAAGCGGCTGAGCCCGCAGCAGCTCAGCGCGCGCTTTGCCGAGAGCCTGCTCGACTTCTACGGCGGGCGCATCGGCGAGGTGCTGCACCACTCGCGCTACAAGCTGCATGTCGTGACTTCGCGCGGCCGCCACATCCTCGGGCGCGAGGGCAGGGCGCGCACGCCCTTCGGCTACCTGGGCGCCTTCGCCACCAACAGCCTGCATCGCAAGGGGCTGGGCGCATGGCTCGAACGCTGCGTGTTCTCCACGCCCGGCGCAGCCTTGCCTTTCGGCACCAAAGATTTCCGCACGCGCCAGCACGCGCTCAGCGAAGAGAACTTCAATCTGGTGCTGCAGGCCTCGTGCTCCATTCCGTTCCTGTTGGCCGCGGTGCACGACATTCCCGGTGCGCCGCGCGGGGCGTATTGGGACGGCGGCATCACCGACTACCACCTGCACCTGGACTACCAGCCGGCCGACGAAGGCATCGTGCTGTATCCGCATTTCCAGCGTGCGGTGGTACCGGGCTGGCTCGACAAGGGCCTGCGCTGGCGCCACAGGTCCACCAGTTTCCTGGACCGCATGGTGGTGCTGGCGCCCGATGCCGACTGGGTGCGGTCGCTTCCCAATGGCAAGCTGCCCGACCGCAAGGACTTCATCCGCTTCGCGAACGACGCGCAGGCGCGCATCGGCGCATGGAGCAGGGCCACGCGCGAGGCAGAGCGGCTTTCCGACGAGTTCGAGGCCTGGCTCGCAACCGGCAGTCGCACACGCGACATCCTGCCGCTCTGAACAGGCTCCGCCGGGGCAAACCCCGAGGGGCTGCCCGCGCAGCGCCTTCGAGAATGGCCAGCTCACTCTTCTCAGAGAAAGCCGCCACTCATGCCGCAGGTCCCCATTTCACGCCGCCGATTCACCCTTGCCGCCGTCGCCGCCGCGACCGTTCCGATGCCCGTGCTGGCACAAGGCACCTGGCCCAGCAAGCCGATCCGCATCATCGTGCCCTACACGCCGGGCGGGTTCACCGACCAGATGGCGCGGCTGGTGCAGGTCGGCCTGCAGGCGCGGCTCGGCCAGCCGGTGCTGGTAGACAACAAGCCGGGCGCGAACAGCCTGATCGGCGTCGATGCCATTGCCAAGGCCGCGCCCGACGGCAGCACCTTCGGCGTCGTCATCGCGGCCTATGCGGCCAACACCACGCTGTATCCCAAGCTGCCCTACGACCCGCAAAAGGACCTGACGGGCGTTTCGCTGATGGGCATCTCGCCGCTGCTGGCCGCAGTCAACGTCGATGCGCCGTTCAAGACCGCGCGCGAGCTCATCGACTACGCGCGTGCGAATCCCGGCAAGGTGAGCTTCGGCTCGTCAGGCAACGGCTCGGCCGCGCACCTGACGACCGAGCTGTGGAAGTCGCTCACGCAGACCTACATGATCCACATTCCGTACCGCGGCGCAGTGCCCGCGCTCACGGACCTGATGGGCGGCCAGATCCAGCTGTTCTTCGACGCACCCACGGGCCTCATCAACCAAGCCAAGGCGGGCAAGGTGCGGCTGATCGGCGTGGCGGGCGACAAGCGGCTGGCGGCCGCGCCCGATGTTCCGACCTTCATCGAGCAGGGTTTCGCGGGCTTCACCGGCAGCACCTGGGCCGGCATGCTGGCGCCGGCCGGCACGCCGCGCGACGTCGTCAAGCGCATGTCAGAGGAGGTGGCGCGCATCATCAAAAGCGACGAGACGCGCGCCAGGCTCGACGCCATGGGCACCATTCCGGCGGGCAGCACGCCCGAGGAGTTCGATGCCTTCATCAAGGCCGAGACGGCCAAGTGGGGCAAGGTCATCCGCACGGCGGGCGTGAAGGCGGAATAGGAAAACCTCAGGCTGCCAGCACCAGCACCTTGAACTGGCTCGGCACGATCCGCATGCCGACGATGTTGCAGCGGTTCTGCACCGACAGGCTGGTCATGCGTGTGCAGGGCGTGCCCTTGAGCAGCACGGTGAAGGCCCCGGTGACGTGGCGCGAGGGCCCCATCACCGTCTGCGACACCACGCCCATCAGCACGCCCGCGTTGTCGCCGTTGGTGATCGGCGTGACGGTGGCCAGGTTGTGGGCCGGCGCGCCGCCGAAGAGGATGTTCCAGGCGTTGGGGATGGCCGTGGGTCCGAGCGCGATGTTGGGGTAGGGAATGGGCAGCGCCGGCGGCGTCTTGCAGACGTCGGGGAAGGCGAGATCGAGGCCCATCATCTGGCAGTTGGCGAACATGCGGTGCTCCTTTTCTTTCAGCCCATGTGGATCTGCTCGGCGTCGACCTTGACCAGCCCCTTGCTGGTCAGCAGCGTGTTCTTCGAATGCAGGCGCAGGGTCTGCTCGGCCTCGATGTCGATCTGGCCGGCGCGCACCTGTTCCACCTCCTCGGTCAGGCGGAAGCTCGAGCGGGTGAGCAGGTTGAGGCGATCCAGCACCACCTCGCAGGCGCGCCCGACGAAGCGCGACACCAGCACGCTGAAGCGGATGTGGCCGCCCTGGTAGTCCATCTCCCCGATCTCGCAATGGGCCCGCCGGGCCTGCGCGCGCCACTCGGGCGACTGCATGGCGATCGAGGTGTCCGACTCCAGCGCCATGGGGCCGGCGCTGCGCGCGCGGATACCACCCGCGCGCGACACCAGCGTCAGGTCGCCGTCCACGGCCAGCGTCGACTGGCGCGGGTCGGCCTGGGCTACCACCGCGATGACGAAGCTCTCGCCCTGGCGGGTCGAGGTGATCAGCACCGTATCGCCCGGCGCAGGTTGCAGCAGGCAGCTGGCGACGCGGCGGCAGCGCAGTGATCCCTGGCCGTCGTCGAGGCCGACCTCGAACCAGGGATCGCCATCGCAGGCGATCACGGTGGCGGTCCGCATGCCGGAGTCCGCGCGGGCCGCGTGCGAAGGGCGCTGCATCAGCGGATCCAGCACGCCTTGCGTTGCATGGCGTGCGGTGGCGGTCGTGCCGCCGACGGTGGTCCGGGTGGAGGTCATGGGCTTTCTTTCTTGGGGCGGCGGCCATGGACGTCCCGGTCCAGGCGGGATGCGCGCTCGGGCTGCTGGAGCGCCACCTTCTCGGCTTCGTGCAGGGCAGGGTCCCGATCCAGCGTACCCAGGCGGGTGCTGAACCTGGTGCCATCCAGGTCGGCGCGGTGAAGCACGGTGCGCAGGAAGGCGGCATCGCGGAAGTCGGCCTGGACCAGCGAGGCATAGGAAAAATCGGCGTAGTCCAGGCGGCTGCCGGTGAATGCAGCGTGCCCGCAGTGCGCACGATGGAAGACGCCCTGTTCGAGTTGCGCCTGCGAGAAGTCCGCGCCGTCGAGGTGGGCGTCGACCCAGATGCTCTGCTGGAAGTGGCCGCGCCGCGCATCGACGCCGCGCAGGTCGGCCTCGGGAAACAGGCACTGCATGGCCTGCGCCCCTGCCAGCACCGCGTTGCGCAGGTCGGCGCCCTTGAAGTTGCACTGCGTGAGGCGCGCATCGCGGAATCGGCACGCCGCCAGCACCGCATCGATGAACTGGCAGAGGTGGAACTGCTGTCCGGAGAAGTCCTGCCCCGCAAGATCCGCCTCGCTGAAGATCGCGTTCGTGAAGCTGGCCCCGTTGTAGCGCGTGCCCGTCAGCGTTGCGCGAAAGAAGATGGTCGACGAGAAGGCCACCGCATTGAAGGAGGCGCCCGTCAGGTCGCACTCGGAGAACACGGCCTTGTCGAGGCTGGCACGGTCCAGGCAGGCGTTGCGCAGTTCGCTTCGATGGAAGTTCGCCTGGTCCATGAAGGCCTCTTCCAGCCGAACGCCCGACAGCGTGCAGCCGCTGAACACCGAATGCGGCATGGAGGCCGCATCCAGCACCGCATCCTGCAGGCTGCACTCGTGGAAGGCGGCGCGCGTCAGCTCCGCCGACGGCAACTGCGCCTGGTCGAAGCGGCATTTCTCGAAGAGGGATTCGCCCAGGCGCGCGGCATCGGCCTGAACGCCCCGGAAGCTGCATTCGCTGAACACGCCGCCACGCAGGTCGATGCCCCTCATGTCCATGTTGCTGAAGTCCTTCTCGCGGATCGGCTCACCATTGCGGACCTGGGCTGCCAGCGTCCCGGCGTTCACGCGCCGCCCGCCTCGGCGCGCCGGGGCAGTGTCTTGATCTGGTCGATGTGGGCACCCAGGGTGAGCGTGCCGCGGCTGATGAGGACCTGCGCGACATCGGCACGGAACAGGTTGGCCTCGCCCAGGTCGGCATCGACCAGGCAGGCCTTCTGAAGATTGGCATTCATGAGATTGGCGAGCCGCAGGGAGGCACGCGTGAGATCGGCGCGGATGAAGAGGCTGTCGGGCGCCGCCGCCGCGCGCAGGTCCGCGCCCTTGAGCGACGCGGAGGAAAAATCGCAGGTATCGAGCGTAGCCCGCCTGAAGTTCGCGCCGTCGAGCGGCAGCTCGCGCAAGGTGCAATGCACGAGCGTGGCATCCTCGAAATCGGCCCCGCGAAGATCCGTGGTGCCAACGAAGCTGGTGGCCTTGAGCATGGCACGGCGAAACCGGATGCCTTTGTCGAGCGGTGTGTGGACCCAGCTGCAGGCTTCGACGGCGGCGCCGGAGAAATCCACCGACTCGAATTCGGCCTGCACGAACAGCACCTTTTCCAGGCGTGCCTCGCCGAAGTCGCAGCGGGCCAGCCGGCAGTGTTCGGCCATGCTCAGGTAGCTCAGGTCGGCACGCCGCAGGCTGCAATCCGCGAGCTCGATTCCCTGCAGCAACAGATGGCTCCACTTCGCTTCGTCGAGGCAGCAGCCGGCCAGGCGCAGCTTTTCCATCTGCGTGCGCTCGAAGCGGGCCTGTGCGAAGTTGGTGTTTTCGCAGCGGGCGAGGCTGAGGTTGGCACGCTCCAGGTTGCAGCCCGTCAACGACGCCTGGCTCAGGTCGGCGCGCACCAGCACCGATTGGCTCAAGTCGGCGCCATCCAGGCGGCTGCCCTGGAGGCGGGCGCCTTCGAGCAAGGTCTGGTGCATGCGGGCGCCCCGCAGATCGAGGCCCGACAGGTCGCAGCCTGTCAGATCCATGGCGGACAGGTCGCGGTCCGCGGCCATGGCGGCGAGTACGCGTTCGCGCGCCTGCGCATTGTGTTGCGCGGCCATCGGATCGGCAGCGGCCTGGTGGTGAGCCCCCATGCGGTACAGCGCCAGCATGCCCCGCCGGCCCCGCTGTCCGGCGGACTGCAGCTCGGCGTGCTCGGCGGCGCTCATCGCCGGAGTGCCGGTGGCCGCGGCGATGCCGGCCAGCCCCTTGACGATCGTCTCGGCCTCGAATTTCGGCGGGCCCTTGAGCTGCGCGTTCTGGCTTTCCTCGATGATCCGGCTGCTGTCGAAGCCCGCCTTGCGCGATTCGGATGCGTTGTCCCGGGCCGCCTTCGCGACCTCCTGCCTGGCTTCCTCCAGCTTGCGTTCCTGTTCGCGCTGGTAGGCGCGCGTCTTCTCGATGAACTCGGGCAGTTCGGCCAGCGTGGGCATCTTGCCGAAAGGCGCCGGCAGCGGCCGTTCCCGGAAATGGCGCGCCTTGTGGCCGGCCTCCAGGCCGCGGGCCGTCAGCTCGGCGCGCAGGCGCTCGCCCCTGTCCTTGATGTTCCTCGCCAGGATCGATTCGCGCGCGTCGATCTGGTCCAGCCAGGGGCCGATGGCCGAGGCCGGCAGCAGTTCCTCGTCGAGCAGCGCATGGATCGCGCCTTTCTCCAGGTCGCAGCGATTCTCGAAGACCTGCTCGTAGTGGGAGAGGGGGCGCAGGGGGCTGTCCGGCGCCTCCATCGCCGGCATGACATGCGTGATGTCCGCGGCATCGTCCTCGACGATGGACGTCTCGCCGTGGAAGATCAGCATGACCTGCGCCACGTGCGGGAAGAACCAGGCGGTGGTCAGCCGCAGCGGCACCTCTTCCAGCGCAAGGGGCCGCGCAGACTTTCTCGCCACAAAGCCGCGTGCGCGCAGATCCGGAAGCCGTCCGCGCAGCACCGCATGCTCCGGGTGCATGTTCCAGATCTCGTAGGGTGCGGCTGCGGGGATGGACAGTTCGTCGTTCCAGCGCTGTTCCGGGGCCGCGGCGTTGAAGAACTGCCAGTCCATGTCGCGCGCGAAGCCGGGGTACAGCGTCTCGCGCCACTGGTCGCCGTAGTCCGATCCCAGCAGCTTCAGGCGCTCGGGCAGATCGACGTCCATCGCACCCGGGCAGGCGGGGGCCGGACGCCGGTCGGGGCGGTCTATGCCATCGCCCGGGCGTTCGACGTTGGGAAGCCGCTGCACCAGCAGGCCGTTGACCATCTCGGGTGCATACCCGATGCCCGCGGGGTTGGCGGCAAAGCCGGGGCCGCCGAACGCGTGCCGCCAGTCCAGGCGCATGGTGTCGAAAGCCTGCGGTTCGGTGGCGCGTCCATCCAGCCAGTAGCGGTCGCCCGAGACGAGAAACTGGCGCCGCAAGGCGCCGACGCGCAGGTCGACCGCGCAGCGTGTCTTGTCCTGCTGATGGCAGGTGTAGGCCTGGCCGCTCACCAGGAACTCGGGCTGCAGCTTGGGAATGCCGAGATCGATCGCGGACTGGTTTCCCACTTCGGCAGAGACGGTCTTCCAGAGCTCCGTCTCCGGCAGCAGCACGCCCCCTTCGCCGAGGGTGTGCATGCCGATCACGGTGAGCGCGAGACGCTGGCTTTGCGCGCGCAGGAAGGGCCGGGTCAGGACGCTCAGGCGCAGGGGCTTGATGGTTTTCACAGGGGGATCAGCGCCCTGCGCCGCGGATCACCAGCGGGGTGCGCCTGCGGTCGATGGCCAGCCGCGACGGGTCCTGCGGGTCCTGCAGCAGATGGATCTCGGGCCGGCCCGCGGAGAAATGGGCCAGCAGGTCCTCGTCGATGAGTGTGCGCAAGGTGGCCTGCTGCTCGATGCCGTCGGCATCGACGTAGGCGACGCCCAGCTGCACGGCCGTCAAGCGCTGGCCGACGGGGCCGCGCCGGGAGTAGCCGCTGGGCGAGCGCACCAGGGAAACCGCGACGCCCTGCAGCGGGCGCCCATCGGCCTGCAACTGCTGCCACAGCCGGCCTTCCTCGGCATAGGCGCGATGGCTCATCAGCGACACGCTGAGCACGATCCCGGCGAGCACGATCACACCCAGGCTGACGATGCCGAACACTCCCCACAGCACGATATCGAGCACGTTGTCCACGCCTCAGAGCAGGATCTTGAGCGCCTGGATGCCTGCGCGCAGGCCACCCGTCTTGATCTCCGTGCCCACGAGCTGGATGAGCGCACCGGCATCCCCCAGCGACATGGCCTTGTTCTTCCACTCCGCGCCCACAGCCTCCAGTTTCACGCCGATGGCTTGCGCCTGCACGCCGATGGCCATCGAACGCACGGCCACCACGCCCAGCGAAATGCCCGACACGTCCATGTTCAGGCCGGTGCCGCCCAGGCGAAACCACCTCCAGTCGCTGCTCTTGGCGTAGTTGTTGGTGTAGGTGGCGGAGTTGTTGGTGTAGTTGACCGTCAGGTTGTTGTAGGTGTTCGAAGTCGTGTTGTAGACGTTGGTGTTGATGACGTGCTGCGTCGTGTTGTGGATGTGGTTGGTCGTGTTGAAGGTCACGTCCGGCGAGGTGTGCACCGTCGGGCCGGTGACGGTCGTGGTCGACGGGCCGTTGACCTTGACGTTGTTCGAGGTGTTGATGGTGTCGCTGCGGCCACCGCTGACAAAGCGGATCTCCTGCCCGTCGATGGTGCCGTGGAAGCCGCCGGTGATCGCCAGTTTCACGCCTCCCGAGATCGTGTCGTCCAGCCCGCCGCTGAGCGTGCGCTTCTTGCCACCCGAAATCGTCTGGGTCACGCCACCGCTGACCGTTTCGCTGAAGCCGCCGGCCACGTCGCGCGTGTCGCCGCCGGTGATGGTTTCCTTGGCGCCCGCGGTGATGTCGCGCGTCTCGCCGCTCTGGTAGGTAGCCGACTCGTGGCCCTTGATGAGGGTGGTGCGGGTGCCGTCGGTGGTGTGGGTTTCGTCCGCCTCCACTTCGACGTCGAGGTTGCGCTCGGCATGCAGCAGGATCTGCTCGGCGCCCGTGCGGTCCTCGAAGCGCAGCATGTTGGCCTGGTTGGCCGCGCCGCCGCTGCTGGAGCGCGTGAGGATGCCGCTGGCCGTGGCGTTGGCGGGCAGCTCCCAGGGCGGCATCTGGTCGTTGTTGTAGACGCGGCCGGTGATGATGGGACGGTCGGGCTCGCCGCCGATGAAATCGACGATCACTTCCTGGCCCACGCGCGGCATGTGCATGGTGCCGTAGTTGGAGCCGGCCCAGTTGCTCGACACGCGCACCCAGCACGAGCTGTTCTCGTCCGACTGGCCGTAGCGGTCCCAGCGGAACTGCAGCTTCACGCGCCCGAAGCGGTCGGTCCAGATTTCTTCGGGGCCGACCACGGTGGCGGTCTGCGGGCCGTTGGTGCGCGGCTTGGGCGTCTTGCGCGCGGGGCGGTAGGGCACGCTGGAGGGCAGCACGGTGAAGTCGAACTCGCACACCGATTCGGCGGTGCCGCCGGTGGCGTACTCGGGCTCCTGCAGGTCGTAGCGGGTCTGGGTGACGAGGTATTCGCGGTTGTCGGCCTCGCGCGGGCAGTGCGTCATCTGGAACAGGTAGCCCGGTGCCATGCCGGCCACGTTGGTGTGCCCCGTGGCCAGTTCGTGCGCGCACTGCAGCTCTTGAAGGCGGATCTTCGCGTAGCTGTCGCCCTGGTCGTTCTCGCTGTAGCCGCCCAGCCATTCATAGACTTCGTAGCCTGAATGATCGTGGCCTTTCGGGTCCTGCTGCACGCTCTGCAGAGAGGCGCGCGACTTCCTGAAGTCGAAGTCGTCGAGCATCACGCGGCCCGAGGTGATCTGCTCCGAGATGCGCCACTGGTCGATGCAGGGCTCCATCGCATTCACCACGCGGTCGCGCGGACGGTAGGCAATGGTGGCGTGGCCCGGCAGGGTGCTGTAGCCGCCCACGTCGTCGGCCAGCACCAGCAGGTGCGAGCCGTTGCGGTGCTCGAAATGGTAGGCGATGCCCTCGTGCTCCATGAGGCGGCAGACGAAGGCGAAGTCGCTCTCCTGGTATTGCACGCAGTATTCCCAGGGCCGGTAGCTGCCCGAGAGGCGCTTCTCGTACTCGAAGCCGTATTTGCCGAGCACCTCGTCGAGCACCTCGGGCACGCTCTTGTTCTGGAAGATGCGGCAGTCGGTGGTGCGCGTGAGATACCAGAGCCAGGGTTGCACCAGCGCGCGGTAGATGTAGTGGCGGCCGGTTTCGTTGGCGCGGCCCACCAGCTCGAAGCGCACCACGGTGCCGTTGAGAAAGCGCGAGGCGCCTTCGTCCTGCAGTTCGAGCGTGAGCGAAGTACCCAGCAGCGTCTTCAGGTCGAGATTGAAGCTCGGGCTGACCATGTCGACCTCGAACTCGAACAGCTGCGAGAGGCCTTCCTGTCCCCGCATCGCGCGGAACTTGAGCTGCTCGGCGTTGAGTACGGTGTGAACCTGGACGGTACGTGGCATTCGAAATTTCCCTGGCCCTTGGGGCTTCTGCGAATGCGAAGCCTTCGAGTGCCAGTCTAGAAATTCCTTATGTCATATACATGACGCGAGAGGGATCTCCTCCCTTACATCGAGGCTTCGAGCATCGCCTTGTAGTCGTCGCGCGAAGCCAGCCGCGGGTTGGTCTTGTGGCAGTGGTCGGCCATGGCCCCGTCGATGATCTGCTCGAACAGCGCAGGCGTGACGCCCACTTCGGCCAGGCCCTTGGGCAGGCCGAGGCGCGCGTTCATGTCGCGGATCGCGTCGCCGAGATCGCCGGGCGAATCGAGGTGCATGGCCCTCGCCATGCGCTGCAGCCGCTGCTCCTTCTGCACCGATTCGGCGCCCGCATTGAAGTGGATCACGGCCGGCAGGAAGAGGGCGTTGAGCGTGCCGTGGTGCAGGCGCGGGTCGACGCCGCCCAGGCTGTGGCTCAGCGAATGGACGCAGCCCAGGCCCTTCTGGAACGCCATGGCGCCCTGCATCGACGCGCTCATGAGATTGAGGCGCGCCTCGCGGTCGCTGCCGTCTTTTGTGGCGCGTTCGATGTGCAGCCAGGCGCGCTCCAGGCCGTCCAGGCCGATGCCGTCGGCCGGCGGATTGAACGCAGCCGACATGAAGGTTTCCATGCAGTGCGCAATGGCGTCCATGCCGGTGGCGGCGGTGAGCCGGGGCGGCAGGCCGAGCGTGAGCTCGGGGTCGCAGATGGCGGCCTTGGGCATCAGGAACCAGCTGTGGAAGCCGAGCTTGCGGTGGTCGTCGACGATCACGATGGCGCCGCGCGCCACCTCGCTGCCGGTGCCGCTGGTGGTGGGCACCGCAATGAGCGGCACCGCGCGCTCGGTGATCTTGGGCGAGCCGCCCTCGATGGTGGCGTAGGTCTTGAGCGGGCCTTCGTGCGTGGCCGCAATCGCCACGCCCTTGGCGCAATCGATGGCGGAGCCGCCACCCACCGCGATGAGTCCGTCGCAGCGGCCGCTGCGGTACAGCTCGACGGCCGCCCGCACGGCGGCCTCGGTGGGGTTGGAAGGCGTCTGGTCGAACACCGCCACCTCGAGGTCGGCAATGGCATCGAGCGCCTTCTGCAGCACGCCGGCCGCGCGCACGCCCGCGTCGGTCACGATCAGCGGCCGGTTGATGCCGATGCGCGCGCATTCGCTGGACAGCAGCTGGATGGCGCCGAATTCGAACTGGATCTGGGTGAGGTATTGGATGAGGGCCATGAGGTGGGTTTGCCTGGGGCAGTACGATTGCAGACCACCCAAATCTAACAAGCAGGGACAGTCTTGCACATGAACAAAACCCTTGCCGCTGTCGCGCCCGGCACATGGCAGCCGCCGCTCACCGCGAAGATGGCCGGCGTGGTCGAGCGCATGGCGCGGGCCGGCCATCCTTCGCTCGACCAGCTCACACCCGACGAGGCCAAGGCATCCTACGAGAAAGGCGCGGGCGTGCTCGAAGTGCCGAAGCCCGCGCTGGCGCGCGTCGATGATTTCACCATTCCGGCGCGCGATGGCTTCGCGATTCCTGCGCGGCTCTACGCCCCGTCGGCAACGGCGGTGCTGCCGGCGCTGATGTATTTCCATGGCGGCGGCTTCACGGTCGGCAACATCCGCACGCACGATACGCTGTGCCGCGTGCTGAGCAGCAAGAGCGGCTGCGCGGTGGTGTCGGTCGACTACCGGCTGGCGCCCGCATTCAAGTTTCCGACGGCATCGAACGATGCATGGGATGCCTTCGCCTTCCTCGCCCACGAAGGGGGCCGCGTCGGCGTCGACATCGAGCGCCTTGCGGTGGGCGGCGACAGCGCCGGCGGCACGCTGGCCGCTGTGTGCGCCATCCTCGCGCGCGACGCGGGCCTGCCGCTCGCGCTGCAGATGCTCATCTATCCCGGCACCGCGGCGCACCAGGACACGGCCTCGCACCGGCGCTACGCCCATGGCCCGCTGCTGACCAAGGCGCTGATCGACTATTTCTTCGGCCAGTACGTGCGCACGCCGGCCGACCGCGACGACTGGCGCTTTGCGCCGCTGCTGGCCGACGACGTCGACGGCGTGGCGCCTGCATGGATCGGCCTGGCCGAATGCGATCCGGTGGTGGACGAGGGCATTGCCTACGCCGACAAGCTCCGTGCCGCGGGCGTGGCGGTCGACCTGGAAATCTACCGCGGCGTGATCCACGAATTTCTGAAAATGGGCCGCGCCATCCCCGAGGCGCTGCAGGCGCAGGACGACGCGGCCCGTGCACTCAAGGACGCACTGAACCCATGACCGACGAAGCCACGCCCCAACGAAAAGACTTTCGCTTCTTTCACCGCCTGCGCGTGCGCTGGGCCGAAGTCGACATGCAGAAGATCGTATTCAATGCGCACTACCTGATGTACTTCGACACCGCCATTGCCGACTACTGGCGTGCGCTCGCGCTGCCGTACGAAGAGGCCATGCATGCGCTGGGCGGCGACCTCTACGTGCGCAAGGCCACGGTCGACTTTCGCGCCTCCGCGCGTATGGACGACGTGATCGACGTGGGCATGAAGTGCGCGCGCATTGGCAATTCGTCCATCGTCTTCGAGGGCGCGCTGTTCCGGCAGAACCAGTACCTGGTGGGCTGCGAACTCGTCTATGTGTTTGCCGACCCGGCCACGCAAACCTCGAAGCCGGTGCCGCCTGCCTTGCGCGAAATCCTCACGGGCTTCGAGGCCGGCGAGCCGATGCGCACGGTGGAAACGGGCGGCTGGAAAACGCTGGGCGAAGGCGCGGGTGCGCTGCGGCGCGCGGTCTTCATCGAGGAGCAGAACATTCCCAAGGAACTGGAGTGGGACGCGCACGATGCCGTGGTGCTGCATGCGGTGGCCCGCAACCGGCTCGGCCAGGTGATCGCGACCGGCCGGCTGCTCGACGCGGTCGACGGCACGGCCATGCTCGGCCGCATGGCCGTGCACCGCGCGCTGCGCAGCGGCGGCCACGGTGCCGCCGTGATGCAGGCGTTGGAGGCGGCCGCCAAGGCGCGCGGCGACCGCGAGATCGGCCTGCATGCGCAGCGCAGCGCCGAGCGCTTCTATGCGCGGCTGGGCTACGCCGTGCATGGCGAGCCTTTCGAGGAAGCCGGCATTCCGCACATCGAGATGCGCCGCACGCTGGCCTGATCGCAGCGCCCGAGACGGCGCTCAATAGCGCGCCGGCGGATCGGGCACGTAGCCCATCTCCGAACCCGGGAAGGCGGACGGGCCCTCGGGGCGCGGCCAGCGAGCGGGTGGAGGCACCGGAATCACACCCGCGGCAATGAGGTTCTCGCGGCTGTCGTAGCGGATGCGAACCACCTCGTCGGGCGTGGACTGTGCGCGTTCGAAGGTGGTGTGGCCTACGTGCGAGGTCTCGCGCCGGCCGTGGGCGGTGCCCAGGCTCGGGCTGGGCGGCGATGGCCGGGCCAGGCTGCCTTTCGCCGATGCGGCGGATTCAGCGCCCAAGGCGCTGTCGGCGGAGCGGGCCTGTGCGGCAGGTGCAGCGGGTGCGGCCTCCGCCACCGCCGGCGGCAGCGAAGGCGGCTCGGGCACACGCTCGTGGAACATCGCGACGCCGATCACGCCCACGTCGTCCGGCCGCCCAGTGCGGCTTGCGTACGAATTGCCGATGGAGGTGAATTCGAAGGCCGCGATCTGCGAATCGCTCTTGCGCCAGCCGGTGATGTCGCTGCGCTCGCCACCGGAAAACACATAGCCGTTCTGCAGCACGCCCGCGGTTTCGCCCGTCACGATGTTGACGCCGTCCACCGACATCACGGCCATGACGCGTTCGCCCACCGCATTGCGCGCGCGGATCGCGTAGCGCGTGCCGGGCCGGCCCGCTACCCAGTATTCGCCGCGGTGGCGGTAGATCGGCAGTTCGCGGCCGCTCGCGCGGTCGACCACGCTGAGCTGCATCAGCGAACCGATGCGGTTGAAGGTCGAAGGCGGCGGCCGCACCGGGCTTTCGGCGCATGCCGGCAGCACGCCCAATGCGGTCCATGCGAGGGCGGTCGAGAAGAGGAGTCTGCGCTTCATGATGGTCTTTCCTTGCCAGGAGTGGATCGGTACGGCTTCTACGGAGCAGCGCCGGCGGCAGGGTTAAACGCGCGCAAGAAAATGGCGCTGCCTCTTTCGGGGCAGCGCCAGGCGTCCAAGTCTTCGGACGCTGGGGGATTCGAAAAAAGACTAGATGTCTTCGAGCAGCGGATACGGCAGCGGCTCGACCGTGAGCGCCGGCCCGCCGGCGCTGCCCGCATGCAGCCCGCCGGTTTCGAGCGCCGAGATCTGGATCGAGATCAGCGCGGCCCAGCCGCCGCCGGGCGCCGGCGCGGCCTGCGCCACCGTGCCTACGGGTTGCTCGGCATCACCGGCCGCGAACACTTCCTGCCCGGCGCCGAGGGGTGCATCGGCTTGCACGAGGTAGGCGCGCCGCTTCAAAGTGCCGCGGAACTGGCTGCGCGCCACGATTTCCTGGCCCGGGTAGCAGCCCTTCTTGAAGTTCACGCCGCCCACGGATTCGTAGTTGATCATCTGCGGCACGAAGGCCTCGACCACCGGCGTGGTCACGGTCACGATGCCGCTGCGGACCTCGCTCCATTGCCACAGCTGCGCATCGAGCGCCGGACCCGTGGGCGCCGGGCTGCCGGCCGGGGCGATCCACATGGCGCGCGGCACGCCGTCGGCCGGATAGAGCGACACCGCGCTGACGCCGTCGCCGATGGCGGTGCGCTGGCCGGGCAGGGCGGTGGCATCGAGGCCGTTGGCCGCCAGCGCGGTGCCGGCAAGGCCATAGAGCGCGAATTGCTCGGTGGCGTCGGTGAGCTTGGCCTTGGCGCGCAGCACGTACATCGACAGGCGCTTGAGCGTGGCGGCCAGGATGTCGCGGCTGCAGACCAGCAGCACCAGTTCCGGCTGCGGCCGGATGCCGACGAAGCTGGCGATCACGCGGCCCTTGGCGGTGCAAAGCGCGGCCAGGCGGGCCTCGGTGGCGCCCAGCAGCGCGAAATCCTGGGTGAGCTGTCCATGCAGGAAGCTGGCGGCATCGGGTCCCTCGGCGCGGATCACGCCAAGGCCGGAAAGAGCGGTAACACCATTGAGAACGGCAGTAGTCATCGCTGAATTATCATGGTCGGAGCCGTTCCGTCCGGTCCGCAGGGAATCCCGCCCCGGTTCCCGCAGGGCCACCGACTTTTCGCCCTGATTCGTTTTTCTTTTCTCCGCTATTTCATCCGGACCCGTGCGCCGCTTCTTCCTCACGCTTTTCCTGCTCGCCGCCCTGGCTGCGCTCGGCCTCGGCGCCGCCGGCCTCTGGTGGGTGCACCAGCCGCTCAAGCTGCCCGCGCCCAGCGTCGATCTTTCCGTGGAACCCGGCACCACGCCGCGCGGCGTTGCGCAGGCGGTGGCCGATACCGGCACCGAGGTGCAGCCGCAGCTGCTCTATCTCTGGTTCCGCATTTCAGGGCAGGACCGCCAGATCCGCGCCGGCAGCTACGAGCTGGAGCGCGGCATCACGCCCAAGATGCTGCTCAACGTGCTGGTGCGCGGCGAGGAGGCCACCCGCAGCATCGTGCTGGTCGAAGGCTGGAACATCCGGCAGGTGCGCGCCGCGCTCGCCAAGGCCGAACAGCTCAAGCCCGAAACCGTCGGCCTGCCCGACGACGCCCTGATGGCCAAACTCGGCCGGCCCGGCGTGCATCCCGAAGGCCGCTTCTTCCCCGACACCTACACCTACTCGAAGGGCTCGACCGACATCGCGCTGCTGCAGCGCGCCATGCGGGCCATGGACAAGAAGCTCGAAGCGGCATGGGCCGCCCGGGCGGCCGATTTGCCGCTTCAATCGGCGGATCAGGCGCTGATCCTGGCCAGCATTGTCGAAAAGGAGACAGGAAAAGCCAAGGACCGCTCCGAGATCGCCGCCGTTTTCGTCAACCGGCTGCGCGCCGGCATGCCGCTGCAGACCGACCCGACCGTGATCTACGGCCTGGGCACCGCGTTCGACGGCAACCTGCGCAAGAAGGACCTCTTGACCGACACCCCCTGGAACACCTACACGCGCGGCGGCCTGCCGCCCACACCCATCGCCATGCCGGGCAAGGCGGCGCTGCTGGCGGCGGTGCAGCCGGCACAGAGCAAGTCGCTGTACTTCGTGTCGCGCGGCGATGGCACCAGCCAGTTCAGCAGTTCGCTCGACGACCACAACCGCGCGGTCAACCGCTACCAGCGCGGCGGCGGCGAAACCAAACCGAAAGTTGCGCAATGAGTGACGGCCTGTTTCTGACGCTCGAGGGCATCGATGGAGCCGGCAAGTCGAGCCATCTCGACGCGATGGAGGCGCTCTTCAAGGCCCGCGGTCGCACGGTCGTGCGCACGCGCGAGCCCGGCGGCACGCCGCTCGCCGAAACCCTGCGCGGCCTGGTTCTCGAACAGCCGATGGACCCGCTGACCGAATCGCTGCTGGTGTTCGCGGCGCGGCGCGACCACATCGTGCAGATCATCGAGCCGGCGCTGGCGCGCGGCGACGTGGTGCTGTGCGACCGCTTCACCGATGCCACCTTCGCCTACCAGGGCGCGGGCCGCGACTTCGATACGCAAGTGCTGTCGACGCTGGAGCAATGGGTGCAGGGGGGCAGGGGAGCGGCAGGGCTGCTGCAGCCCCATATCACGCTCTGGTTCGACCTGGCGCCCGAAATTGCTGCCCAGCGTCTGGCGGGCGCGCGCCTGCCCGACAAGTTCGAGTCCCAGCCGGTCGAATTCTTCCGGCGCGTCGCGGCGGGCTACGCGGCCCGTGCGGCAGCCGATGCGCCGCGCTTCGTGCGCATCGACGCCAGCCAGACGCGCGACCAGGTCTGGCAGCAGGTCGAGGCGGCGCTCGTTGCGCGCGGCGCGCTGGCACCCGCAGGCGGAGCGCCGCGATGAGCACGCCCGCGCTTTCGCCCTGGTTGCATCGGCCGCTCGCGGAACTGCTGCGCCAGCGCGGCCATGCGTGGCTGCTGCAGGGGCCGTCGGGACTCGGCCAATACGAACTCGCGCTCGCGCTTGCCGCGGCCTGGCTGTGCGAACAGCCCAACAAGGAGGAGGGCGGCACCGCCTGCGGCCATTGCCCGAGCTGCCACGCCATCGAGGTGCGCACCCACGCCGACCTTTGCGTGCTGATGCCCGAGGTCGCCATGCAGGAGCTTGGCTGGCCGCTCGACGAAAAGGCGCAGGCCGACATCGACGACAAGAAGCGCAAGCCCAGCCGCGAGATCCGCGTCGAGGCCATGCGCGATGCCGTCGGCTTTGCCCAGCGCACCAGCGCGCGCGGCCGCGGCAAGGCGGTGCTGGTGTATCCCGCCGAGCGCATGAACACCATCACCGCCAATGCGCTGCTCAAGACGCTCGAGGAGCCGGTCGGCGACGTGCGCTTCGTGCTCGCCAGCGAGGCGGCCTGGCAATTGCTGCCGACCATCCGCAGCCGCTGCCTGGGCTTCACGCTGCCCTGGCCCGAGACGGCCGAGGCCGAAGCCTGGCTGGCCGCGCAGGACGTGCCCGCCGCCGATGCCGCCGCATTGCTGCGCGCCGCCGGCGGGCGCCCCAGCGATGCCTTGCGGCTTGCGCGCTCCGGCCAGTCGCCCAAGGCCTGGTCGCTCTTGCCCAAGGCCGTTTCGCGCGGCGACGTGGCCGCGCTTGCGGACCAGTCGCCATCGCAGGCCATCGGCTCGCTGCAAAAGCTTTGCCACGACCTGATGGCCGTTGGCAGCGGCGCCGCGCCGCGCTTCTTCGATGCCGCCGACCTGCCGCCCGCGGTACCTTCGCACCTGGCGCTCGCGCGCTGGTCGAAGTCGCTCGCGAACGCGGCCAGGACCGCCGAACACCCCTTCAATGCGGGCCTGATGCTGGAAGCGCTTGTGAGCGAAGCGCGAACCACCCTAAACTCTGCTGCTCGCCGCCCATGAACCAACCAGCCGCACCCGCACCCGCCGCCCCGGCGCCTCAACGGCCGAGCGTGATTCAGCTCGCCATCAAGGAAAAGGGCGCGCTCTATGCCGCCTACATTCCGCTCTTTGCCGAAGGCGGCATCTTCATTCCGACCACGCGCGAATACCGGCTGGGCGACGATGTCTACGTGCTGCTGACCCTCCCTGAAGACCCGCAGCGCTACCCGGTGGCCGGCAAGGTCGCATGGATCACGCCGCAGCGCGCCGCGGGCAACCGGGCACCGGGCGTGGGCATCCGTTTTCCGTCGGACGAGAAATCGCGCCAGCTCAAGGCCCGCATCGAAGCGGCGCTCGGCGGCTCGATGGCTTCCGACCGGCCAACACAAACCATTTAGCTCGCCCCCAGGCTGCGCGCACTTCGTGTCGCTACGCCCACCCCCTACCGGGGGCCATACCAGCGGCCCGGCAGAGCCGGTTCCGCGGTATTTCTGGAATGGGGCCAGCCGCCGCTCCTCTGATACGACATGTTCACCGATTCCCACTGCCACCTCACTTTCCCCGAGTTCGCGGACCAGATGCCGCAAATCCGCGCCGCCATGGCCGAGGCGCAGGTCGACCGGGCCCTGTGCATCTGCACCAAGCTCGAGGAGTTCGACGATGTGCAGGCGCTGGCCGCACGCTACGACAACTTCTGGGCCAGCGTGGGCGTGCACCCCGACAACGAGGACATTGCCGAGCCCACGGTGGACGACCTGGTGCGCCGCGCGGCCTTGCCGCGCGTGGTGGCCATCGGCGAAACCGGGCTCGACTACTACCAGATGGAAGAGCGCAAGGGCGGGCGCAGCATTGCCGACATGGAATGGCAGCGCGACCGTTTCCGCGTGCACATCCACGCCGCGCAGCAAACCCGCATGCCGCTGGTCATCCACACGCGCGAAGCCTCGGCCGACACGCTGGCCATCCTCAAGGAGGAGGGCGAGGACGGCGCCGGCAACGCTGCGGGCGGCGTGTTCCATTGCTTCACCGAGACCGCCGAAGTGGCGCGCGCCGCGCTCGACCTGGGCTTTTATATTTCCTTTTCGGGCATCCTGACCTTCAAGAAGGCGCAGGACCTGCGCGACGTGGCGGCCTTCGTGCCGCTCGACCGGATGCTGATCGAAACCGACAGCCCGTACCTGGCGCCCGTGCCATACCGCGGCAAGACCAACAATCCATCCTACGTGCCCTTTGTGGCGAAGCAGATCGCCGAACTGCGCAAGCTGCCGCTCGAAGCCGTGGCCGAGGCCACGAGCCACAACTTCGAAGCGCTGTTCAAGGGAGTCAAAGCAATATGAAGAAATACATCAAGAAGTTCTTGTATCTTGCTGTCGTAACAGCAATTTTTTCCGCCAATGCAGGCTCGTTCGAAGACTTCTTCCGGGCCGTGCGCGGCGACAACGCGAGCGGCGTGCGCACCCTGCTGAACCGCGGTTTCGACCCCAACACACGCGACGAGCACGGCCAGACCGGCCTGATCATTGCGCTGCGCGAACCGTCCCCCAAGGTGGTCCAGGTGCTGCTCGAATCGCCGCAGACCGACGTCGACCTGGCCAATGCCAAGGACGAAACCCCGCTGATGCTGGCCGCCATCAAAGGCCAGCAGGACGTGGTCGCGCAGCTGCTCAAGCGCGACGCCGCCGTCAACAAGACCGGCTGGACGCCGCTGCATTACGCCGCGAGCAGCGGCCAGCTGAGCATCATGAAGGTGCTGCTCGACAAGTTCGCCTTCATCGATGCGCAATCGCCCAACGGCACCACGCCGCTCATGATGGCCGCGATGTACGGCTCGACCGAGGCCGTGAAGCTCCTGCTGGCCGAAGGCGCGGACACCACGATGAAGAACCAGCTCGGCATGACGGCCGTCGACTTCGCGAACAAGGCCAACCGTCCGGAAGCCGCGCAGCTGATCGCGGCTGCGGCTGGCGCCAAGGCCGATTCCAAGGCCATTCCGAAGGATGGCAAATGGTGAGCTTCCATACGCTCCATTGAGGGCCGGTCCGCCGCATCGGCAGGCCCGGGAAAACGCCAAAAAAAGGGCGCCCGCGCCTCGTGCGAGACTCTGCGCTGAAGGAGAAGCAGAGATGAATACGTTCCTATTCATGGTCTTTTTGCTGGCCGTCGGACTGCTGGTGCTCGCAGCGGTCGCCAAAAAGAGGTCGGCACAAAACAGCAGCGGTTTCGTCGACAAGCCCAAGGCGCGCCCGCCGCTCACGGCGCGCGAGCAGGCCATGTACAACCGGCTCGTGCAGACGCTGCCGGACCTCGTGGTGCTGCCGCAGGTCAGCTTCGGAGCATTGCTCACGGCCCGCACGCGCGCGGCGCGAAGCTCGTTCAGCCGGAAGATCGCCGACTTCGTCGTGTGCGACCGTTCGTTCAAGGTCGTGGCCGTGGTCGCGTTCGGCGGCGACAAGAGCAGCAAGGGCAAGTCGCAGCGCGACCTGGACCGCGAGGCGCTGCTGGTGGAGGCCGGCTACCGCGTACTGCGCTATCCGCGGGTGCCGGATGTGGGGCGCGTGGAGGCCGACTTCGATCCGACGCTGGCGTCGGTGAGTCCCATGGGTTCCTGAGGGCGGGCTGGGTTTTGCCGGGATTGGCGTCCGAGCAGTCCATTCGAAAGGAACACAATGTGCATTATGTTAAATAACATTGATGCCAACTCCTCCCTGCAGGACCTTGCCGTCCATGCCCCACTGCTTTCTTCTGCAGTTGCTGCGGTAAATCCTTGTCGCCATTGGCAGTCGGCCGGCAGCCCCGTCGGGATCAGCTCTTGGGCTTTGCGTATTCCTCTGCGCTGATCACCTCGAAGCCAACGAACGGGTCATTGCCTTCGACCCATGCGTCATGGCCCGGTGGAATGGTGTACGACATGCCTTCCTCCAGGGTGGTCTTCGAGCCGTCATTCATTTGCACGGTTATCCGCCCGGAAACCACGTACCCGACGTGAGCGACCTGGCAACTCTCCGTGCCGACGACCGGCTTGATGCACTTCGACCAGCGCCATCCGGGCTGGAACTTGAAGCGTCCCAGCGTGTATCCCTCGAGGCGGACCACTTCGACGCGCGTTTTTTCCGGCTCCCGAACCTCGTCCGGCTCGTCATGGGATTTCGTCTGAAGCTTGGTGACATTCATAGGACTTGCCATCACTACTCTCCTTGCACGAGTGAGCAGTTGGTCCGCGGCAGCCTCGTGCGAAACCGCGCGTCGAACGATTGCATGTTAGTCCCGGGCCACGCTCGTCGGCGACTCATTTTTCGCCCGGTAGGTACCCCGGTGGCGTGCATCTCGGGCACGTACGCGGAATTTCCAGCGCTAAAGTGCTGATTGCGATGCTCAGCCAGACCACCACCACGCTCGACTTCGACACCGATGGCCGCGGCCTTCTGGAAATCACCGGCACCGTCGCGCAATGGGTCGAACGCACCAGCTTTCAAACCGGGCTGCTGACGCTCTTCATCCGCCATACCTCGGCCAGCCTGCTGGTGCAGGAGAACGCGGATCCGGATGTGCAGGCAGACCTCGACCGTTTCCTTGCGCGCCTGGTGCCCGACGGCGATCCGCTGTTCCGGCACCGCGACGAAGGGCCGGACGACATGCCGGCCCATGTACGTTCGGCGCTGACCGCGGTCCAGCTTTCGATTCCCGTGACGAACGGGCGCATGGCCCTGGGCACCTGGCAGGGCATCTATCTGTGGGAGCACCGGGTGAGGCCGCATCGCAGGCAGGTGGTGCTGCACCTGATCGGGTCCTAGGGGCCCGCCCATCGACCACCGCCCTGCTCTCTTGCACCCGGCACGCCGCTCGCGGCTACTCCAGCGTGAACCCGATCTTCACCGTCACCTGCCAGTGCGCGACCTTGCCGTCCACCACGTGGCCACGCGTCTCGGTGACAGTGAACCACTGGATGTTGCGGACTGTCTCGTGCGCCTTGGTGATGGCCGTCTGCACGGCATCCTCGATGCCGATCGGCGACGAGCCGGTCAGCTCGAGCGACTTGTAAACGTGATTCGACATGTCTTTTGCTCCTTGAATTGGTGCGCCGCAGCTGCTCTCCGTGCGGATCGGCCGCACGGCACACATGTTGACCCCTCGGCTCGCTTGTTGGAAGTGCCGGGCGACGGGTTTTTCGCGCCGCGCGAGTGCGGTGTGGAGCAGGCACGGTCTTTGCATGACCGAAAGCTCACGGTGTAACGAAGCACTGTTTTGGTGAGGTTTCCGCGGTCCAGCGGAGCCCGGAGCGTGAAGAGCGCCCAGCACCCCCCGCCCGCGCTTCCGCAGGCATTCCTACCCCCTAACCCCGCCGAACAACGCGGCCCCGCAAGGGCTGCGCTTCGGCATTTGCATTGTTGTTTCGAATCAGCTGATTCCCCGAAAGGCCCACCCATGATGAAGAAACTCAAGCTCGTGATGGTCGGCAACGGCATGGCCGGCGTGCGCACGCTGGAGGAGCTCCTGAAGCTCGCGCCCGACCTGTACGACATCACCGTCTTCG